>JAURFW010000064.1 GCA_030834125.1 Bacteroidota bacterium | reverse complement strand
TTTGTTATCCCATATAATTGCTTGAATATTTCTGTAGATTCCAAGATTGAAACCAGTTTTTTTATTCACAACTGCCTCAAACCAACCTAATTCTGAATCTGGAATGATATCTCCAACAACTATCTCCATGGGTTCTCCATTAAGTCCTACTAAGTGAATAATGTCTCCAATTTGAATAGAGTATAAATTTGCAGTCAGTTCCGAAATGATGATTAAGTCTTCGTTAATTTTTTCTGATATTTTTTTCGGATATATGTATTTCACAAAATCTTTTTCAACAGTTTTTACTGAGATGCTATAGAGATAATCTTTTTTAGTCGATAATTTTTCATTACCGTATTCATCCGTAATTTTTTCTAATCCAACATTAGCCCTTCCAATAAAACTTAAATTAGTATTTAGATTTTTTGCGCCCTGAATTATTTCATTTGTGACGCTGTAGAATAAACTTCCAGATTGAGATATTGTCATTGTCTCGTAGTTATCTATTCTATTAGATTTTTGAACATCGTTATCTTCATCAGCAAAGGCGACGGAGGGAGTCATCGACAGGAAGAAAATTACTGCAAATAAATATTTTTTCATAAAGCAATATTACAGCATTTAAAAATAAGTAAAAAAACCTATTTCTGTGTAATTAATGAGAAAGAGTTTTCCAGAGTTATAGATTAAACCGAGGATTTATTATTATTAGACAAGTTTAAAAAAATGGAGTTAATTTAATGAAAGCACTGACAAACTTTTTTAGTTCAGCAGCAACAAAACGTCCCGTCGTAACAATTTTAGTCGTACTTCTTCTAACTGGATTCTTCGGATACATGGCTACACAGGCCGAGGAGTTGAGCACAAGTTTTGGTGGAGAACTTGATACTCCTGAGATTCAGGCACAATCAAAATTAGGTGAGTATTTTGCATCTTCTGGAGGACAAAGCGTTTTCCAAGTAATTATGACTGGTGAGGATGTATTAACCGTAGATGGTTACAAAGCTTGGATTGAGATTCAACAAGTTGTTGCTACCAGTGAAATTTCAGAATATCTAATCACTCAACCTGGGCAGGGAGCTCTACAAGGATTTTTTGGTCCTATTGATTTTGCTAGAGCATTTAACCCAATGTTTAATATTGATCAAATGAATGACGATCAATTAAAACAAGCTTATAAAGCTGCTTCTGCACAAATGCCACCTGAATTTCAAGCTTTTGCATCAGCACTTCTCTCCGAAAACTATGATTCTGACACAGTTTCATCGACAGCTGGTTTGGCAATAATTACAATTGATTCTGCAAAAATTGCAGATGCTTTTGGTGGTAGTGATGAAGCTTTTATAGAACAACCACGAATGGAAGTACAATTAAGTGATGAATTATCAGTAATCTCTGAAAAATATGAATCAATTGATGTCAGTGGTTTTTCATTCGGAATTTTACTTGGTAATGATGGCGATGATTTTATCAGTGAAATAGGAGTACTTTTCGGTAAAGCATTCTTGATTATCTTAGGCGTACTTGCCTATATATTTTTTATTAGGCCCAGAAAGGGTTATGGCTTTTTTAAATCTTCAAGAAGAACTGTTAGTGATTTGCTTCTAAGTCTTGGAACGATATTACTTTCAATCAGCTGGATGCAAGGAATAGGTGCTTTACTTGGCCCTGGTTATTTGAATGTTATTGGTGCACCTAATCAGATATCCCAAATTGCCCCTATATTATTAATTGGTTTAGGAGTTGACTATGCAATCCACTTCACAGGGAGATACAGGGAAGAATTAGGCAATGGCCAATCAGTTAAAGATGCAACTACGAACACACTTAGCTCAGTTGGAATAGCTCTTTCACTCGCTACTTTGGCAACAATAGTTGGATTCCTTTCAAATGTTGTATCACCATTACCTGAATTTAAAGATTTTGGAATTACAGTATCCTTCGGTATCTTATTTGCATTATTGCTCGTAATGACATTTGTTCCAGCTATAAGATCATTATTAGATAAAAGAGCAGAAACAAAAGAATCAATCAGCAGAGAAGCATTCTCATCATCAGGTGAAAGTGTTCTAAATAAAATAGCTGGTGCTAGTTCAATCATACCCAAAAAGCTAAAACTAATTAGTGTTGCCTTGTTAATAGGAGTTTCTGGCTATGGGTATATTAGTTTTACAAATTTAGATACAGTCTTTAACTTTACTGATTTCCTACCAGAAGACGATCCAGTTGTAGCCACACTTGCAGTTTTGACCGATGAATTTGGTGGGGGTTTTGGAGAGACAACTTCTGTATTGCTTGAAGGAGAAAATCTAGCTACACCAGAGATTCATAATGCAATTATTGATGCAATTAATGACCTAGCCGGAGCAGATAATGTAGTCGTATTTGGTGAAAATGTAGCAAATGAATCAGTTGTAGCGTCTATTGGTTCAATGCTTTTACCACAAAATGCTTTACCAGGTTCACCTCCTCAAACTCCTGATATGGAACTTATTTCAGGACTTATGTCATATGGAGTTCAGGTAATGTCAGGAGAAGGACTGGATGCATTGAAGGTGTCTTCTACGGGTGACGTTGACTCCTTATACAAATTTTTACTTGTCACCGATCCTGCAACTTTTTCAGGCTCCTTATTCTTAAATGAGGAAGAGGTATTTACGGCTCAGCAAATAAAAATAACTACATCAGCTGGTTCTGAGGGTTCCAGACAGTTAACTGAGGATATCTATGGAGCTTTTCAACCTGTAATCAACCTGGGAGTTGATGTAGCTGCTACAAATGACAGCATAGTTACAAACAGTGTTAGTGATTTAATTTCTGCATCACAATTTCAATCCTTAGTATTTGCAATTCTGTCCTCCATGATTTTTTTGATAATTTATTACTGGATAGATTTGAGAAGGCCATTTCTTGGCGTGGTAACTATTTTCCCAGTTATAGCAATAGTTATGGGTACTTACTTAGGAATGAATTTATTAGATATTCCTTTAAATCCGGTTACAGCCACATTGACCGGTATAGCAATTGGAATAGGTGTTCCTTTTGTTATTCACGTCACAAATAGATTTAGAGAAGCATTAAATAATGACTCAAATCCTGTTACAGCAATAACATCGACATTAAAAACTACAGGAGGCTCATTATTTGGCTCTGCATTTACAACTATGGCTGGTTTTGGAATTCTCACAACTTCCACACTAAAACCATTCCAGCAAATGGGACAAGTTGTACTAGTTTCTATAAGTTTTGCTCTAGTGGCATCTATTTTAATTCTCCCAACATTACTTGTTTTGTGGGCAAATTATCATAATAAAAAAACTGCTAAATCTTTGTAAATTAAGTTATTACTATTAGATGAGTGAATGTTGATAATTTATTAGATACTATTGATAAAATTTGTCCTCTCGAGGATGCATTTGAAGATGATAAAGTAGGCTTATTGATTGGAGCTCGCGCTAATACAGTTTCCGGAATTGTAGTTAGTCATGATTTAGATTTAAGAACTTTGCAGCACTGCAAAGAAAACCAAGTTAATACAGTTATTTCTTATCACCCCGCAACATATAGGCAATTTGATAATCTAAACGAAGACCTAATGCTTTCAAAATTATCTTTGGAATATTACAAAGAAAATATAAATGTAATTTCTATTCATACCGCCCAAGACGTATCTGATCATGGAAATGCAGATATCCTGGCAAGTTTATTTAATTTAAGGAATATTAAAAATTTTGGTCTTACTTTAAATGAAAGAGGTGTAGGAAGAATAGGAGAAATTGAGGAAAAAGATTCAGATTCTATGCAGGAGTTTGTCAAAGAGAAATTGAGAACAGAAATTATTAGAACGAATGATTATTTTAAATCACAAAAAAATATAAATACTATTGCACTAGTTCCTGGTTCAGGGACTCAATTTTTACAAGAAATTTTAGGTAAGGTAGATTTATTTATTACTGGAGATGTTTCTCACCACCATTTTTTATTAGCAGATGAGTATGAAATGGGAATAATGCAACTAAACCATATCTCAACAGAAAAACCAGGGATGAAAATCTTTACGGAGAAACTTAATAAAACCCTAAAGACAGAAA
>JAURFW010000059.1 GCA_030834125.1 Bacteroidota bacterium | reverse complement strand
TTGGGCGAAAGACCAAAGTCAATATGATTTTGTTTTAAGCTTAGATGCTGATGAAGTAGTTTCGGATGAATTGGCACAATCAATCCTCGAAATAAAACAAAAAGGGTTCAATTTTCCTGGTTATTATGTGAATCGATTAAATTATATTGGAAATAACCCTGTTAAAACCAATGGATGGTATCCAGATTCTAAATTGCGACTTTGGAATAAAAACTTGGGTAAGTGGGGCGGAACGAATCCGCATGATAAATTTTTATTACCGTTGGAATATTCAAAAACAACCTTAAAAGGAGATCTCATTCATTACTCTTATGTGAATCTAAAGGAAGTATGGTTAAAAGGTAAACAATACGGATTGTTAGCTGCGCCATATATATCGAAAATAAGCACTTTTAGTATTTTAGCTCAAATGTTTTCAAGCCCAATTTTAAGGTGGTTTAAATCTTATTTTATTCGTGGGGGAATTATTAATGGATGGACAGGTTTTGTAATTGCGATGGCACAAAGCAGAGAAGCTTGGGTAAAATATAGTCGAGGGTTGACCATAAGACTATTTGGGAAATAATTCCATTTGAGCAGGTAACAATTGAAACGACTTTCTATGATGCTTGCAAGCACCGTTTTCTCGAATTGCATCTCTATGTTTTACAGTGGGATAACCCATATTTGAATCCCAACCGTAAAAAGGGTATTCTTCATGAAGTTTATTCATTATTTCATCCCTGTGAGTTTTGGCTAAAATACTTGCTGCTGCAATGTTCACAAACCGTCCATCTCCCTTTATTTGAGTTGAATAATTAATATTTTTATACGGTTTGAATTTGTTACCATCTATGGCGATAGAGTCAAATGAAATTACTAATTTATCTAGTGCTTTATGCATTGCCAATATACTTGCATTGAGAATATTTATTGAATCAATTTCTTCTGGACTGCATACACCAATGCCCCATGAAAGGGCTTCTTTTTCAATTATTTCCCTCAATATACCTCTGCCCCTTTTAGATACTTGCTTACTATCATTTAGCAATGGATGGAAAAAACCTTGAGGCAAAATCACAGCTGCAGCTACTACCGGACCTGCTAAACACCCTCTACCGGCCTCGTCGCAACCAGCTTCTATTGCAGTTGGATTTACTTGAAATTGCAGCATACTAGTATAGCAAATATACTAAACTTGAGATGAGCACTTTTTACTGCAATATTTTACCTTTTCCCAATTCTTCTCCCATTTTTTCCGCCAGGTGAAAGGTCTGTTACAAACTGGACAAATCTTTGTTGGAAGATTGCTTTTCTTTATCCCTTTCATAGTTTTTCTCTTGGTGCTAAATCAGGCTTTGCATATTCCATTCTTTTTTCAAGTGAATAACTGTAGTAACTATCTAACCCTCCCGCTCCAATTGTACCAAGGAAATCATGATTTATCCAACCACCGGCGCTAATTGAATTTTCTTTGATATATAACTGCTGTAACTCTCCTATTACCATATGCGTGCCATTAACTTGAATGTCTATTTTTTCTCTAAAACAAACATCAATCACTAGAGGACTTTCCTTGACAAAAGGAGCGTTAAAATCTTCTCTCCTGTCAATAGTTAAACCGACTGCATCAAATTCGGAAATATCCTTTGGATAGCGCGCAGATGTGTGGTGTGCCTTATTTATTAAATCTTTTGTAAAGAAGTTTAACGAGTAAAAACGCTGATCTAAAATATTAGTTAATGTATGCCTATCAACCGAATCTGGCCTAAATATTAAACCTACCAAGGGTGGATGAGCACCAATGTGAATTACTGAATTAAAAATTGCAAGGTTAGATTGTCCACTACTATTTTCTGTTGCCACTAATACTGCCGGTCTCACTCCCCACAAGGAATTGATTAAATCAGTTCTGAATCTTTTATCCATAGATTCAATTTCTTTTAAACTAATTTTCTGCATTTTCTTATTTTTTTAATTCCTTCTCTGCCATTTTCCAATACTTAAAAAAGGATGGATAATATTTATCTATACGTGGAAACATCCAATCTCTTGAATCCACTTTCGCATTTTCGAAATTAAATAATGGATGTTCTTTTACTATCAGTTGGACATTTTGAATATTTTTAACTTCACTCAAATCGCCCCAAATGATATAATCCAAATGAATATTGGCTGCTAGACTAAAAATAAAATCAAGGGTCCTTTCGCACATCGGCCTCTGAATTAGTTCATTCGTGGAAATATAAAGAATTCGAGTAGCATCTTCATTTGACCTCCAAAGAGGGTCTAAATTATATGGAGTGTAAACCACAACTGAATTTTCAGTTTGAAATTCAAAATCTTTTGTTTCTATTATTTTGGGATATTTTGATTTAAAGTTTTGGCGTAATTCCATTTCGGAAATGAATTCAAACTCTGAATAAATTGATGAATGAGAAGGTAATTTCTGTAATGTCAAATCTGAGTATTCACAATCTAAATAAGTTGAATGTTGATTACTACCAGTGTATTTATTGATATTTTCTTGATTTGCAAAATAAAGTTTATTAGAATTTGCGCTCACTACCCATTGCCAGCTTAAATCATTTGAAGCCCAGTCCGCATCATATAAGTGGTAATACATCCAACGTGCGCCACTTTTCCAATCAGTTTTGAAAATATTGCCATGAAGCATTGCTAAATACATTCTCATGTGATTGTGAATCCATCCTGATTCTAATAAATCAGTAATTCCATCATCAAGTGCATCAATTCCAGTATTCGCGTTAATAATTGAATTATTTAAACCTAAATTCACCATATGAATTGGGTTGTTTTTTATGTTTTCGGTTGATAGGTTTTTATAATGTTGCCCCACTCTTTGAAAATAATCACGCCATGCTAATTGTTGTAATAATTTATAAGATTGAGATATTGTAAAATTCCTTTCAAGCAAAGACTTCATAACCATCTTTGTTGAAATCACGCCACGTGCTATATAGGGTGATAGTTTGGTTATGCTTCCATCTAAAAAGTTACGATTTCGATCATAAGATACTGGGTTTATCTCTCGAATTTTTTCAACTATTCGATTGTAATTTGTTTCAATCATCGTTTTGGAATCCTGTTGGATGAAATCATTTTTTGTCGAGAGCATTTAAAACGAGTTATATCTGGGTTTCTTTTATTGAGATGCTTTTGAGATACACCACTATTTACTCGTTTTCTCCAAAGATTAAAACTGCTTCTTTTCAATTCCTTTCGCATTAGGGTTATTACTCTAGACTCGCTCAACCCGAATTGATGTTCTATAGCTTCAAAAGGAGTTCTATCCTCCCATGCCATTTCAATCACTCTATCAATATCTTGTTCTGATAAATTCACGCTCTAATTATATTTCTTTCTCTCAAAGTATTTAAAGTAAGAATTGACTCTGAATTGGTTTTATAAGAAATAACATCAAATAGGAATAACTCATGATCGCCAGCCTCTTGGCTATAAAGAGGTTTAAGTTCAATCCAGGCAGCAGCATGTTTTAAAACTTGAACATTCTTCCATTTAATTAATTCATATTGAACCTTGTTTGGAATTGATATATTACCACTGTTTTTTCGCATTATGAAAGCATCTTTATCCCAGTTGATTCCGCTTTTTTGCCCAAAATTACGTACTAATGGAAACTGACTTTCTGAAAGCAATTGCAACACAATAGCAGAACCACCTTGTATATTTATTAAGGTCTGAGTATTGTAATAAATACCAATTGCATACCGTTTTGGTTCCATACTAATAGCCGTGACATACGTACAAATATTCATATTAATACGGCCCTCATTTTGGGTCATAATACTATAAACTGGTAAATTGGGAAGATTCCAAGGTTTTCTCATTATCTAGACTTTAAGACTAGAAATACCACCGTCAATATGGTGTATTTGCCCAGTAATCCAAGCAGCTTTATCCGAAAGTAGAAAAGCTGCTAATTCTGCAATATCCGTAGAATTTCCAATGCGCTTTAAAGGATGACGTTGCGCGTTTGCTTCAATTTTTTCTGGAGTGTTTAAAAGATTTGCTGCTAATGGAGTAAGTGTAATTGAAGGAGCAATTGCATTTACTCTAATAGATGGTGCCCATTCTGCTGCCAACGCTTTTGTTAATCCTTCAATTGAACCTTTAGAAGTAGACACAATTGAATGAAATGGAAAACCCATCTGAACAGCCACTGTAGAGAATAGTATTACGGAAGCACTCCCACAAGATTTCAATGCGGGCATTGCATTTTGAAGAACTCGAATTGCACCTAGAGTTTGTTTTTGAAAATCAGAATTAAAATCATCTAATTTAACACGATGAAATGGTTTAAGTTGTATTGCACCAACGCAGTAAACGATTCCATGAATTTCATCTGGCAACCAATCCAGTGAAGAATCTAATTGTGTTACATCGTAATGGAAATAGGTAATATTACCTGTACTTTCCATTACGGTTGAATTGTAAGTAGCAATTACATTATTTTCTACACTAAGTTTTTGAGCAATTTCTTGGCCTATACCTGTTGAGCCACCTATTACTACAAATGTTTTATTATCTGACATTGTATTAATAACAAGGTCGGATTTGAAATGTTTGTATAAAAATAAAATGTATAAGTATTCTTGTTATAAAGCTTTGCTTTTCGCGTAACATTCTCGTTATTCAAAAAGCATAAAAAAAGCCCTGATTTCTCAGGGCTGATTTAAATAAGGATGGCGGCGACATACTTTCCCAGGGGTTAACCAAGTATCATCTGCGCTGAGGGG
>JAURFW010000024.1 GCA_030834125.1 Bacteroidota bacterium | reverse complement strand
GATCCTATAAAATGAGCGTTAAGGAGTTGGAAGAATTAAATCCTGAAGTAGATCCTTCAAAATTAAAACCAGGGATGATTTTGGCGGTTATTACAACTATAAATATTCCCTCTCCAAAAACGCAAAATTACACTTGGCACATAGTTGAAGAAGGTGAAACGATGTATGCCCTGTCAAAAAAGTACGGAATTTCAGTTGACGATATTAAAGTGTTGAATGGATTAGAGGGAAATAATATTTTTCCGGGTCAGAAATTGAAGATTAAAGAAGAGTCCTCAAGTTCAGTTGATATTAATGGCGACTTAAAATCACCCGTGGAAATTCCAAAACCAGTGAATGATTCTGAGGAAGGTGGAATAATTGAAAAACGTATTTCTAAAAAGGCAAAATATATAGAAAGGTCTTTCAAAGCAAAAGTAAAGATATTGGATTCAAATGAATTGAAATCCGAATTTATTGAAAAGCCTTGGGTTCTTTACCCTGAATTGGTCGATAATCAGGTAATTGCTTTGGTGAATCCTAAAAATCAAAAAATGATATGGGCTATTGGGCAATCAGCACTTTCAAATTCAAAGCCAGCTGTATCTGCTAATGAAATATGGGTTACCCCATTTATTGCAGAAAGATTAAAACTAATAAATTATTCGTCGGAATTAGAAATTCGATTTGCTGTTAAAGAAGAATAACCCTCATTGAGAGAGAAAATTCCACATATTTGGAATGTCCTTTGGATTGCCGTTTTAGCAGGAATAAATTTTTCTCCAGCTTTGGCCTCTATAGGTTTTGGAATTATTGCTGCTATAGGTATTTGGCAACTTTTTATTGATGGTAAAATAATTAGGCTTTTACCGTTTATTTCTCTCTCTTTAGTATTGGGAGTCTTAGAGGTAATCAATAATGTAGATCAAAGTGATATCTTTAAAAAACTGTTATTGTATTTGCCTTGGTTCTTGCTACCAGCGATGACCTATTCTTTTCATGCCTATAAGCAATATTGGAAGCGAAATATTGTCTTTTGGATATTGCCAACAGTTTGGATTATTTTAGCTAGTATAGGATATTTTATTTCGGACTATAAGTTTTACTCTCAAATGGTATTGGAGTCTAAACCCATACCATTATACAGTATAGTATATCATATTGAATTTTCATTTTTAGTAACGATTCAAATATTTTTATTGTGGGTGACTTTGAGAGATTACAGCATCCCCCTTTTTGGTGGGAAGAAGTTTCTATGGGTAATATGGACAATTTTGGTAATTGGAATTCATGTGTTATCCACTCGCACAGGTGTGTTAGCGTTTTGGATAGGGATGTTTTATATATTTATCAAGCAGGGCAAAACTTTTAATATAAAGCCACAATTTATAATCATGGGTTTAGTGGCGGTAGTCTCTGCAGCTGTTATTATTCCTTCATTAAGAAATCGAATAGTTAATACTTGGGAAGATATTTCTGCGGTTGTAAGTGGAGATGATTTAAATCACAAGAGCTTCGGTCAGAGATGGGAAGCTTGGCAGGCTGCAAGTGTTTCCTGGTCTGATAATTTTATACATGGGGTGGGGAGTTCTTCATTAAATGAAGCAATGAGTGAAGGATTTGAAAAAAATAACACTGATTTGAATACTACCAACCAGATTACACCACACAATCAATACCTCCAATGGGGGCTTGAATTTGGAATTCTTGGATTGCTGACTTGGCTAGTTACTATTTTTATTGTTTTTAGAAATAATATTAGAGAGAAATCGTGGTCAGGTCTTTTAGTTATTGGATTAATTGCAATAATATTTGAAAGTTTATTCGAGCGTCAAGCGGGTATGATTGCCTTGGTTTTACTTGTAGGAATTGTAGAATCCACGTCAAACAAGAAATAAATTTCATTATTTTTGAAATACAGTTTGAGGAATCAAACTCCTTCGTTATATTTGCAGCCCCAAAAACTATGTCTAGAGTTTGTGATTTAACCGGTAAAAAAGCCTTGAAAGGGAATCGTGTTTCTCACTCAAATAAGAAAACGAAGCGTAGATTTTATCCAAATCTACAGACTAAAAAGTTCTTTATTGAGGAGACCGGAGAGTGGATTACATTAAAAGTTTCTGCTCAAACCATCAAGACTATTGATAAAAAAGGCATCGCAGCATGCTTGAATAACTTATTTAAGAAAGGAAAAATTTAATCATGGCGAAGAAAGGTAATCGCGTTCAGGTAATATTAGAGTGCACCGAGCAAAAAGGTAGCGGAGTACCAGGTATGAGTCGTTATATCACGACTAAAAATAAAAAGAATACACCTGAGAGAATTGAGTTAAAGAAGTTCAACCCTTACATGCGTAAGGTAACCGTTCATAAGGAGATCAAATAATGGCAAAGAAAACCGTAGCAACTCTTAAAAAAGAAGGTGGTGTAGAAATGGTAAAAGTCGTTCGCACCGTTAAATCCCCCAAATCTGGAGCTTATACATTTAAGGAAGAAATCGTTCCCGCAGATCGCGTGAAAGATGTTTTAGCTAAAAACTAATTCAAAATACATTTTACACAAAAGCCCCAAACTGGGGCTTTTTTTATACCTTTATATTTCGATAATGTTCAATTGGTTTAAAAAGAAACCCAAATCTTCACAACAGGAAGTGGAGGTCACACGTCAAGCTCTAGATAAAACTAGAACAAGTTTGCTGTCAAAAATTGGTAGGATTTTTTCAGGGAAAAATCGTATTGATGAAGAACTTCTTGAAGAGTTGGAAGAAGCATTAATAACATCAGATGTAGGAATGGATACTACCGAGGTAATTATTGATGCAATGAAATCCAGAGCGAAAAAAGAGGGCTTTGAATATACTGAAGACATTAATCGTTGGTTAGCGGAAATTACCGATGACTTAATGCCCGAAATTAAAGAGCCCATTGCCACAGATTTTAATTTGACCGGTGTGAAAATGCCTTATGTAGTTTTGGTTGTTGGTGTGAATGGAGTTGGAAAAACTACCACTATTGGGAAAATGGCTTATCAATATTCACAACAAGGTAAAAAGGTTGTTTTAGGTGCTGGAGATACATTTCGTGCAGCAGCAGTAGACCAGCTACATATATGGAAAGACCGTGCTGGGGTAGAAATTGTATCACATGGAATGAATTCGGATCCTGCCGCTGTTGCATACGATACAGTGAAAAAAGGAGTTGAAATGGGTGCTGATGTGATTATTATCGATACAGCCGGAAGGTTACATAACAAGGTTGGATTAATGAACGAATTGGCAAAGATTAAACGTGTAGTTCAAAAGTTTAGCGAGGATGCTCCAAGTGAGATACTTTTAGTTATTGATGCAACAACCGGTCAAAACGCATTTGAGCAAGCCAAGGCCTTTACGGCCGCTACTCAGGTTAATACCTTAGCTGTAACTAAACTAGATGGAACAGCTAAAGGTGGGGTTGTAATTGGAGTTAGCCATAGCTTTGGTTTACCTGTGAAATATATAGGTTTGGGTGAAAAAGCAGAAGATTTAAAATTATTCGATAAACCAACCTTTATTCATTCCATATTTTCAGCATGAGAACAAAAAGTTTAAAAACTCCAAAAGTCAATGTAATCACATTGGGTTGTAGTAAGAATACTGTTGATTCTGAAGTGTTAATGGGGCAACTTAAAGCGAGTAAATTTGAAGTAGAGCATGAATCCGAAAAAGATGATTCAGATATTATCATCATAAATACCTGCGGATTTATTGAAAATGCCAAGCAAGAAAGCATTGATACGATTCTTCAATATGCCGAAGAGAAGAACAAAGGAAATTTAGAAAAACTCTACGTTACTGGTTGTTTGTCGCATCGATACAAAGATGATTTGTCTAAAGAAATTCCTGAAGTAGATGCTTGGTTTGGGACATTAGAATTACCCAACCTATTGAAAACCGTTGGAGCAGATTACAAACACAACCTTCTTGGTGAGAGATTGCAAACTACTCCAAAGCACTTCGCATACTTAAAAATAGCTGAAGGTTGTAATAGACCCTGTTCTTTTTGTGCAATTCCTTTAATGAGAGGGGGACATGTAAGCCGAAGTATTGAATCATTAGAGAATGAAGTAAAAAATCTCGTTAAAAATGGTACTAAAGAAGTAATGCTCATAGCTCAAGACTCTACCTATTATGGACTTGATTTATATGGAGAGCGTAAGTTGGCCGAGCTAATGAAGCGTTTGAGTGATATACCTGGATTAGATTGGATGCGTTTGCATTATGCGTATCCATCACAATTTCCAATGGATGTTTTAGATGTGATTGCAGAGCGCGATAATATCTGTAAATATTTGGACATGCCAATTCAACACATCACTGATAATGTTCTTAAATCAATGAGACGCGGAATTACAAAAAGGCGTACGCTTGAATTGATTAATGACATTAGGACAAAAGTGCCTGGTCTAGCTCTAAGAACAACTATTTTAACGGGCCATCCGGGTGAAACTGAAGACGACTTTGAAGAATTATTAGAGGCTCTAAATAATTTAAAATTCGAACGTTTAGGGGTGTTTACATATTCTCATGAGGAAAATACTCATGCCTATACTTTAGAGGACTCAATTTCTGCAGAAATTAAAGAAGAGCGAGCGGCAAGAATAATGGATCAACAAATGAATATCTCTTGGGGTTTCAATCAGAAGTTGGTTGGTACAGAGCAAAAAGTTTTGTTCGATAGATTAGAAGATGAACATTTCGTTGGGCGTACTCAATTTGATAGCCCAGAAGTGGACAATGAGGTATGGGTGAGCGCCAAAGACAATTATGTGAGAATGGGCGATTTTTCAACTGTGAAAATCACAGATGCTACCCATTATGATTTAACTGGTGAAATTATTTAATGATACACAATCAATCACCGGAAGGATTTCGAAATAAACAGTTGCATGATTGGGTATGGAATGAAGTTCCCAACCCAGTGTACCCTCGAACGGGAGTTGGGGTTAATATTAGTCAGATTATAGCTGATGTAAATAACCATTTTACCCCAGAAGATCGGATCGTTTTACATGACTTACTAAAAGCGCAATATGAAAATATTCAATTGACTGTTAAAGAAAAAGAAAACTTAGAAAAGATAAAAAATGGGGCTTTGGTTGTTAGTACAGGTCAGCAACTTCATCCATTTTTAGGACCGGTGTTTGTTTGGAATAAGATTTTTACTGCAATTGAAACAGCATTATTTGTAGAAAGGAATTACGGAGAATCAGTGGTACCAATATTTTGGATGGCATCCGAGGATCATGATTTTGATGAGGTAAAACATATACCATTTTTGGGTAGAAGCTACGAGTGGAAGAATGATCAAAAAGGCGCTGTAGGTCGAATGCAAGTAAACGGAATTGTTGAGGTTTGTGAACAGATATTAACGGATTTTCAGAATGATAAGGTGATTCAAAATTACTTTACTGCTTTTAAAGAAATTTATTCATCCTCAAAATCAATGGCTCAAGCAACTCGTAAGGTTTTACATTATTTAATGGGAGAAACCGGAATAATTGCAATTGACCCAGACTGTAAAGAATTAAAAATACTTGCAAAAGATCTTTGGACTGCAGAGTTGACAGATCAGAATCTACATGCTATTCAATATCAAAATAATTTATTAGAAGAAAAGAAAATTCAAGTAGTTGTTAAGCCGCGTAGAACACAATTATTCAAATTAACCAATAATGATCGCCAGAGAATAGATCAAATAGGAGATGATTATAAGTTGAAAAATGGTGAGGTATTTTCAAAATTGGAACTTCAAGAGTTGATTATTGATAACCCCGAATGTGTAAGTCCTAACGTTTTATTAAGACCATTATACCAGCAAATAATTTTGCCGAATATTGCTTATGTAGCCGGTCCCTCAGAGTACTATTACTGGTTACAATTACCACAAGAATTTTCTACGAATAAATTACCTCTACCTTGGCTCGTAATGCGCAGTGGTTCTTTGCTGTTATCTAACTCAGCTAAGAAGAAAATCCAAAAATTTAATCTATCCCTAGAAGATCTATTTAAGTCCAAAGATGCTTTAAGTAAATTGCTTTTGGAGAAAATTGAGGGGGAATATACCTTAGATTCAGAGATAAATAGCTTACAAACAAATTTCGAAAGTATTTGGACTTCATTATTTAAATCAAAAACTGTTGGTCTTAAAGAAATCAAGAAAAAACATGAGTTAGTATTAAGGGAACTTCGCCAACTATCAAGTTCAATAAAATCGGGTGAAACACTAAACGAAGAGAAGCAACTTTTAGTTTCGTGGGTTTTTAAGACAAAAGAAGAATTTTTTAACCCTAAAGTGCCACAAGAACGTATTCAGTTTTATATTGAATGGCTAGTGAGAGGTGCTGTTTTTCCAAAGCCTAGTAGTTCAATATCTGCATTTATTGAATTATAGAATTTTAGAAATTTTTTATTTGTTTGAATTAATAATATTTTTTTTAATCGTTTGTTGGAGTTAATTTCACAACCAATGCGAACGACGTACTTATTTAAAGATTTTTCAGCATCTTTAGTTGTGTTTTTAGTAGCACTCCCATTATGTATGGGTGTAGCAATGGCATCTGGCGCATCTGTTGTTCAAGGAATTTTATCTGGAATTATTGGAGGAATTATTGTAGGTGCTTTTAGTGGTTCATCCATATCTGTTAGTGGTCCTGCTGCTGGTTTAATAATTGTTGTTGAAACGGCACTTGCAGATTTAAATAAAATTACTCCCGGTGAAGCATTTGGAATGTTTGCGTTAGCAGTTTTTATTGCTGGATTAATTCAAGTTTTACTTGGGGTACTTAAATTGGGGAGTATAGCAGACTTTATACCTGTCTCTGTAATCAAAGGTATGCTTGCTGCTATTGGTATAATTTTAATTTTAAAGGAAGTACCACATTTAATTGGTTATGATAGAGACCCAATAGGTGAACAGGAATTCTTGCAAAAAGATGGGCATAATACATTTTCAGAACTTTATTTTTCATTGAAAAACATTACCCCATTAGCGCTAATCATTGGTATTTTAGGAATTGTGATTCAATTAATTTGGGAGAAGTCAAAGATCAAACAAACATGGATTTCCACGATAATTCCTGCACCTTTAGTAGTTGTGCTTATTGCAGTGATTTTAAATGAATTAGCAAAATCGTTTTTTGTAGATTACGCAATTATTGGCGCAGAACACATGGTTCAAGTCCCAATATTTGCATCGGATGGTTCGGTGTTTGCCGCCTTTAATGGTTTGGGAGACACCTTTATTTTTCCAAAATGGAGTTCGTTTACGGAATTTGAAATTTGGAAGATTGCTTTCGTAATTGCCATTATTGCGAGTGTTGAAAGTTTATTGTGCCTAGAGGCAGGAGATAAATTAGATAAAGGCAGTCGTGATTCACAACCCAATCGAGAATTAGTTGCTCAAGGTATTGGTAATGTGGTTGCTGGAATAGTTGGTGCGCTGCCAATAACAGCTGTAATTGTAAGAACTTCAGCAAACATCCAAGCAGGTGCGAAAACTAAACTAAGTACAATTTTTCATGGAATTTGGTTGCTAATATTTGTCTTGTTAGCTCCGCACATATTAAATCTCATACCATTAAGTGCATTGGCCGCAATTCTAACTTATGTTGGGTACAAATTAGCAAAGCCGTCATTATTTAAAGAACAAAAAGCAAGAGGTAACGCGGCATTAATACCCTTTGTAGTTACCATAATATCAATATTATTTACAGATTTATTGATTGGAGTTACAATAGGTTTATTTTTAGGTTTCTATTTCGTGCTTAAAACAAATTTTCATAGAGCTTTTACGGTTGTTCATAATGAAAGTTCTACTATGATAAGATTTAACACACAAGCTACTTTTATGAATAAATCTCTATTAAAAAAGTACTTATTGGATATGGAGGGTACAGATACTTCTGTTATTTTTGATTTATCTAATTGCCATTTTATAGATAACGACATAACTGATTTAATTGCCGATTTTATTGAGCATGCGAATAATATAAATTTAGAAGTGAATTTTAAGTATAATAACGAAGCACAGAAGTTGAAATTTGAGAAACAATTAGCAATTAAATAAATTAATAAATTATGGAGGAACGCGATAAACTGTTTTTAAGTAATAAGGCTTGGGCCCTAGAAAAGCTACAAGAGGATGCAGCCTATTTTTCAGAATTGGCAAAAGATCAAAAACCAGATTATTTGTGGATAGGTTGTAGTGACAGTCGCGTGCCAGCAAATGAAATCATTGGTGCGGCTCCAGGAGAGTTGTTTGTTCATCGGAACATCGCAAATATGGTAGTTCATACTGACTTAAACTTATTATCTGTACTTGAATATGCGGTTACTCATTTGGAGGTAAAGCATATAATATTATGCGGGCATACGGGTTGCGGCGGAATAAAAGCGGCTTTGAGTAATTCCAATTTTGATTTACTTAATAAGTGGTTGCGAAACGTAAAGGATGTTTTTTATCATCATAGAGGTGAAATTAAATTGCTCGATTCAGAAGCGGAAAAAGTAAATAAGATGGTTGAATTAAATGTGATTGAACAGGTAAATAATCTAGTAAAAACGAGTGTAGTTCAAAAAGCCTGGCTCAAAAGAAAATCGCCTAAAATTCATGGCTGGATTTACGATATGGAAACAGGATTATTGAATTCAGTTGTTGAAAAGAATTTCGAATCCGAGATAGATGAGGTTTTCCGTTTTACCAATTTATAAAACGTAACTGAAATAGATGTAATATTGTAATTACAACTATTGAAAACATTCTATTGTGGTGAGTTTTGGAATCAAGGTTTGATTCAACTCGCTGATAATGATTATGTAGTAATTGATTCTTTCCTTCCCGAAGAGTTGTTGAATAATCTCGAGCGGAAATTTATACTTAATGAAAATAAACAATTATTTGAGCCTGCTAAAATTGGTTCGGCATAGGTTGAAAAACGAATTACCGAGATACGTTCCGATTACACTTATTGGTTAGACCGTGAGCGAGACTCGGATATCGTGACGTTTTTTGAAATAGTTGATGAGCTAATTCGAAATTGTGCAGAAGTGTTATATTTAAGTCTTCAAGGGTTTGAATTTCATTTTGCTCGGTATCCAAAGGGTGGTTTTTACAAAGCACATCTTGATCAATTTGATAGCAGAAGTAATAGGATGTTGTCAATGGTGATTTATTTGAACCATGACTGGGCTATAGGAGATGGGGGAGAGTTACGCCTTTTAGAGCCATGCATTAAAACCATTGAACCACTATACAACAGAGCTGTAATATTTAGATCTGATGTCGTACTTCATGAGGTTTTACAAAGTAATAAGTTAAGAAGAAGTATAACCGGCTGGATATTAAAGCGTCCTTCAGGGGTAGACCTATTGGGACTTTGATCTATTTTTGAAAAAAGATAAACTACATTTTATTTATTACTATTTTTGAGTTCCATGAAACTCAAATTATTTATATCTGCCGTTTCGATTGTTTCTATTTTTTATGGTTGCTCAAATAATCTGAGTACTGCTGAGCTTTCTCCTGCTGATAGTTCAATAGAACACGCGAGTATTTCTGATGTAGTGATAGAAAAAGATTCTGCGGAAAAAGTAGATTTCTATCCGGTGTATAACCAAGATAGTCTTCCATTAAAAATGCTTTTAAATGATGTTTACTCTGATGAAGAGTTATTGCCTCTAATTCGTGAATACAATTGGTGGGCGTTAGAAACTGATTCCTCCGAAACTAATTTCGTCCTTGTAAATGCTAATATGAAATTAGAGCGTACACATGAACCAATGGGTGATGAAAAAGATTCATTTTGGTTGCAAATAACAAATGCCAATATAAGCAGTGCCATATTTTATGTAGCAGGTACCACTTGTCCTGCAGCAACAGAATCCAATCCAATTAATAAGTGATGATGTCCGGTGCCGTCAATAATTTCGCCAGCAGGATGAACTTTCATACCTTCAACACCAAAAGATAAAGCAACTGGATTAGTAAGAGTGTCACCATTTTGGAAATTACTAAAAAATACTCTTCCATGCGACTCTTGCATTTCACTTGCTGATTTACTTTGATGATTGTGCATATCATGATCGCCTGATTCAGGTGTTTTCAGATCATTACCGCAACTTAATAGAGCAAATACTGCAAATAATGCAACTGCGCTCAACATTTTTTGATAGTCTATTTTTTTCATAGGTTATTAGGAGGAACAAGTTTGAATCATTAATGTTTAATTAAATTTTATCGGTCATTACCTTATATGTCGGATCTTCCAATACATTAACATCAATTAATTCATCCGCGTTAGAAAGTAAGTTTCGACAATCTGGACTTAGGTGCTTTAAATGAACCGTTTTACCTGCCTTTTTATATTTTTCAGTGATTTTATTTACTGCTTCAATTGCAGACATATCTACTATTCTACTTTCCAAAAAATCAATAATTACTTCTTGCGGATCCTTTTGAATATCAAATTTTTCATAAAATGCAGTAACCGAGCCGAAGAATAAAGGCCCATAGATCTCATAATGTTTAATACCTTTTTCATCAACAGTTTTACGAGCTCTAATTCGTTTTGCATTATCCCAAGCAAATAATAAGGCTGAAATAATCACTCCAACGAGTACTGCTAAAGCAAGATTATGAAGCACGGCTGTTACCAAAGTTACAAGAACCATCACAATAACATCAGATTTGGGCATCCTTTTAAAGGTACGTATACTGGCCCACTCAAAAGTGCCCAATGCTACCATAATCATTAAGCCAGTCAACGCGGCCATTGGTACACTCTCAATTAAAGAAGAACCGAACATAATGAAGAATAAAAACATTAGGGATGCGACTATCCCTGATAATCTGGCTCTGGCGCCGTTGGAAATGTTAATTAAACTTTGACCAATCATAGCACATCCACCCATTCCCGAAAATAATCCAGACAAAATATTGGCCAATCCTTGTGCTATGGCTTCTTTATTACCACGTCCTCTCGTTTCTGTGATTTCATCCACAATATTTAAGGTTAAAAGGCTTTCAATTAAGCCAACTCCAGCTATGATGGCAGAATAGGGTAAAACTGTGTAAATCGATTCCCAATTAATAATATCAATAGGCAAATGAAATGGAGGAAAAGTACCTTTTATTGATGCTAAGTCACCGACAGTCTTTGTATCTAAATCAAAAACCGTTACAATACCAAAGACAACTAAAATTGCAACTAATGAAGATGGAATTACTTTACTAATTTTGGGTAATCCCCATATAATAAACATTGTAAGAACAATTAGTGCTGAGAAAATTCCAAGGTTATTCCCCGTCATCCAGTTGCCATCAGCCATTTTAAACTGGGCAATTTGCGAACTAAATATGATAATAGCTAAACCGTTTACAAATCCAAAAATAACCGGATGAGGTACTAAACGCATTAGTTTTCCTAGACGCAAAAATCCCGCCGTCATTTGTAAAATTCCAGCTAATATAACAGCTAAGTATACATATTCGAGTCCATAATCTTTAACTAGACTAACTAATACCACTGCAACGGCGCCGGTTGCCCCTGAGATCATTCCTGGACGACCACCCAAAATTGCTGTTACTAATCCCATAACAAAAGCTGCATATAAACCTGTTAAAGGAGGAACTCCCGCAATTAATGCAAATGCCACTGCTTCGGGAACAAGTGCCATTGCTACGGTTAGTCCAGATAATATCTCATTTTTGTAATTTACTTTTTGTTGGAAGTCAAAAAGTTTCAGGTATTCTTTCATCAATTATTCTTAAAATCTTTTCGTGATTGCAAAGATATCCGGAACAAAAATGGACACCAAATTGGAGTGATGTAAATTAAATCCTATTTGGTACTTTTGTGAAAATAGTTTTATCAAGGAGATGATATTTTTAGGAAGATTTAAGGTGCCAACTAGGATTTTTTTTACTTTTTTGATGGTGATTTTATGTTTATCTCTAAAAGGGCAAGTATTGCCGGTAGAAAGATCCGTTGATTGGAGGGAAGCGGGATTGAGAGATACTCAAAATATTGGGTTTGATTTCTATAATGTTAGTGAACTCGGAGCTGATAATAAAGGATTGAAACCCATTGATAATTTAGTTGATAGTTTGTTAAATTTAGATCATAAATATGGGGTGCAAATTTATTTTGAACCAGGTACGTATTTATTTAATTCTACTATTCAATTGCCTAGTAATTGTTGGATCAGTGGAGCAGGTCCGCAATCTACCCATTTCATATTTGATCTTAATGGTTCAGGTCATTCGTTTAATTCTAATGGTCAGAAACTGATTACTGATTCATCCTCAATAATTAGATCATGTGAGAAAGGGGACTCTTTTATAATTATTGCTAATACTCAACTGTTTCAGAACGGTGATTGGATTTATCTTCAGCAAAATGATTCTGACTTAATATTTTCCAATTGGGCGCTCAATACTGTTGGGCAAATAATTAAGGTCAATCGTATTAGTGGAGATACCTTATATATCAACTCACAGCTAAGACTAGACTACCTTCTTGATAGGAGACCTAAAGTAACAAAACTCCAAATGAAAAGCAATATAGCCTTGTCTTGCTTTTCTATTGAACGCAAAGATAATACAGCGCCTCAGCAGTCGAGCGTGATAAATTTACGATTTGCTCATAATTGCTGGATTTCTGGGATTGAATCATATAAAACCACTTTTGGTCACGTGACTTTTTCTGCGGTTAGTCATTCGATTGTCGAAAAATGTTATTTTCATGATGCTTTTGAATATGGAGGAGGAGGAAGAGGTTATGGAGTTGTTTTGCAAACAACTACAAATGATTGTTTAATTGAAAACAATATTTTCAAACATCTCAGACATAGTATGATTCTTCAATCTGGAGCAAATGGAAACGTATTTGCGTTCAATTTTTCTACGGAGCCTTTCTGGACAGAGGTAAATCCTATATTCCCGTCAGATGCAGCAGGAGATATTGTTCTTCATGGTAATTATGTTTTTTGTAACTTATTCGAACAAAATGATGTACAGAATATTGTTATTGATAATTCGCATGGATCCAATGGCCCGTATAATACATTTCTGCGAAATCGTGCTTCATTATTTGGGATATTTTTTTCAGACTCTACAAGTCCGTCCCAGAATTTTATTGGAAATGAAGTTCCTAATACTAGTTTTCCATACAGCTTAGTGAATTACACAATACAGGGGGGTAACCATTTTACATTTGCAAACAATGTAAAGGGAGTCACAGAGCCAAAAGGTACGGATAAGTTAGATGATATTTCGTATTTTTATAGTGCAAAGCCTGAATTTGTAAATGATTTCCAATGGGGTAAAATTGGACTCCCTCAAGATTTAAAATCAGCAAGTATTCCTGCAACAGATCGTTTCGAGAAAGGGGTACTTTATTCTGGAATTTGTGGAAATGAGAATCAATTAGGTAATACTGTAACTTTTAAAAAACAGTTAAAATTTTACCCTAATCCGGCTACATATTCAATAAATATCAAGGGGGCAATTAATGTTGATTATAAAATAATAGATTATTTAGGTAGAGTTCAATTAAAAGGTATTGTACCAAATGATAATTCAATAAATATTGAAAAATTAAAAAATGGAATTTACAATATCATGATTAATGATATTTCCTTTACCTTTATCAAAAAATAAAAAATTAGAAATAACCTATGAATAAAATTTTGAAATATTTTAAAAGTATCGGAGTATTATCATTAATTTTTGTAATTACCGGTCTTTTCTTTGCCTTCGCAAATAACAATAATTCTGATTCCGCTTTTCAACTTAAAAAAGTACAACTAAAAGACGATGAAGAAGTTAAATTATATCAATTAATGAGCTTTGAAAATGAACCGTGTGTTGATTTTAGCATAATTGATGCGCCTAAAACTCCAATTTTAATCAGAAGCTTGGAAAATGAGGTTAGGTTTAATGATGTTTTTAGAATGGGAGTTGAGAATTTTAGCTATTTAAGAACTTCTAACATTACAGATTATCTTCAGTACTGGAGTTCGTCAACCGATAAAATACATGTAGAATACGCAAAAGTATGCCCATGGGAGAATAATAAATTCTCAAGTAATTGTTGGGTGGATAAGTCATATAAAAACAAGACCTATTATACAATAGATACCAAAGAGGATAGTAGATTTAAAGATCTAGTTATTTCTATTTTTAAAAATGCGACTACAAGAGAATGGCTTTTAAATACATCGTTTAACGTATATGATAAAATTAGCAATTACTATCCTGCTGATTGGAAGTTGAATATTTTAAAACAGTTGAGGCAAATGGATTCATTCTTAATGGAATATTCACAAAATCCTGAACCTGTAAATAACATGGCGAAAAATTATGGGTTTCAATTTGAAGTTGGACATAATCAAGCGATGCTTTATCGTCGCATAAATAATGATGGGGTTTCAGCAGCTGATTTAAGAGAAACAATTAATAAAATAAATCTGAAAGTTTTAGAATCCTTAGATAATTCTATGCACAAATTTGTTAGAACTATATTGATTAATAATGTGTACGAAATAAATGAAAGTTTTTCTGATGAGATGGGAGAGAAATCTTATAAAATAACCACTAAGCAAAGTGATAAAATTATCAACGTTAAGTATAATCAAATATATAAATTGAAAATTTTGAACGAAGGAAAGAAGAACTACCTTTTAATTAGTAGCTACGATAATAAGAATATTTTACTAGATGAGAAGCTAAATGAGTTATTAAATACTTATTGATTTAATCAGGTTCAGATATTTATTTTTAAAGAGTGTATTGAAATAAACTTTAATTAATCCCGTTTTAAAAGTGATTTATACGTCATCAATAATTCTGTAAAATGACAAACAATAAAAAATTAGGAATTATCATCCCCATTTTATGTTTATTTAGTATTTCTAAAACGCTCTTTGGAGATTCACCCTTAACGTCAATTAAATTTTGGGATTTATCGGGAAATAAGAAGGTAAATAAAATAGGTATGATAACTGAAGGTAAAAAGGTCTTAAATAAAAGAGCTTTTAAATTTTTGGTTAGTTCTCGCAATGCATTGTCTGATAAGATATCTATGGTGAATGCATTGGGTTGGGGGTTTGATAGTAAACAAGAAAACTCAATTGGATTTTTAAAAAAATTAAATACAGATATTAAGATGTTAGATGATTATGGTAATGAAATGTATCATATTGATGTAATAAGAGATTTTGCTAATAATGAAAATAAATCAGGAAGTATGAATTCTCTGGGAATGCAATATGATTTAAGATTGATTTATGCATACATGAAGGCTATGGATCATTATTCGAATTTTGATACTATTCAAAGGATCATTTCGACTATGAATGATTTAAAGACTGAAATTAATCTTGAAATTGAAATTGCTGATAATCCGAGTGAGTTTGAGAAAAAAATACGGCCATTTTGGGAATCTTATAATTTTATTTATATGCTTTTATCGGCGCAGTCTCATACGCTTGCTGGTATGCATGAATTTTGTGAGGTTTGGGAAAGTTATTTTAATTACCTAACCACGGATAGAAGTTCTTACGAAACACCTTGTTTTAATGATGAGTTTATCATGGAAAGGAATAATAGATGTTATCAATATTTACAACTGTATATGCATAATTGTCAAACTATAAGTTATGATTTAAATTATCAATGCAATCTTCCGGATACTCTAACGATTAATAAAAATCAAGAATTGAACATTCAACATTATCCATTATTCGTTTATGGTGATGTTGTGATTTCAAATAGGAATGATGATATTATTTGGTCTAAACAAATTAATGGGGATGATTATTTAAGTATTGATTTTCAAAATTTGAATAATGGTTTGTATAGTCTCAAGTTGCTGGGCAAAATGAAGAATAATAGGGATATTGATTATTCTGAAGCAAAAGATTCCGATTATAGTATTGTTACTTATAATATTCATTTAAAAGTGAATGAGTGACAAAATTTATAAAATCAGTTACAATTGTGCAGTTTATATGCTTTTAAATTATATTCAATGCATTATTGATGAATCAAAGAAATTATATTAAAATTGGAAATAGAATGTTTTATTCATGAATACGTTAAATGTTAAAATTGAAGGCGATTACGAAAATGGTTGGTTTACAATGTTTGCGGTTAATATCGAGAGAAATGGTATTGATTTACCCATTTTTTTAACCGCTGAGCAAACCAATAAGGCCATTGAATACGATGACGAATTCGAGCCAATTTTAGGTCTTTTAAATATTCTTTTAGAAAGTGGATATTCCATAAATCAAACTATTGAAATTATTCATGGTGATGAATCAGAAGAACAAATTCAATTTCTTGAGAATTCTAATCGATTAGATGAGGGATGGAGTGAAGAAATTCAACCCATAAAATTGACCTATTCCAATATTGAAAATCCGGATTATGGAAATATCAATATTGAATCAGTTGGTGAAGGATATTCTTTTACCATTTCTACCGAATCAAACGATCAAAAACCAACGGAATTAATGAATCTATTAAAATCAATTCTATCCCAAAATTGATTTATTATTTCTTGAATAGAACCAAAAAATAAAAGCGCTAAAACCGATAATGGGTTTATTAATTTATTTAATTATTTTGGGGCTATTTATATGGAAAATAATAAGAGTAATCAGAATGATAATTGATATATGGAGAGATTCAAAGGATGATGAAAATATTGAATTATGAGCAATTAAATAAATAAATAATATGGCAAGAAAAGCAGAGTTTATAATTAATGGTCAATCTTTTTTTGCAGAGTTGCAAAAAGTAGACCGTAAGAAACTTTATGGATGGTCTGATACTGAAGTTAAAGACTCCTCTGGAAGTTTGTGCAAATTAGCGGGTTTGGCGGATGGTCGTATTGTATTACCTAGCGGTTCTACTTCTTTATTGACTCTTAATGAGAAAGGAGAAGAAATTGATAAGTCCAAATTAGTTGGTTTTGATAAGCAAGGGAAGGAAGTTGCCATGGTCCCTTCTGTATATGACGAAAAAGTATTATTAAGGGAGTCAACAATAGACGAATATCTATTACTCTCAGTGAAATCTGTATACCATCTAAAAACTGATGAATCTATAGCAAATTTTGACGACGGTAAGCTTTATTATTTTATATTTAATTACAGGGCTGATTTCGAAGGTGATGATGCTTTCCTGATTAAACAAGGAAATGATATTTTCGCTGTTACAGGTAAGAAAGTAGAGGTTGAATTTGTTGGTATTGAAGAAGTTGAAGAAGAAATTATTTCTCCCGTAGATACTTCTGATGAAGATGAGTTAGATTTTGCAATGTTTTAAATTAGGTGTGTTATGAATAGATATATAAAATTAGCTAATGTAAGGGGTAGGGATGCTGAAATAATATTGAAGCCAAATCCTCTTGAAAGTTTGGTGACATTAAGTCTTCCAAATAAAGAGATTACTTTTACTCAGAAAATAATTAAATCGCATTCAAAAACGACTTTCGAAGCAATGGCTAGTGAATTAAAATTAAAACCTGAACTAGGTATTGATTATGAGTTGCAAGTTGCCAATGCCGTGGCGCAAAATATTATTGAATCAGATCCAGAAATTGATTTTGAATTAGCAGGTAGATATATTTCTGAAGTTTCCAAGGTATATATTAATGAATCGCTAAAGCCAGTTTTTAGCGTTAAGAAAACAGAAAATATTTTTTCACCTAGTGGTGAATTAAAACAATCAAGAATACCCAAATATTTGGAAGGAAATATTACGGGAGATTCTTTCATCAAGTGGTCTGGTAAACTGTTACCAAAACATCAGATTTTTAATAAAGTGGTGTTTGAAAAAAAATATCAGATTAAGCATGTAAATGGTTTAACCTACGATTTTTTATTTGAAATGGCGAAAGAATTAAATGATAAAGATGCATTAATTATGGTAGGTGCGGGCCCTTCCGGTAAAGATCCAATAGTTTTGAACGATGGAGGCAATCCTTACCGTGGATTTTTAGAAGGAAGAGTAAAAGGTGATAAATACTGTTTATTACTTCATTTGTCAGATCAAGAATTAAAACCCATACTAGATGAAAACTGAAATTGCTGCTAATTATAAAAGAAAGGTCGCTTCAAGGTATTTGCCAATTGGCCCAGATCAAATTACTAACAAGGTCCTCGAGTCTGAAAATTATTTTGTTTCTCAAAAGTATGATGGACATTTATATCTTTTATATTTTGATGGGAAAAAGTCAATCTTGAAAAATCATAGTGGTACTGAGATAAAAAATCTTACTTTTTTAGATGAATTCTCAAAAAAAGTAGGTATCTCAGATAAACTAATATTTGCAGGTGAGTTATACGCTAGTAATGGCAATAAAAGAACAAGATCGTTTGATGTTACGGCTGCTTTAAAGAGCAATCCTGATTCTTTGAGATTCGCTGTTTTTGATATTCTTGAGATTGATGGAAAAAAACCTGAATTGAATTTGAAAGAACTTCATGATAAATTAAATAAAATTATACCTAAAAGTATTGATGGAGTTCATGTGGTCAATGGCGTATGGGTAGAAAGTCGCAAAGAAATTGAAACCTATTTTAATGAACTTGTTAATGAGAACAATTCTGAAGGTATAGTTATAAAGGCCTTCGATGGACCAATTTATAAGGTTAAACCTTATATCACATTGGATGCTGTAATTATAGGGTATAGTGAAGGTGATGATTCCCGTGCAGGAATGATTAAGGAATTATTGTTAGGATTAATGACTTCAGAAAATGAGTACCGAATATTAACAGAATTGGGAAATGGTTTTAGTATAGAAGAACGTAAACATTGGCTTGCTGTATTGAAAAAAGAAATTGTTGAATCGGAATATATTGAGGTCTCAGGAGATAATTTGGCATTTAATATGGTCAAGCCAGAAAGGGTTGTAGAACTAAGTTGTACAGATCTTATTACACAAAATACAAAAGGTCAAATTAATAAAATGACCTTGAAATATGATAATAAAGTAGGTTATACAGCAACGGCAAAAAAACCAATGGTTAGTATTTTTTCCCCAGTTTTTGTGAAGAATAGAGAAGATAAAAAAGCAAATATTGAAGATGCTGGAATGACACAAATAACTCGCTTAATTGAGTTAGACTCTGATTCAAATGTAGACTCAAAGAATAATTATGCATTAAGTAAGATAATTAGACGCGAGGTTTATGTTAAAGAGAGTAAGGGCAATAAAATGGTAAGAAAATTTGTTGCGTGGAAAACAAACAAAGAACATTCGAAAGAATATCCTTCTTATGTGTTGTATTTTACGGATTATAGCCCCTCCAGAGCGGATAAATTGAAGACTTCATTAAGGGTATCAAATACTGAAGAAAATATTCTTAATTATATGAAGTTAGAAATAGAAGAGAATATAAAGAAGGGTTGGGATAAATATTAATTTTATGGCAATATTTAAAATTATTCAAGAGGCTTCATTACAGCAATCAGATCTGTGGCAAGGTACGGTAGAATATAAGGGAGAAACCCTTCAGTATCGCTATTATGATGGGTTCGATGGGCAAGAAGTCTATATTTTAACTGATCAAGGTTGGGAATTGGGTACGGAATTGGGAAATGTTATTTATGCCGCATGTCAAGAATGGGGTGGTGTGGAAGATTTTGGTCCTATTGGCCAAATTTGTGAAATTGATGATGATATCGTGGAGAGCTACAAGTAATTATTTTTACCTGCCGAAAATTTAACTAAAATAGCAATTTGGAGTTTCGTTTTTCAATTCGAAAAAATCGTTGATTGAATTTCAGGTAGTATTTTTAAAATGAATTTATTGAATATATCTGCTGGGGTTCTGTGCGCATGATTATCAATAAATATTGAAGCATTGATTTTTTTCATTTCCCTTCTGTTTTGATGGAAATTAACAACCATATCGTTTCCCCCAAGTAAAGCCCAAATCTTAGGTTCGAATTTGCCAAATTCGTTTGGTAAATCAATATTATAATTTTTCGAATGCAATGCAGGGTTTAATAAAATGGATGGGATATTGTAATAAGTGCTAATATATCTAGCTATAAGACCGCCTAAACTGGAGCCAATAACTATATCGGGATTGAATTTTGTTACGTATTCAATAGTTTGTTCATACGGATTATAGCCTTTGTAATTCATGTGGTGAGCACCTACTTTCCAATTTATTTTTTCCATTATTTCTACCTTAGATGATGGTAAAGTGCTTTCTAAGCCATGCAGGAAATAAGCTCTAATTGGTCTCATTTCAATTTAAATTGCATATGAATGTATTCGTGAATTTACGTTTCTCATGGTCAATTTTTAATTGGTATAACCTATCATCAATTCTTATTTTCAATTGAAAGACTATTGGCATATTGATTAATTGATTTGCTAATTTTATTCTTTGATGATCGGTGAAATTGTAATGCAAAGCTCCTTGGATATAATTCAATACATCTTTGATTGGATATTGCGTTTTAGAATTATTGTGTTTTATAATTTGAAACGAAATAATGTCTAACATTTTAAAACATGATATTTTACTAAATCTTTTATTCCTCGATATCAATATTTTCTCCATCTGATGTGTAAATGCTCATGTAGCCCCCTTTTGAAGAACCACTTTCTAAATCACCAAATAATATTTTTGATTTATATATTAAATTATTTATTAAGTCTATATCGCCTTTTGGAGTTTCAATGCAACAATAAGAAAATAGAAAATCCTCTTTTTTGGGTATATCATCACTTTCTATTTCATATGTGAATACAGAACCCTTATAATCTTTCTCTAAATACAGAGTATTGATGTAATCATCGGAATATTGAGGATCAATGCAAACATTTATATCCCAGGAATTAGCGTTTAGCTCTTCTAATTCGGAATAATGATTAATCTCATGTCTCTCAATTTCTAATAATATATTCCTTGACTCATCGTAGATTGTAACTGTTAATGGACTGTTACCAGAATTGTCTAATGCGCATATTTCAAAATCTCCCTCTCCAGAAAGATGCATTTCATCTAGTTGCCAAATATCATTAATTTCATTTATTGCTTCCTCTACCTCGCTGTTATTAATGCTCTTAGTTTGAATGTGAAACTCCCACCCAGTCATTTCTACATTATATTTCATAATATTAAATGTTTATCAGTTTTGTAAATCTAATGATTGATTCAATAAGTTGTATAAATAGTTGTTAAAAAAATTACCTTAAATTAGCGATATGAACAAATTTGTTTCAAAATATAAGGGAGTAATATTTGGGTTTTTCTTAATTACATTATTCGCTTGTAATGGAAAAACTATTGAGGATCAGACTATTGATGATAATGAAGGGTTAAATGAACAAAATTCAATTTATAAGGAAGATAAAATACAAGCTAAAGACCCAATGCTTGTAAATCCAACACCAAAAGCTTTATGGAGAAACCCATTTATGAATCCTTTTGGAACATCAG
>JAURFW010000014.1 GCA_030834125.1 Bacteroidota bacterium | reverse complement strand
GTTACCGCAGCCATAAGCCATCGCGCCTGAGCAGATAGACTGAGACTGAACATTCGGAGTCGTAAAGAATCCAAATGCCATGGCCCCGTAAATCAGCGCTTTTTTAAACATAGTAATTGTTGATTTCATAGATATTCCTTTTTCGTTATATTTTATCTGTTAGGATGCAAGAAACGAAAAACGTTGCAGAAAATCCCTACCTAATAACAATACAATAAGGTACATTTGTAAACTTCTTACAATTCAGTGATTAATACCTCAAAAAACAATAACAGAACCTCACTTTTTTTCAATATGTTTTTTATATCTTTCAACGGCATTGTAAATTCCATTGGCAACATTCCATTGTCCAACTTCTGTTTTTAAGTATCCTCTATCTTCGGAATTTGTTAAAAAACCAGTCTCAATGAGTATTGATGGCATTGAGGTCTTCCAAAGCACCAAAAAACCCGCCTGCTTCACCCCTCTTGACCGTATTTCGGTGAGTTTGGAAGTTTCTTCCTCTACGTAAGAAGAAAGTCGAAGGCTTTGATTCAAATATGCGTTTTGGACTAGGGAGAAAATAATATGACTTTCAGGACTATTCGGATCAAATCCACCATACAAGTCATTATTTCTATAGTCTGACTCAAACGTAATTGCTGAATTCTCTCGTTTTGCTACGTTAAGGTTACCTTCCTCTTTATGCAATCCCATAAAATAGGTTTCACTTCCTTTTGCTCTATTGTCGTTATTTGCGTTACAATGAACAGAAATGAATAAATCGGCCCCTTGTTTATTTGCATAATTAGGTCTATCGGATAATTTCAAAGCTTTATCTGTGGTTCGAGTATACAATACTTTAACATCTGGCATTTTTTCGGATAGCAACTTTCCCACTTTAAGGACAACATCCAGAGTTACTTCCTTCTCCCAAATTTCATTTGCTCCATTACAACCAGGATCAGAACCTCCATGACCTGCATCAAGTACAATCGTTTTAACTTGATTAATATTCCTTTTTGGCATTTTTGCAGCAGGCATGGCAATCAATAACAAGAATGCCAGAACTATTGAACTCGTTATTTTCAAAAACCTAGGACTTTTAGTTACCTTATATCCGATATTTTGATTCATTTGTTTGATTCTATTTTGTACACTACAAAAACATTGCCGAATTTCGCGATTATTGTTCTTGAATGCTAAAACGCATCAATTTTACTATTCTAACCTTGTTGTGGATTTTAATGCCACGTATTGCTTTAACTCAAAGCGACACGGCTGAAGTGAGTACTTCAGATACGTTGTCCAAGCAAATGGACAGTATAAAAATCAATCCTATTAAGAAATCTGGTTTAATGAAAATTATAGAGTTCGAAGCTACAGATTCCATGGTGATGGATTTTAATGCTAAGCAAGCCTATTTATATAATAAGGCAAAAATTAATACTTCAGAAACCGAATTAGAATCATATTTCGTTCAGATTGATTTAAAAACCAAGGAATTATTCGCAAAAGGGACGAGAGATACAAATGATAATTATATCGACAAGCCAATTTTAGCTGATAAAGGAGAAAGATTCACGGCTGACAGCATGCGCTATAATAGCACATCTGGTAAAGGGAAAGTTTATGGTTTGCGCATGAAACAGGACCAAGCACATATTCATTTAGGTGCTGTTTTAAAACTAAAGGATGGCAGTTTCACGGGTAATAACGGTAAAATAACAACTTGTGATGCTGATGTTCCACATTTCTATCTGAATGCTCGTACAGTAAAAGTTATTCCTAACAATAAATCACTTTTTGGGCCAGCTAATTTAATAATTCAAGGCATACCCACACCCGTTGCGCTGCCTTTTGGACTTGCTCCTTTAAAGAAAGGTCAACGGGACGGTATCTTATTTCCAAGTTTAGGTTTCAATGCTGCAAACTCAAGTTTCTATCTTCAAAATTTTGGTTATTACATTGGATTAGGCCAATTTTCTGACCTTCAAATTAACTCTGATGCATATTTAAACGGAGATTTTCGACTAGGAGTTAATACTCAATATTATAAGAGATATAAGTTTAGAGGAACTCTAGCACTCCAATTTAGTAGATTTTCAAATGGTGCGGAAGAAACATCACCTAATTTTGGCTACAGTAATGATTTTTCAATTAGGTCTCAATTTAGTATAGATCCAAAAAATATTCCAGGTATTCGGTTATCAGGAAATATTAATATTGTAACATCCGGATTCAACCAAAGAAATAGTAGAGATATTAATAGCCTTTCAAATAATCAATTTACATCTAGTATTAATTTTGGTAAATCTTTTTTCAATAATAAATTAAATTTATCGATGGCTGCAAGGCACACCCAAAATACGTCCAATGGGGATTTTAGACTCGATCTACCAGCGGTTAACGTCGGAATTTCTAGTTTAACTCCATTTGCTTCAAAAACAGGTAGTAATAATAAATGGTACCAACAAATTCGATTAAGTTACAGCGGAAATTGGGATAATAAAATATATACAAAAGATACTATTATTTTCTCTGAAAGATACAAACAAGCCTTTGATGATTTTGCTTCAGGGCTAAGACATAATATTCCAATTAGTACTAATATAAAATTATTTAGTGGTATTTTAAATTTATCACCGAGTATAAATTATCGTGAAAACTGGCACTTAAAAGGTCAAAAAAAGGAATACGATGTAAATACCAATTCTGTTATCTCTAAAGATACAACTGGATTTTTTAGACAATATGCTTACAGCTTTTCAACTTCATTCAAAACTCAAATTTATGGTACTTTTACCAATCTTAATTGGGGCCGAATTGAGGCACTCAGGCATACTATAACTCCCACAATAAACTTATCTTATAGTCCAGAAATAAATCCGTTAGAGAAAGATTGGAATCGAACATACATTGATGGCGCTGGAAAACTTATTGAATACAGTTTATTTTCTTCAAGCCCAGTTGGTAATTTAGTACAAAACAAAAGTGGATTTTTGACATATGGACTCAATAATAACATTCAAGGCAAGCGCAAACCCCTAAATGACACAACGGGCAAACAGAAATCCGAAAAATTCAACATTATTGATCAACTCAATTTAAGTGGAAACTATAATTTATATGCCGACAGTTTAAACTTCTCCGATGTACGAGCGAGTTTCAATACTGTATTGTTTAAAGTATTAAGAATCAATTCAAGTGCAACATATAGCCCCTACTATAGAGATGCATCTGGTAGAACTTTAAATGAATTCTATTTCAATAGAAATGACGGATTATTGCGATTTAGAAATGCTAATTTGAATTTAAATGCTAGACTTTCTCCCGACATGTTCACAGAAAAAAAGAAAGACAATAAGCCTACGCAAAAAATAATAGAAGAGGAATCTGAGTTATATCAAATTTATCAGAATAAGGAAGCCTATTATGACTTCAATATACCATGGTCGCTTAATCTCGCCTACATGGTAAACTATAATAACGAATCTGCTTTGGCTGATAATAAAATCTCCACTAATCAAATTACATTTTCAGGTGATATTTCTATCACAAAAGGTTGGAAAATCGCATTCCAATCCGGTTATGATTTAAGAAGTAAAATGGTAGCTGGTTCTCAGTTTTCTGTTGTAAGAAATTTGCATTGCTGGCAATTAGAATTTAGTTGGGTACCCACTGGATATGGTAAGCAATGGATTTTCACCTTAAGGCCTGTAAGCAGACTATTGCAAGATTTAAAATTAAATAAAAGAGTTTATTCTAATCCCGCATTAATGTGATAAATAAACTAATCAAAATATCAATATTTTATATATTATCAACGAGTACGTTTGATTTATTTGCGCAAGAGCCTGATTTACCTAATCCCAAATTTCAACTAAAATATTTTCTCGATCATAATGAATACCCGTCAAGGGGTATTCGCCTCTATGATACTACTAATCCATTGAGTAAATTCCTATCGGAAAACTACGTAGACCCAACTTCACATTCAACTATTTTGGATATTTGGGAACAATGGGGCTACGACACAATAAGAACCGTGGCAAAGAAATTTGCACTCAACCCATTCTTTATATTGAACCACGAAATAACCAATTTTGAATATAGAGAATTTATAACTGACACAAGCATAGGTTTTTTCAAAAACCACGGCGTCACAAGAAAATATGTTTATCCTGATACTACAGTTTGGGAACATGGTGACGAGGAAGATCAACAACCAACGTACAAGGATTATTATTTCCAACACACGGCATATAATAATTTCCCGGTTGTTGGAGTTGGACTATATCAGGCACAACAATTTTGCAAATGGAAAGAATTACAGCTCAACCTTTTATATAACGAGTTTATCCCAAAAGGGTATAAATTAGTTGTTGAAATACCTACAGATGCTGAATTCATGTTAGCGCAAATTGAGCATTGCTATGCAGATAGTTCTGTGCTTAAAACACTACCGAAAAAAGATGGGGTGCATCGCTTTGACTTGTTACAATCTGAAGATGATGAAATAATCTGCTTTAATTACTTAAAGACTCATCCCTTGATCAATTTTAAAACTCAACGAACTGAAAGATTACTTAATCTCAAAAAATTCGAATCAAAAAGATATAATATCTTAGAATCTCAATCAGGACCGGGCCCTGTCAAACATATATTTGGAAATGTTGCGGAATGGACTTCAACCAAAGCAATGGGGCACCTTTATAATGATGTAGAATGGTACATCACCTTGAAAAAAAGCATTGTAATGAATTTAGATATTCCTTACACCGAAGAAGATCTCTCCGGATACTTACATGGAAAAAATAACCTTGATAAATACTTCGCCGTAAAAGGAGGTAGTTGGACAGATGATTTCTTTTACCTTGATCCTTGTAGTGTTAAGTTCAAACGGGGAGACTATAAATCAAAGGATATTGGTTTTAGAACCGTAATCAGGATAATTCCAGAAAATTGGAAATAAAACTCCATAATGTGTAAAAGTCATCGGTCGAAAATAAAGTTAAGAAATTATCATTTTTTAGTAAATGTATTTTTGACACTTATTAGTTTTTTTGCTAAATTGCCGCCTGAAAATTTATAGATTATGCAAATTAACTACCATAAGATCAGAAATTTGTGTTTGTCGTTATTGGGTTTAACCTTTGTGTTTCCTATTGGAGCACAAACGAATTCTGACACTGCACAAGGTCCTGATGATGTGGAGAGAGTTGGGGACGTCGTGATTATTGGTTACGGTAGCCAAAATCGAAGAAATGTCGTTGGATCAATCTCCACTGTAAACGGAAAAGAAATTACCGAGTTACCAACCCAAAGTTTTGAAGCTTCTTTACAAGGTAAGGCTTCGGGAGTTCAAGTAATTGTTGGAAGTGGAATGGCCGGTTCTGCTTCATTAATTCGTATTCGTGGTGCTGCGTCTATTTCGGCAGCAGGTGATCCGCTATACGTGATTGATGGTATACCGATTACTCAAGATTACTTTTTAAATCGCTCAAATGGATACAATTATGGTGGTGGATTCGCAAATAACCCATTGGCCAGTATTAATCCTGAAGACATCGAAAATATCGAAATTTTAAAGGATGCGGCAGCAACAAGTATTTATGGTTCTCGTGGTGCTAATGGTGTAATTTTAATCACCACAAAACGCGCCAAGAAAAATGGTCTTAAGTTCGATGTTTCTACTCGATTTGGCATTGGGGTTCCAACGAAACGTCCGGATATGCTTAGCGGAGATGAGTGGCTTCAGCTTTACGAAGAAGCATGGTATAACGACGGAAATGTAGGCAAGCCAGATCTTGGTGCTATTGGAATTCGTTTAGATTGGGATGATGTACAAGGTGTAAATACCGATTGGATTGACCAAATGATTGGCGTTGGAACAAAGCAGAATTACAGTATAGGAACTAATTACAAGAACAACTGGATTGCTATTAAAGACATTTCAACTTACGACAATAATGGTTCTTACATAAAAGGAAATTCATATGAACGTTTGAGTCACCGTTTAAATGCAGATATACGTCCAATGAAAGATTTAAATATCCAATTATCTCTCTCATTGTCAAGAGGTACCAATAATCGTGTTGATGCGGCATGGGCTGGTGGATTGGGTTCTGCCATGAGTACTATGTTGAATATATATCCCTTAGATCCGATATACGATTCTACTTCTAGTTCTTACTTATCTCCATTGGGATTACATACTATTCGTGATTTAAAGAATTGGAGATCTATCGAAGTCAGAACTATTAATAATGCGAGTGCTTCATATCGTATTAATCCTGAATTATCAATAAATGCAAGTGCGAGTATGGATTATATGGATTACAATGAGTATTTGTATGAACCATCAAAACTCATCACGTATTACTCCCCTACATATGCTCAAAATGGAAATGCAAAGTGGTGGCCTCGATGGACTAGGAATTATAACTATTTTGTTACTGCAGATTGGAATAAGAAATTATCCGATCAACACAGTATTAGCTTAATGTTAGGTAACGAATATCAAAACTCGTATTCAGAAAGTAAATACGTAGAAAACTTTGATGCTATGGGTCCAATTGATGAAACCCCAATTCCAGATACTGCATTGGTAAGCCGTTACAATACTCCTTATGAATGGGCGTTTTTAAGTTTCTTTGGACGTTTCAACTATAACTATGGTGGAAAATTAAATATTCAATTGACCTCGCGTTGGGATGGAAGTAGTCGTTTTGGTAGCAATAATAGATACGGTTTCTTCCCTGCTGCCGCTTTAGGATATATATTAAGTGAAGAGGATTTTATTAAAAACATTAGATCCATTAGCTTCCTTAAGGTTCGTGCCGGTATAGGTAGATCTGGTAATGCAAATTTTGACAATTATGCACGTTGGGGTACTATTACTCCAAGCGGAAACTTACCGTTGTATAATGGACAACCCATGCTTGCTCCAGCTCGTTTAGAAAATCCTAACCTTAGATGGGAATCTACAACAAACTTTGATGCAGGAATCGAAGCACAATTCTTCCGTGGTAGGATGAGTACTGAATTAACCTATTACAGCAAGAATACTAAAGATGTTATTATGAATGTTTCTATCCCAACACACATTGGATTTGGTAGCTTCTATGATAATGTAGGAACTATTGAAAATCAAGGATTAGAATTCAGTTTAAAAACTATTAATGTTAGAACACGAGAGTTTAAGTGGTCTTCTAATTTAAACATTGCCAGAAACTGGAATGCTATTACGAGCATTGGGGTATATCAACCTGATGCTATTAGTGGGGGTACAAACGACACGCGTGTAGTTGTTGGTGAGCCTGTGGGTACCAACTTCCTAGTTAGATATGCTGGAGTCGATAAAAATAATGGTGCTCCATTGTATTATGATATTGATGGCAACATTACCACGCAATGGGATCCATCTAATCGTGTTGCAGTTGGTAATATTTTACCTGATGCATTTGGTAATTTCTCAAACACGTTTAGTTATAAAAATTGGGAAGTTTCAGCAAATATCTACTATAATATTGGTGGTAATATTTATGAAAGTTCTTGGAAGCGTCAAATGTCGTTAGTAACAGATTGGAATATGGACCGTAGAGTATTAGATCGCTGGCAACAGCCGGGAGATGAAACTCTTATTCCAAGAATGACCCTTAATACATTTAATCACGGTTCAACAACCCCTTGGATAAATACCGACCTTTGGTTACATGACGGTACTTATGTTAGATTAAGAAATGTTTCATTTTCGTACAGAATTCCAAAGAAAATGTTAGAGCGTTGGAAGTTTGAAAGTGCAAAAATCACGTTTGTAGCTACTAACTTATTGACATGGACAAATTATACAGGGGTGGATCCTGAAATTGCTCGTGATTTTGAAAATGCAACAGATAGAAATATGAGTGGTTCAATAACGTATTTAACTCCTCCACAAGAGAAGAGTTTCAGTTTGGCAATTAATTTAAGTTTCTAAGATGAAAAAGAATTTATTTTTAGGATTAACAATCATCACAGGAGTATTGATGTTCAATACCTCATGTGAAGAAATGATTGAAACACCTCCACCAAATGAGATTTTGGTTGACGACGCTATAAAATCAGAAGATGATTTACAACAATTACTAAACGGCAGCTATCATGAAATGGCAAATACTTTTGGTGGCTTCTATCAAACTCTTGCAGAATTAATGTCTGACAATGTAGCGTTGCCAAATAATAACGATTTCCGTGAAGTTTACAATCACAATGTATTATTTTTTAATTCTACAAGTGGTGCATTTTACTCACAGTTATATCGCGGCATATTCAGGGCTAACTTTGTTGAAACTCACATTAACGATGCTACAGATTTAACTCAAGAATCAAGAGATAGAATCTTAGGTGAAGTTGCTTTTATTCGAGCTTTAGGACATTTCACAGCTGTTAGAATGTATGCTCAGCCGTATGGATATACTTCAGATAACAGCCACGATGGAATTGCAGTTACTACTAGTGTGGGTACAACACCACAAAAGCGCGAATCAGTAAAAGTTGCTTACGATGCTATTGTCAATGATTTAGAGAATGCCATCAACAAACTTCCTGAAGAAAATAATGGCTACGCTACTTCTTGGGCGGCAAAAGCACTTATGGCTCAAGTAGCTTTTCAAATGGGTGATTACACTACAGCAGGAAATATGGCAAATGATGTTATTAAATCTGGACAATTTACTCTAGCTGATACTGTAAATGTTTTTGATGCTAGTGCAACTTCCGAACATATTTACTCCATCATTAGTTTCGGAGTAAATGATCAAAGATCAGGTTCATACACATCTAATTTCGCAGCAGCTGTACCTGTGATACAAATGGACAAAGCACTTTACGCTTCATTCAATAATATTGACAATGATAAGCGTTTACAGATGTTAGAAGTAATAAATAAAGGAGCTCAAAATGAATTCATTAAAACAACTCAATTTAATGCTCCATATTTTAACATACCGGTACTTCATTTAACCCTGATGCATTTAATTAGAGCTGAATCATATGCGAAGCAAGGGATTGATTTAAATGTAGCAGCTCAAGATGTTAATGACATCCGTAATAGAGCTTATGTAACACCAGATTTATTAGCTGCAGGCGCTACAGCAAGTCAAATAATTGAAGCTGTTCGTGCAGAAAGAAAGATTGAATTCTTATTTCAAGGAGATAGAATTCACGAAGTAAAACGTTTAGGTGCGATTGAGGGTGAAAACTTATTTATCCGCGGACATGAATGGAACTGTAAGGGAATGTTATTACAATTCCCAATAACTGAAAAAACTGATATATTTAATATTAATCCAACAGGAGGGTGCGACTAATGAAACAGAAAATAAAAATTGCCTTAGTAACGGCTGTAATAATTACCTCTTTTGGTTCCTGTAAACAAGAAAAACAAGAATTAGGGCCAAAAGCAAGCCAGGTAGATGGAATAGTTAATAATTGGATATTAACTAAGGTTGATCAAATTGACGTTAATGTAGAATTAGCATTCCAAGAAAGTGATACACTTTTAGATGTTAGTGAAGCAATACTGACTTCTATCCCAATGGAAGTGAATATTTATGGAGATGGAACATATACATTTACCGATGGAGATGGTCGTAATATGTTTGATTCTCTAAATACCGGTACTTGGGGTTTTGATAATGATGAATATCCATCAATGATTGTGTTTAACAAAGGAACCAATCAAGAATCCAACTATCCTCTTATCAGACCGGTGCGTCCACAAGACCCGTATTTAGCGATTAAATACAATAAGTTCTGCGGAGACAACAGAATTGTATCATATCATTTATGGTTTACACGTAAATAAAAACAAAATGAAAAAACAAATTTTAATTACTATAATGATATTGGGCAGCTATTTTGCAAATGCTCAAAAGGCATGGATAGAACCAGACCCAATAAATCCTAACGATAGCATTACCATTTGGGTAGACCTTACCAAATGTGCGGATTTTGGAGGACCTGTTCTCGCTACTACAACTGATGATTTGTATATGTGGACCTGGAGACCCAACGAGCACCCAACAGGACACCCTTTGAATAATGGATCTTGGGGAGAATCTAATGAAGCTCTTAAAGTACAAAAATCAGGAAATGGTGTTGTTTACTTTAAAATGATTCCCACTGAATTTTACGAGGTAAATGCGGCTAAACTTTATGCTGATGGTATTTCACTTCTTATTAAAAAGAAAAATGGGTCTGATGATTGTGGAGGGTCTGAGTGTAAAACCGAAGATTTAGAAATTAAAATAGATGCACCCACTACTGGACCAAGAAAACTTTATCCTTTTCCAAAAGAAAAAGAGAAAGATACACTTAGTATTACACCATCTGATGTTTTAAGTATTTTCTATGACACGAAATTAGAGGATAATGATACGTTAATTGGTAAAGACGACATTTATTGCGTTGTTAAGGCAAGAGTAGGTTTGGGGACCAATGAATTCATTTATTTCGTCGACGGCGACAATATTAAAGCAGCCGATAGAGATATTGCATCAGCAGTACCTCAAATGAGAATGAAGAATATTGGGAACGGTAAATTTAGATTCAGCTTTATCCCTAAAAACCTTTTTGAAAGCATCAACACTGGAAATCAAAGAATTTTATCTGTACAATATAAAATTACCAGTGGTTACATCAGAAAGCAATATGATTGGGTAGCAGAATCACCAGAGTATTGGTTTAATACTATTTGTGAATAACTGCGAAAATTATTTAAAAAAAGGGCTACAAATTGTAGCCCTTTTTTTATAAATCTAGTTCTATTTGATTAACGAGTAAATCTTGTAACTTCTCCCTTTCTCTAATTAAATAATAATTATCATTTTTAACCAATACTTCAGCAGGTCTAAGTCGAGCATTGTAATTATTCGACATAGAAAATGCATAAGCACCAGCATTTCGAATTCTAAGTATATCCCCTTCCCTAACCTCAGGCAATTGGCGATCGTAACCTAGAGTATCTGTTTCACAAATGTAGCCAACAATACTATAAAGTCTAGTTGTTCCCTTAGGATTTGAAATGTTCTCTATATGATGATATGCATCATAAAACATAGGCCGAATTAAATGATTCTGACCACTGTTAACTCCAACAAACACAGTAGAGGTTGTTTGTTTAATTACATTAGCCTTAACAAGCAATGAACCCGCCTCTGATACAATGAACTTACCTGGTTCAAACCACAAACTCAATTTACGACCGTATCGTTCACAAAACTCATTAAATGCCGTAGAAATTTTCGCTCCCATTTCTTCTATATCTGTAACGATATCACCTTCCTTATACCCAACTTTAAAACCAGAACCAAAGTCCATAAACTCTAGTTCGGGAAAATCGGCAGCGGCGTCAAATAACAAATCGGCTCCCCTAAGAAATACGTCTGCATCCAAAATATCACTCCCCGTATGCATATGTAATCCATTCACACGGATACCCTGTGATTCAACTACTCTTTGAACATGTCTAAGTTGGTATATTGATATTCCAAATTTCGAATCTATATGACCCACAGAAATATGTGAATGACCGCCTGCCATAATATGTGGATTTAATCGTAGGCAACATGGCACACTTGAACCATATTTAGCCCCATATTGCTCTAGTATTGAGATATTATCAATATTTATTACTACACCTTTTTCTACGGCAGATATAATCTCATCGAAATCCACACAATTAGGGGTATACATAATTTGATGTGGTTCAAAACCTGCCATTAGCCCTAGCTCTACTTCCTCTATTGACACAGCATCGAGCCCTGAACCCATATTTTTCATAAGTTTAAGGATGTTAATATTATTGAGCGCCTTCATAGCATAATGCAACTGCACATCAACATTCTTAAATGCGCTTTTTAATCTATTATATTGAAACTCGATTCGTTCAGCATGATATACATAAACAGGTGTACTATATTGCTGAGAAATTTTTTCTAACGTATTATTTGATATTTCTTTCATTTTTAATTCAAAAAAAAGCGGGGCTTGTCACCCCGCTTAGTATTATTATTTCGAAGTGATCGAATTCTTATTACTTTTTCTTTTTCTTGGTGAAGTCAACTACTACTGGAGTTGCAATACATATAGAAGAATATGTACCTGCAATAATACCAATTAACATGGCAAGAGAAAATCCTTTTAAGGCATCACCGCCAAAGATGAACAAGATCACTAATACAAAGAATACGGTTGCAGCAGTAATCACCGTACGACTCAATGTGCTGTTAATCGCGGCATTAATCATTGACTCGTCGTTACGGTCAGTTCTCTTAGAAGACAGGTATTCACGAATACGGTCAAAGACAATTACGGTATCATTAATTGAGTAACCCAATATTGTTAGTAATGCGGCAATGAGATGCTGATCAAATTCAGTTGCAAAAGGTAACAGTCCATCAAGAATTGCAAAAGCCGATAATACAAATGCTACGTCATGAACCAACGCAACAGTTGCACCTAAACCATAAGCTACTGAACGGAATCGTAAAACGATGTACAAGAATATTCCAACAATTGCTACAAATACTAAAATACTCGAAGTATTTCTAGTTTCTGTTGCAATTGCAGCACCAACGCTAGTTGCTTGTAAAATTGGACTTTCCGAACCTTTCGGTGTCACTAATTCAAATTTATTCAAGGCTGCTAATACATCAGTACGTACCTTTTCTCTAGACTCTTTGCTATTATCATTAACTAAGTAAGTTGTAACAATTTTGAATTGCCCTTCGTTACCGAAAGATTTAACTTCATTACTAGATTCAGCTAAACTTTTATCTAATGCACTCTTGATGTTCTCAGTTGCGTACGCTTTCGAAGGATCAAATTGAATGATAAATGAATTACCTCCTTTGAAATCAATACCTGTAGTTATTCCACCTTTAGTTGCAAATGAAATGATACCGGCAATGATGAACAATGAAGAGAAAATGTAGTATTTCCTACGATTTTTTACAAAATCAATAGTTTTTCCTTTAAGGAAGTTTTTATTCCAAGATGTATCGAACGAAATATCTTTCCCTTTGGAGGCTCTATTTTCTAGCAACCAACGCGTAATAAACAATGCTGTAAATACTGAACAGAAAATACCGATTACAAGAATTATTGCGAAACCATAAGCTGGACCCGCACCCGAGAATGTCAGGATGAATCCTGCTAATAAAGTTGTTATATTCGAGTCAATAATTGCGCTTAAGGCGTGCTTAAATCCTAGCTCAATTGCTGAGCGAAGACCTTTACCCGCTGCCAGTTCGTCTTTTATTCTTTCATAAATTAGTACGTTAGCATCGACCGCCATACCTACTGTTAAGATAATACCAGCGATACCAGGAAGTGTTAATGCAGCTCCCAAACTAGCAAGGATACCTAATAATAAATATACATTACCCAATACTGCAACAATGGCAATCCAACCTGCACGGTTATAATATAATATCATAAATACAACTACAGATAGGAAACCGATTAATAAGGAATTTAGACCTCTATCGATAGAGGCTTGTCCTAGTGAAGGTCCAACTACCTCACTTGCTACAATTCTTGCAGGAGCAGGTAATTTACCGGCTTTTAAAACGTTCGCTAAATCTTGGGCTTCTTTGATATCGAAATTTCCTGTAATTTGAGAACTACCATTTGGAATTTTACCGTTAACTACTGGAGCCGAATAAACGCGATTATCAAGAACAATTGCAATTGGCTTACCAATGTTGGATCCTGTAATTTGAGCCCAACGAGAAGCCGCTGTTGGAGTCATTTGCATATTAACCTCAATTTGACCTGTTTGAGAAGTATTCTCTCTAGCGTCATCAATAATATTCTCATCATCTGATGCTAAAGCGGCATTCCCCTCACGATCTTTTCGCAGGAAATAAACATAATATTCATTGGCTGTACCGAGATTAGATGCTTGCCCATCGCTCTCAATTGGCTTTGCACTATATGCTATTTTAACATTAGGACCTAGTAAATTTTTAGTTTCTTCCTGTTCGACAAGATTTTCAAGGATACGACGATCGGCAGCGTTGATTTTTGCTATTGCAGAACCCGCTTGTGCTAAAGGAGTAAGAATTTTCGCTATTGGATTGGATATCACAGATGCTTCTGCTGCAGAGTCATTTGAAGTAGAATCTGTTATTGAGGTTGAATCAACCATTACTGCACCACCTTTGGTTAAAGTAGTATATAAACGTTGAGCCTCATTACCTGTAAATACTTCATAAAATTCTAATTGCGCACTTTTTTCTACAAGATCCTCCATACGGCGTGGATTATCTACACCTGGCAATTCCACACTAATACGTCCACCTTCAACCTCTTGAACAACAGGCTGGGTTACATTAGCTTGGTTAATACGTTTTTCAACAACTGATTTTACGTTTGAAACCGCTGTTGAGATGGATGCTCTAAGGTAATTAATAACCTCTTGCTCAGAACTATTCGCTTGGATTTGTAAATTATTACCTTTCACAAACAATACAGCCATATTTCTATCTTTCGCGACAGATTTAAAATTGGATGTAAAAGCAGTTACGTATTCAGTTCCTTTATCACGTACTTCAATATCTGTAAGTTCTAATGCTTTTATCATATCCTCATCAGAAGGATCATTAGCAAGAACTTTAATAATAGCATCTTTTTCTACTTCCAAAATTACGTTCATACCACCTCTAAGGTCAAGACCTAGGTTTAATTCACGTTGTTTACACTCAAAATAGCTGTATGTTGCCATACCAAGGAAACTATAGTATTCTTGATTTCCTAAACTGTCAATGTATCGACGATACATTTCTTTTTCACTTTGACCTAGCTTGGCTTTTGTAACCGCAAATTCCTGTGCTTCGTTTTCGAAGGCTCTGGCTTTGAATGTAAAGGTTAACTGAAACAATGCAGCCAACGCTAAGATTACTGATAAAATGACAAGAGATTTATTGCTTTTCATTTGTTTACGTTTCTCGTTTGTAATTATTTAGTGCGCGAAATTAAGGAAAAAAAGTATGTTTTCCCTCTAATTTTGAGTGTATTAAAGGATTTTTTCAATCTCCTCGAATAGTGAATCAATTTTCTGATCCATCATACATCGAAAGTGACCTTTAGGGCAATCATCAAATCCCAATTTTGAACAAGGTCTACAACTTAAATTTCTAACTTCCATGTGAACCATTTTTTCTAACCCCTTATTTGGCGCCACCATTCCCATTTCTGGAACGGTATTTCCCCAAAATACGGCTACCGGCTTACCCAAGGCAACCGCAATATGATACATTCCTGTGTCAGACGTGACGGTAATATTGGAGTTTTGTATACAATACGCTGATTCATGGATAGAAATCTTTCCTGCCAAGTTAATTATACAATTCCCATTACTGCAATTCTTTTCTATGGAGGCTGCAATATTTTTATCTTGAGGGCCACCAATTAAAATCCAGTTATTAATATCCTTATTTATGATTTCTACGACTTTCTCAGCTGGTATTTGTTTGGTTTTGAAACTTCCACCAAGCACGATTACTCCGTATTCTTTTGGGAAATATATATTATCAGGTTTAGAAATATTGAAAAAATCTAATGTTGAGTTATAGGAACTTACATCCCCCAAAGACTCAACTGTTTGCATTATCCTTTCCGTAATAGGTTTACATTCAAATAATATGGTGTTTCTAAAAAGCACCATTAAGGTTTTCCTGAAGTTTTGTTTATCTAATCGAGTTTTAGGGACAAACCAGTGATTTAAAGTAGCACGGCGACTTCTTAGATTGTTATGTAAATCGATGATAAAATCGAAATGATAATTTTTCCAGTCCGTTCTATCCTTAGGATCATCCCACGCTAAAACCCTATCTATATTAGGGTTACCCTTTAGTAAATCGGTGAATCCTTTTTTAGTTAAAAATACAACTTCAACATCGGAAATATTCTCTTTTAACCACCTAAAAACAGGTGTACACAATATAATATCGCCAATACTGCTAAACCGAATTATTCCGATTCTCATCACTTTATTAATGGCTGTCTTTTTTTAAGATATGCTTGAAACTCCTCAAGTCCCATAGCGTTTAATGTATTTTTGGTTAATAAACCACCTTTTCTTGCTGCCAATACCCCAAAATACATATCATGATATCCTGATTTTTCATGAGCATCTGGATTTATTGAAATCATAACCCCTTTATTTTGAGCATAGTAGATCCATCTCCAATCTATATCCAATCTGTAAGGATGAGCATTTAATTCTATAGCAACACCATTTTCGGAACAAGCATCAATAATAAATTTATGATTTACTGGATATCCTTCACGCATTAAAATCAACCTCCCTGTCATATGCCCTAATATCGTAGTGTAGGGATTTTCAATTGCCTTTATAAGTCGCATATGAGCTTTATTCTCATCCATTTTTAAACCCGAATGAATCGAAGCAACAACAAAATCCAGTTCTTTTAAAATCTCATTTGGATAATCTAAACTGCCATCTGAAAGTATATCGCTTTCAACTCCTTTAAAAATTTTAAATCCTGTATATGTCTTATTCAACTCATCTATTTCTTGTAATTGATTTAACAACCTTTCAACTGATAAGCCATTAGCATATCCAGCAGATTTACTATGATCACAGATTCCTAAGTATTCAAATTTCTCAGAACAGGCATAATCTGCCATCTCTTTAAGTGTGTTTAATCCATCGCTATAGGTTGTATGATTATGCAAAACACCTTTGAGCTGCCAATATTCGATTCTATTTTCTCGTGGGAAGTCATCTTTTAATTCATTAAGTCCTTCACGAAGTTCAGGAGCAATGTAAGGTAATCCAAGCTCTTCATAATAATCCTTTTCGTTATCAAATGGCTCTTGAGCATCGTACGAAATTTCCTTTAAATGCTCCCATGATCCCGTTGTTTCAAACCACTTCCTATCAAAATCATATTCTTCTATTATGATAGAAACAGGATATTGTCCCATCAAAGTTGTTTGAATCTCTTCTTCACTATCAAGTTCAATGTTATATTGATTCTCATTTAGAAACTTCAGAACTTCTGAATAACTACCATCAACTATTATTTCAACTTTAGCAATGGTTTCAGATGTTCTTCTATAATCTCCAGTAAATTCAACCCTTGAATTTGGGATAGCCTGCTTTAAAGAAGTTAAAAAATCTTGAGCAATTGGTTCTATACGTGCAAAATGCCATTTGCCATTTGCCGCCATTGAAAATTCAATAGATCGTATTATTTCAGATTGAGTTTTAATACCAAAACCTTTAATCGCAACAAGTCTATTCTGGCGACAAGCGTCTAATAATTCACCAGGGGATTCAATGCCTAACTCCCTCCAAATTAACTGAACTTTTTTAGGGCCTAAACCCTTTATCTTTAGAATTTGCACAACACCTTCGGGTGTAGACATTAGTAGTTCTTGAAGTTCAAAAAATGAACCGGTTTCTAATATTTGTCTAATTCCAAGTACAACTGACTTACCAACACCTGGAATTGATAATAATTCATCATCTCCCATAATTTTATAGTCGGTATGGATTTTCTTTAAATTAAAGGCTGCACTCGAAAACGCTCGAAATTTAAATGGATTTTCACCATGTAGTTCAGCAAGTTTAGCGTATAAACTTAATAGTGAGTTGACAGTTGAATTATCGACCAATATTTTTATTATTATTTAGAACAAAAGTTTCGATTTCTCCGTATTTCATTGCATCGTCAAAATCTACCCAAATTACCGTATCTGTGATTTCACTTTTCAGATACATAATATTTTTGGGATCACCAGTTTTTGTATCTACTAAAACCTCAATACCTAAAATCTCTAACCCTCTTCCCTCAAAAGCATTGGGTAATTCGGCTGCATCAAAATCCCCCCTAAAAAAATAACGATAAAACCCATTTCCAGTTGAACTGTCGTAGGTTGGGAACTTAATAGAAAATGAATCCAAAGGTAATGGATCTGGATCCCATCGGGTTTTTCTAAAAATATCTAAATATGCAAATACTTCAGCACCTGTAGATTTACCTATAACAGCAGTATCTCCAGTACCAATTTCCATTTCCACTTTTTCTTGAGCCATCAATTGAGGCAAAATAGTAAAAAGAAATATTATTAAGATTAAAAACTTACGCATTTAATATTCAGTGAAAATATGAAATCTTTAGGTAAAATTAAAGTCTTACTAGTTCTTTCGACAAGAACATTTAAGAAGTTGCGATAATTATAAATCTAAAAAATAGATTTTTCTCAAGACTCAATAGTATTACCTATTGATGTGTTGTATAACGACTTGAAGTTTTCTATGCTTCCCCAAGAATTATCGTTTATAACAACTTGGGATTTTGTAACCGTTCCTACGTGCAAAATAGGTAAATCAAAATTCCCTGCAAGCGTTGTTATAGCATGTTTATTGAATTCATCAATTGAAACAATTACTCGGCTCTGTGATTCTCCAAAAAACCATGCGTCATTTCTGTATGCCGGGTTGCTACAAAGGTTGAATCCTTTATTTCCAGCCATTGCACTTTCTGCACAAGCTACCATTAAACCTCCTTCACTTAAATCATGAAGAGACTTTGCCATATTACTTTTTGAAAGTTCTTCTAAAAATTGATGCAATTTGTATTCAACATCAATATCAAATTCAGGACAATTGGAGTATTCAACCTCTTTAACTTTTGCTAAATATTGTGAACTACCAAGATCATTATGGATCGGTCCAACTAATAATATTGAATCCCCTTCATCTTTAAAATTCATGCTCATTACATGATCTTGATTTTCAATAATCCCGACCATTCCAATAGTTGGTGTTGGGTATATAGCTTGACCATTAGTACTTTGGTTATAAAAACTCACATTACCACCAGTAACAGGGGTGTCAAATTTTCTACAAGCAACTCCCATACCTTCAATTGCAGATTTAAATTGGTAATACACTTCCTCGTTATATGGATTACCAAAATTCAAACAATTTGTGATTGCCGTGGGCACTCCGCCAGTAACTCTTATATTTCTGGCTGCTTCGCTCACTGCTATTTGTGTTCCTTTATTAGGATTTGCATAAATGTAACGGCTATTACAATCTACGGTTAAAGCCAAACTCTTTTCAGTTCCTTTTACTTTTACAACTGATGCATCCGTTGGATTATTAGTTGATTGATTAACGGTTCCTACCATGCTATCATATTGCTGGTAAACCCATTGTTTACTCGCAATATTAGGTAACTGCAACATTTTTATTGTGACACTTTTCCATTGATCTTCAGGTAAATCCTGAACATCATCAATATTGAATTTTTGGATTTCTGTTAAATATCCAGGTTCTTTCCAAGTACGCTTATATACGGGTGCTCCACCACCTAAAACTAAAGATTCTGCTGGAATATCTGCCTCTAACTCATCATTCATAAAATAGCGAACATTACCAGAATCCGTTACCTTCCCAATATGTGCATAGGTTAAATCCCACTTTTCAAATACCTTTTCAATTTCAGCTTCTCTTCCTTTTTCTACAATAACCAACATTCTTTCCTGGCTTTCACTTAATAAAAGTTCCCATCCCTTCATGTCGGATTGACGCATTGGAACTTTATCTAAATGAATATCCATTCCAACATTGGTTTTTGCACTCATTTCACTCGTACTGCAAGTGATACCTGCGGCACCCATATCTTGCATTCCAATAACTGCACCAGTTTCAATGATTTCCATTGAAGCTTCCAATATCAACTTCTCCCAGAACGGGTCTCCTACTTGAACAGAAGGTAAGTCATTAATACTATCTTCACTCATATCCTTACTTGCAAACGCAGCACCATGAATTCCATCTTTACCTGTAGCAGAGCCGAAAATATAAACAGGGTTTCCAGGTTGTCCTGCACCGGCTGATATATTTTTACCTACCTCAACGATACCCACGCTCATTGCATTAACAAGGATATTATGCTCATAACAGTCATCAAAATAAACTTCTCCACCTACCGTGGGAATACCAAATGCATTGCCGTAATCTCCGATACCTTTAACGACACCTTTAACCAACCATTTGGTTCTATCTGAATTGATATTACCGAATCTTAATGAGTTTAGCTGTGCAATTGGACGCGCACCCATTGAGAAAATATCTCTGTTAATACCTCCAACACCAGTAGCAGCACCTTGATAGGGTTCAATAGCGCTAGGGTGATTATGACTTTCAATTTTGAAACAGCACGCCAATCCATCTCCTATATCCACTAAACCCGCATTTTCCTCTCCTGCTTCTGCTAGCAATTTAGTTCCTTCCTTTGGTAATGTTTTCAACCAAACAATTGAATTTTTATAACTACAATGTTCACTCCACATCACAGAAAAAATAGATAATTCTGTAAAGTTTGGTTCACGTCTTAAAATGTCACAGATTTGATTATATTCTTCGGCAAGCAGACCTAATTGTTGTGCTTGCTCCAATAAAGAGGCATTCATTAGTGCAAAAATAAGTTCTTCAAGTCAGAACTCAGACCTAAAATAGTGCTTAGTTACTAACGCAGTAATAACACTGCTCCTTTAACCGTTTTTCTGCGGTATCTGTCACCTACTTTTTGTTGATATCTGTAAATAAATGGATAAAGTCCTTCTTGACAAAGCTCACCATTTGCATCGCCGTACCATTTATAATCACCAACGCGCTTACTATCGAATATTAACTCACCCCATCTATTAAAAATTTGCAATAGAACAGGTTCAATATCTCTACCTAAAATTTCAAAATACTCATTACGCCCATCTCCATTTGGAGTAAAGGCATTTGGCATGAAAATATCGCAATAACCGTCAGAAACAATTACCTCCATAACATCTCCGGCAGTTCCGCAAAAGTTTGAAACTGCGACTGAATAAAACCCTGGTTCAGTTACATAAATGACAGTATCATTACTTCCGTTAGACCAGGTGATGATTGCATTAGGCCAATATTGTTTTAATTGTAAAATTTGCCCTTTACATATCAAGGTATCATCTGGTAAATCTGCATATGGAGTAAGCTCGTACCCAACATTTATTGTATCTCTTCCAACACAACCCAAATTATCCATTTCTGCCCAATAGACACCTGGCTGATCTATTGGTCTTGGATTGTCATCACTTCCATCCTCCCATGTTAAAGTACCAGCACCCGAAACAGAAAGTTGAAAGTTATCATTGTCGCAAATGATTGTATCTCGTCCTAATGAAAATTTAGGTTTTTCGTAGATTAAAATAGTTTGTTCTGAAGAGTCTTTACAAAAAGCATCATTTACTACGTATTTAACTTTGTGTGTCCCAAAAGTCCCTGGAGAATATAAAAAACCAGAAAAGGTTCCTGATGTACTTGAGAATGTCCCATTGGGATTAGCAGGATTCAATAAGGCCAAATTTCCGCCTTCACATGCTGTTCCCGGCAAACCCGTAAATGACGGATTTACATTGGGCTTAACCTCAATAAAAACAGTATCCTTTGATTTACAACCTTCAGGACTCTCCGCTTCGTGAATTATGGGATAAATTCCAATGGCAGAATAAGTATGAGTAATTTGTTTTAATGTTGAAGTGGTTCCATCTCCTAAATCCCAAGAAAACTTCGTCAATCCAGGAAACACATTGTCAAAAATAAATGCATTGGTACTGAAGCATTGAATTGAATCGTTTATATCAATACCACTAGAAGGGTTATCAATCACTCTTATATAAAGAGATGCCGTATCATCACAACCAGTTCTAACATTATCAAAATATGTCTCTGCTCGATAACCTATTTTATAAGTACCAGGACTTGGAAAAGTTTTGACAGGTTTAGGCAGTGTAGATGAATCAGATGGAGTCCAATACCAAGTTCTGGTATACGCTATTTTAGGAAGATTTATAAGAGAAGTGTTATCAGCAAATTGGAATAAATTACCCTCTAAACACTGGGCAAGTTGATTATTTTTTTCAATTGGCCTACTGATAGGCCTAGGAATAATTTTTACTGGATCGTAATTAATAAAATTATCTTTACATCCATAACTTGGCGCTGCAACTAGCATAACTTGATAATTCCCGCCTTCATCGTAGGTATGGGTGATATCTTTTCCCTGTTTTGTGTTACCATCTTTCAATACCCATGTATAGGTTATTCCCGAAAAATTAGTTTTTGATTTGTTCGTAAATGTTACAGTGTTTGTTTTACTACAACTATCATCAATTGCAAAATCAAAATCCAGTTCGATATTATATGTTGTAAAGGAAAAAGATGCATAAGTACTAGTAAGATAATCAGGGCTTGAAGCTCCGTCATGTTCAAAAATACTCACATAATATGTGGTATTGGGTTTTAAGTTTTTTAGTTCAAAGTTGGTGGTAATATTATTGTAACTGACGTAATTACCAGATCCAATTTCCTCACCAGCTGTAAAATCCGAAAAGGCCGTATAATTTGTACCATCTACAGGCAAATCATCAACAGCAGAGCCTTCTTTAACTATGGCCAATCTCCAACCACCATCTCCATTCGTCCAACTTATTACCGCAGATGTACAAGTAATGGTTCCTGCTTTGGGGTTAGACGGAGCAGTAGTTGGCTCACTTGCTTTCAAAACAAATGCGCTAACAAAAAAGAAAATAAAAAGACCCCGACTTTTCAGCATCATACAAATATACAAAATCCTTATTTGTTTAGACATTTAAACCCATTAATATGTGGCATCTCAAGATGGAAAAATAATCTCTCGACTATCGATTAGGGGTTTATTCATTAACCTTAAAAATAATTGGCATAGTGTAACAACATCTTTAAGACAATACTTCTCAATTCGTTGGAGATCTTTATCGTTATAATACACATCGCAAACCATAGATCCATCTATATCATCTTTCGGGGTAGGAATACCAAATAGATTGGCCAATAAATCCAACGAAGTATAACTTTTATAATCGCCAAACTTCCACAAGTCCATTGTATCTAAATGCCCTATTTCCCAAGGTTTTTTTCCAGCATTATCAAGTAACAAAGGCAATTCAATACCATGAACCAACAACCTTCTTGAAAGGTAAGGAAAATCAAATTCTTTGCCATTATGAGCACATAATTTTGAGCGATCCGTACTAAAATATACTTTTAGAAGTTGAGCAAAATCTTGTAATAGTTTCTTTTCATTATCTCCGGTAAATGCTTTTAATCGAAGCTTAGGAGAATCCGGGAAACCTGTAATTATTCCAACACAAATACATACAATTTTTCCAAATTCAGCATATATGGCAGACCGATCGTACATGTCTGATGGCGTAATATTCTCTTTAACAAGAGATTTAGACTTTCGATCCCATAAGCTTTTCCATTCTTTGGGCATAGCCTTATAGGAAGGATAAGCAGGAACCGTTTCAATGTCTAGAAAAAGTACTTTGTTTATGTCAATATTTTGAAGCAAATGCATCTAACCGTATACGTTATCAGGATTGGACAAAGTTAGCACATGCGGAAAACTTATTTTTCTATTTGCTCTAATTTATCTGATTTTCGTAATTAGTTTTATGGAAAATAATCGCGTTAAACGCAAAAAACCATCGGCATTACCAAGTATTCTGAGTTTGGCATCTGTGATGTTTATTTTAGGTTTACTTGGTGTAAGTATAATTGGATTTAATGGATTAGGGAAATATTGGCTAGAAAATAGCAGTATCGATGTTTATTTTCATCCTGAAGTTACAGATGAATATGTGAAAGATTTTCAGAAACAGATGAAAAAAAAATCTTGGGTTCGCGACGTACAATACATTTCCAAAGAGCAAGCCATTGAAGAGATGGGTCAAAAATACGATCCAAATTTCATGTCTTATGTTGAAACGGTTTCACTTCCTTTAAGCATTGAAATTTATCCAAAAGCCGAGTACGCAAATACAAAGTTCCTTTCTGAGGTTAGTCATTTTTTCAAACAAAACAACAAAGTTGAAGATGTTATTTATCAGGAAAACTGGCTTGCATCGATTACTGAAAACTTAAAAAGAGTGCAATACTTCTTTGGGGGATTTGCTCTATTAATGATTATTATATCAATCATCCTTATACAAAGTTCAGTGCGCTTGGGGATTTTCGCCAATAGACATAATATTAAAAGCATGCAATTGGTTGGAGCAACTAATGGCTTTATTATTCGCCCCTTTGTTTCGAAATTTATTGGATATTCATTAATTTCTTTACCTATTGCAGCAGTTTCAATAGCAGCTATTTTTTGGGGATTGCCATTTTGGAGTAAAGACGAATTAAAAATGCTTAGTTCTTTTAACCAACATATTGAATTAAATTTATTAGGGATTCTTTCAATTTCTATTGCTATTTTTGGAATCGTTTTAGCTGCACTAACAAGTTGGCTAAGCACGAGAAAATTTCTAAAAACTAAAATTGAAAATCTTTACTGATGAGCAAAAAAAATAAAACCAAGGTTGATCAAAACAACCAACCTAAAGAAATCCGGGAATTATTATTCACAAAAGAGAATTACTACCTTTTAATTGCCAGTATTGCGGTGGTAATTATAGGATTTATATTAATGAGCGGTTCAGATGGTGATATTTACGACTTCAGAAGAATTACGCTTGCTCCAATAGTTGTAATTATTGGATTTATCCTTGGGATATACGCGATATTCTATCGTAAAAAATGACGCTAATTGAAAATGTAATTCTTTCAATTGTTGAAGGGATCACTGAATTCTTGCCTGTTAGCAGCACTGGACACTTAATAATGTTCCAAAAATGGCTGAATATAAACGATGCCAATATAGATACTTACATTATTAGTATTCAATTTGGTGCAATACTCGCAGTAGTTGGATTGTATTTCAAAAGATTTTTTAATAAAAATTGGCTCGCATTTTATACTAAACTACTAATTGGTTTCATACCGGCTGCTGTATTAGGGCTATTATTTGATGATTTTCTTGAAACCCTTTTGGGAAGTGGTGTTGTAGTAGGAATTATGCTCATTGCTGTCGGTGTTCTTTTATACTTTATTGAAGATATTTTTAAACCTGGTACAAAAACAGTTGACTCAATGACATGGAAAGACAGTTTAATTATTGGTTTTGCGCAAACCATTGCAATGATTCCTGGAACAAGCAGAAGTGCTGCGACCATTGGAGGAGCATTAGGTTGTAAATTATCCTTAAAAGAATCTACGGAGTTTTCATTTTTTCTAGCCATTCCTACGCTAACTGCAGCGTCATTTTATAAAGTTTTTAAGAATTGGGAAACACTCTCTGCTACTAATATTAGTGATATAGCACTCGGTAATGTATTGAGTTTTTTCACCGCACTATTAGCCGTGAAATTCTTCATACAAATGGTTCAAAAACGTGGTTTTAAATTTTTCGCTATCTATCGTATAATAGTTGGTTCTGCCTTCTTACTCACATTATATTTGTAATGTGCAGTTAAAAAGAAACATCCTATTTTTTATATTATTCATTGCTACAAGCTCAACTTTCTGTCAATCATCGATTAGAATTGGCAGGGTAAAATACTCTGGAGGGGGTGACTGGTATAGCAGCAGAACAGCATTAAAAAATCTAACCATTTTTTGTAATCAACATATTAATACGAATATCGATTCTGAAGAAGACATTGTCGATATAGGATCTTCAGACATCTTTTATTACCCATTTTTATTTTTAACAGGGCATGGTAATATAGTATTTAGTGAATCTGAGGCTTTAAACTTAAGAGAATATTTAATTGGAGGAGGATTCCTTCATATATGCGATAATTACGGTCTAGACCATTATATAAGGAGGGAAATGAAGAAAGTCTTTCCAGAATTAATATTTCAGTTAGTTCCTTTAGACCATGCTATTTATAATAAGAAGTTCAAATTCCCAAATGGTCTAATTAAAGTTCATGAACATGATGCTAAACCGCCAATGGGTTTCGGTCTATTTTGGGAAGGTAAGTTAATTTGTTTTTACGATTATGAATGTGATCTAGGGAATGGATGGGAAGACCCTGAAGTATATAATGATTCTTCCGAAAAACGAAGAAAGGCACTCGAAATGGGAGCAAATCTCATTTCTTATGCCTTTCGAGGTGAGAATTAATATTTGGTGTTATTCTTATTTATGTATTTCACGTACCCAAACACGTGGTACGCTACCCTCATAATAGAATTCCCCTTTATTTGCCTCTTTTTCAGTATTGTAGCGTTTCACGAATACGTAATAACTTTTATTTCTCATATCATAGAATTTAAAAGCTATTACATCCTTCATATAAAGCTGCTTAATTTGTTCATTTGCTTTCTCTTCACTCGAGTGTAGGCCAGAAACTAAATAATGTCCAAGCTCAGGATTCAACTTAGGAATTGGAGGAAGTTTAATTCCTGAACTATCATGCCCAAGTCCAAAGTTCTCCATATCCTCATAAGATTTTACGATAGCTTCTTTGTACGTTCTCTCATTTTCCATCATAGCGCTACCATCACCATCAAAATCTGAACCTATACCATCTCCGTCACCGTCTTTGTTTCTTGAACCACCGCCAAGAGCAGAGAATCCAATTTTGGCTGTAAATTCATGCATTGGTCCCAAAAGACCGCGTTGCTCACCATTAGGCACCGTATAACTGTAGCCTACTAAGATATCATCCTGAGGTTTGAAACCTGCATTTACACCAGCTTGAAATAAATTATTCATTCCGAAACCTACCCACATAACATCTTTAAAATCTATACTTACGTTACCTTGGAAATACATGTAATCCCAGTTATACATATTAAAATGGAAACTTGGTTTAAGGGTAAAGTTATCGTCAATAACTGAGTTGTAACCTAAAAGTGCATTTGCTTGGGTTTGCAGGTCATAACCCGCTGCATAATTATAGTAAGTATAATCAAAATGCGGACGTGGCAATCGAGTCACAGAAAATCCTCCGTAAAACTTCTCCGAACTTAAATATAACGACGCTCTAAGATCGGCTCTCACAACAGGTGGGCTAAACATTAATGCTGTTATCTTGTCATCATTCTCATCGTAATACACTGCTTTTGTAGCATCAAAATTCTGCGATAACACTCCGGCACTTACAGCAAGATTCAAATTGATATCTGCACCTAATTGAATTCTGTAATCATATGTTGCATACGCATTATGCATTTCAGAGAACGCAATATTCTCTTTCATATAAAAGAGCCCAAAAGATGTATTTTTCTGTGGCAAAGGCATCGCCATATTAAGAACAGTATGCTGCGGCGAACCTGGAATATCCGTGAATAGTTTATTATATATTATTGTAGCATAACCTTCCTCACTTTCGCCAATTGCGGCAGGAATTAATACTGAGCGATCAAGATAATATTGATCTATGCGTGCTCCCATTTGAGCCATTGTGGATCCAAAAATTGTTAATCCACTTATTGCAAGGGTAAAAATACTTTTTCTCATTTTATCTTATCACTTGAATGTAACCTCTGTAAATTTCGTTAGTTTGTCTGTTTTTCATGTAGTAGAAATATACACCATTTGGTAACTCTAATCCATTCATATCTCTAGCTGCCCAATCATTTTTATAATCCGTACTTTCATATACTCGTCTTCCTTGACGATCAGAAATCACTATGTCGTATAGGAATAAATCCGGAATATCTATTAGGTTCCATGTTTGATTTTCATTATCTCCATTTGGTGTAATTATATTCGGAATTTTAACTAATGGCGGATCAATAATTAATACAGTTACCGAATCCATATCCTCACAACCATTTGAATCCAATGCAGTAACATAGAACCTCATTGAATCAATAAGTTGTTTCGTGGTAACATAAGTACTTGTACTATCTTCTAGAAATTCTGAGGGAGACCATTTTATGTTTGACGAAGCCTTTACTAATCTAAATTCTGCTCTACGTCCTCTGTAAATGACCGTATCGCTGTATGCTTTAATATCAGCAGCTGTATAGGCAAATACTTGCACGCTATCAGTTGATTTACAACGTCCTCCGTTAATCACTTCAAATTTATACACTCCGGTAACTGAGAAAGCTTTAGATCTATTTGTATCCAAATCAATTAACCATACTGCAGAGTCGCCTCCGTTAATTTGGAATGTTGCACTATCACCTTTACATAGTGGCATACTTCCATTAATTAATTGCCAATTTGCAACCGGAATGTCTATAAGCGTATCAATTGATTTAGTTATTGAATCGCGACAGCCATTATCGCTTTCAATTGTATATTTTACAGAATATGGTCCTGAATTGGAGTAGAATGTTTGAGTAGTTGTAATGTTCGTATCTGCTTCTCCATTTCCAAAATCCCAGAATCTACTTGTAATTGGATTTACAGAAACTGAACTTGTATCAAAGAATTTAACAGTGTCTGGAACACATAATCCGTTCCAATCAAATCCTGCTGTGGGAGATGGCACCGTTATAACGGTTAATGAAGAACTATCAGCGCAACCATTAATATTTTGCACAAATAGTAATATTTCAAAGGTATCTAATGTTGTGTAAGAATGATTATTACCAACTATTGGAGATTCAATCATAGTATCCCCCCAAACCCATTTTGAAATATCGAGTGTATCGTATGGATCTATTCCCAAATCATAATCGAACACAAAATTATTACCATTAAAACATTGAATTGAATCATTTCCTGTCACCATTGTGTCTAAAATAAATGATGCATTAGGAACATAATAAGATTTAATGGTTTTGATGATAGAATCTGTACAACCAGCATCAGAAATACCTTCCATTTTCAATTGATATGACCCCGGATTTGGCAATAAATATTTGAATGCTGTATCATCCTTTATAAATTGGTAATCTAAATACCAATAATACGTCATACTATCATCATTTGGGTATGTTTGAATCAGTCTTCGCAATTCGGTTGAGTCTCCGAAACATACCTCTTTTACATCAAAGTCAGGAGTTGGTTTGGGATGAATTCTTATCTGTTGAACAGAATCACTCAAACACATTTTATCTGATACCAACCTTAACTGAATTCTGTATAAACCAGGTCCTGGATATTGATAATTTGTAACCGCATTAGAGTCATATTGTGGATTTGGTTTACCAAAATCAAAATTCCAGATATACATATCAATATTGCTTGAACCAGTAATACTTGAACTAGAAGCATCTGCACTTAAGGTTTGGCCTTCACAGAAATAATCTAGGTCCATATCTATTTTGGGTTTAGGGAATATTTCCACGTCTTTAGTAATAGAATCTATACAACCTACTTTTGTTTCTACTATCAATTTAACTTGATTTATTCCTTTGTGTGCATTTTGAAAAATATGACTTTTGTTTACTTTCTCATTCAATACAAAAGTACCCTCATATTCCCATGACCATTGTTTAATAGTATTCGTTGGTGAAGGATCAGTTGTACTATTTGTTACAAATAAGGTAGTGTTGGGGGGAGTTTCACATTTATCCAATGCATCAATAACTGGCGCAGGACGAGCATAAATGATTAAATCTTGAGTTTCTTCAGCTACACAGCCTTTATTAGTTGTGCGAGTAACAACAACTTTATAATTTCCTGGTCCATTAATTGTATTAAAAAATGTATCATTACTTGGTATAGGATTCATGACCGGCAATGTTGGTTCCGGTGTTAATCCCTGAATAACATAAACGGTTTTTGTAACTACATCACCATTAGGATTCCATTGAAATGTAGCGTCATAATTATCCACGGCCCAAAATCTCTCACCATCACAAATGGTTAGATCGTCAAAAGTATCAAGGCCATTATATGGATATCTGTATACTTCAACAGATTTATAACCTGGAAGCCTTGGTAAAATACCAATGGTAAATGCCATGTACCCCACATCTGGATTGTTGGTCGCATTTTGCACTTGGAGACTCACCGTATAGCTACCTGCCTTATTATAAATGTGATATGGGTGTTCAGCCGAAGCATTAGGATAAGTAATCCCCTTATATTTTGGATTTGTTTCTGACTCGTCACCAAAAATCCATGTAAACGTAGCCCCTGAGCGATTCGTCGTGAGATTATTAAAGAATATGGTATCGCCTTCGCACAGACCAGCAGCATTATATTCAAAACTCACAAATGGATCGGCGCTACCTAAGTTGTTGGCCCCTCCTAAAAATGTAGCTCCACCTTTTTTATTTCCTAAAATAAAATAACCAAGTGTATTGGTCGCAGTTGCTGAAATTGAACCCTTTCTTGCATTTGTTCCACCTTGAGTTTTTAAAACCCAAGCAGCGAGACCGTCAGTATTTAAAAGCTGAAGATTGGGAGCATCCCATACTCCATCATCATTGGTAGCTGAATCGTAATCAAAAGTTAATGTATAAGCGTTTGTTACGCCGGCAGCTTCCTGAGCGCCTACTTCCCAATGATTGACACTAGAAATATTTTTAGTATTGGTTGGCAGCGATACACTAAACGAGGGGCCTCCGTTTATACACCGCGCATAAAAATATTGATCTGTGGTTTTAGATGTACTAAAACTACTTAAAGTTATAGGGCGATAATCACCTGTTGTATGCCCAATATGCCAGGTGTAGGTTTTGGAAGTGTTTCCAACGTGATGAATGGTATATCCATTGACAATAAAACTAGTGTCATTACCACCGGCCACTTCTGCCGTAGCCGATGTATGTAGACGGTTGTATGAATTAACATTAACTAAACCATAATTTAGTAACAAACTATCTTTTACTGTAATAACTTCAGATGTAGACCCAATAGTTAAGTTTTTTCCGCTTGAAAGCCTCAACTTATCTACTGTTAATCCAGCAGTAACTGCGCTTATCGTTACATTTTCAGTAACATCTACAGATTCTGTATAAGCACCGCCCTCTACTTCAATAATATCACCAGAAGCAACAGAGTTCATTGCCTTTCCAATGGTTTTAAATGGTGAACCACTTGCACCACTGTTATTTACATCATCACCATTTACTCCATCTACGTAATATGTAGTTTGAGCAACAGCAAACCCTGATGTAATAAGCATTAAAACAACAAGGTATTTCTTTATATTCAACATGTTTTATTCTTTATCAATTTAGTTTTCCAAAGGGATTAATTCAATCAGTCATGTCTACCACTATTTTATGACAAATTCATGATTAAAACGGCAAGTCATCATCCGGACTTGATGAGTCAGTTCCCGAAGCAAATGGATCATCTACTGTAGGAGTTGATTCAAATGGATCATCTGCTGAGCTTGCATTTAAACTGTTTGAATTTTGAGAAGCGGGTGCTGCCATTCCCGAAGTTCCGGGTCTATCAACTTTCCAAGCTTTGATATCTGTATACCATCGGCTGTTATATTCTCGGCTTTCAATATCCATACCGATTGTAATAAATTCATTTTCTTGAATATTGAATTCAGTGATCTTATCACCCCATATTGAAAAGCATACCTTTTTGGGGTATTGTCCTTGAGTTTCAATAATATATTCTTGCTTTTTCCAAGCGCCGTTGCGTCCTTCTCCGTTTTGTAATGGTAGTATTTGTATAACTTTACCTGATAAATCCATAAAACAAAATTAGGTAATTAACATCAATTCAAAAAGTGGTTACATTTCACCTGCTCCAGAACCATTTTTTAAATCTTCATTTTTAATACGGATACTCCTGATATTTGTGTTTTTTGTCTTCACATCTCCGAAGGAATAATTGAAATTTATTCTCACCCCCCACATATTTAATACCCTTTGGGAGTACAACTCGAACGATTGCCCTAAATTTTCAGTTTTAAGGGTAATTCTAGGAGTAAAAGGGTTATCTAGCCCCAGTCCTAATCCCCCTTTTCCTTCATTAAACATTCTTTTTATACCAATAGTATGAAACATCCAATTTTGACTAAACCCTTGGAGTGAAAATTGAGGTGCATTGATACGTGAAAACCCCTCGACCAACCAATCGTCATTAATTGAGTAATTACCTCTTAGGCCAACTACATATGTCCACCCACTCGCTGAAATACCCGAAACAGCACCTGTATCAACAGTGCTTGAAATGTTCACATGCCCTAAACCTCCATTGAAAAACAACATCCAACCTTTACCTCTAAAATTTAAATTTAAATCCATTCCATTTTGAACATTTCGACCGATGTTAGAATATGTAGTAATGTATACTCCTGAGGAATTTATAAACCTATATGTTTCAATTGCATTATTTAGCCTTTTGTGATAAAAATTTAATCCAAAGCCTCCAATCTTAGTATAATTACCAAACGATAATTCATAATTATCTGAAACTTCGGGATTTAATAGAGGATTTCCAACCGTAATATCAACTGGGTTGCTGTAGTTGACATACGGGTTTAAGAAAATTAAACTGGGCCTTTGGATGCGCATATTATAATTTAAACGCACATAACCTCCTGCGCCAATTACTCTGGACAAGGAAATACTCGGTACCCAATTTGAATAAGGCTGACCAACAAAAGTATTTATTCCTATGTTTTCAAAAACACCTTTTTCAATATCTCCTCCAAATTTCGTGGCCTCGTAACGAACTCCCAACCTAGCAGAATATTTGGTTAGAAATTCATAGGTGATTTGAGAATAACCTGCATAGACATTTTGAAAATAACCAAAGCCATTATTTAATAGTTCATTAGGTACAAATTTTTTTTTCGCGAAATCAAAACTATCAAAATTATAGTTGGATTTTACCCATCTAAAAACAGTTTTTACTCCAGTTTCAAGCATTAAATTCTTAGTCAATGGATTTATCCAGTCTAATTGAAGTGAAAATTCTTTGTTACTATTATTGTTCAAACTATGTTCTTGAAAAGAAAGGATATTTGACTTACTGTAGCGCAGAGCGTCATAGCCATCACCACTTATTCCGTCTGTTAATAGGCCGGCAATTGCAAATTCGCTTTTTGGCTTTTTCCCTTTTATTCTATAATCAAAACCAAGGTCATAACCCCATCCTTGAGATAAATAATCAGATTCTTGACGCCATAAGAAATCTAAACTATCAATAACGCCATAATTTGTTGACCAATTATCGACAGAATTCCGTAATCTGTATCTTCCTGTTGCGTTAAGAACTAAGGATTGAGACTCTGTAAATTGATGGTCCAAACTCAATGTTATTCGAGGGCCGCCACCCCAATTTACTTGATCTGAATGCTGTATTAATTGGTAGCTTATTCCCTTCTCATCTGTATTATTCCTTTTAGTTTCTAAATTTCCCCAACTTCTCCAAAAATGGCTTCCTAAAGATAAATTATAAGTGGTTTTTCCTTTTTGAGATGCCAAATTCCCACCAAAATGTGCACTTCGTGTTCCAATACCGCCACTTAAACTTCCAACTAATCCTTCTACCTTCTTTTCTTTTAGCACTATATTTATTATACCTCCACTACCTTCTGCATCATACTTCGATGTAGGATTTGTCATCACCTCTACAGTAGCAATATCATCAGCTGACATTGCACGTAGAGCATCTGAAGGGCTTCCTGAAAGTAGTCCTGAAGGCCTGCCATTGATTAGAAACCGAATATTTCTATTTCCACGCAATGATACATTTCCATCCATATCTACATCAACCATTGGTACTTTTGCAAGCAATTCACTCGCAGATTGCCCTTTGCTAGTTAAATCCTCATCTGCATTATATACCAATGCATCAGCCCTGTTTTCAATTAGGTTCTTTTTAACCTTTATTTCAACTGTTTTTATAGTATCTGCAGCAGATGTTGAATCAGTTTGACTCTTTAGTTTTACTGAATAAAAAACAAGAATGAAACTTACTAAACCTCTAAATATCCTATTGTAAAAAGTACACATTTTAACTTGATCTTATTGCCTCTACTGGGTTTAATGCTGCCGCTGATCTAGCCGGAAGAAAACCAGCAATTATTCCAACTAAAACAGAAATACCAATACCTAATAGAGCATCTTGTCCAGTTAAAATTAATTCTACCCCACCACCCATATTTTCACGTGCTATAGAATCTAGTATCTTCAAAACACCCGACACCAAAAATAAACCTATTATCCCTCCGCCAATGCTTAGCCATATGGACTCTAATAAAAACTGTAAACTAATAAAAAAGTTTTTTGCGCCAAGAGCTTTTTGAACTCCTATTTCTCTCGTTCTTTCTTTCACAGACACAAACATAATATTAGCTACACCGAAACAACCAACTAACATGGCAAAACCGCCAATCACAAATCCAATTTTTCGAATTTGACTAAATAATCCAGAAATGGCATCGGTAATCATGGTCATTTTATTAACAGCAAAATCTGATTCTTGTTTTGGTTTTATTCTTCTCACTTGACGCATTAATTGTTGGAGCTCGAATTTCAAATCATCTAAATTAGTCCCTTTTGATGCTTTTACTAAAATTTGGGCATCATCACTTTGTCTGTAATTCGATAATGCCATAGACCATTTGTATGGTACATAAATAAGATTATCATTACTTGCACCAATAATATTATTTCCTTGATATTTTGCCACACCAACAACTCGAACTTCCTTATTACCAATTCTAAATGGCTTGCCCATCGCTGCTTTTACGCTTCCAAATAATTCCAAAGCAATGGTATTACCAATCACGGCAATGGGTCGTCCGGATCGGGCTTCATCAATCGTAAAATATCTGCCATCCTCTAATTCAACGGGTTGGATTTCATTAAACTCATGCGAGACGCAACGAATATTGATTTTACTTAGTGTTTTTTTACTATTTGTAATATTAAAGTTAGTATTATACGCATAAGCAATGGCCTGAATCTTTTGGTTATCCACTATTTTTTTTAATGACTGTACATCTTGAGGACTTGATTTAGGACGTTTCATGTATTCCCACCATGGATAATTATTACCCATATCATCCCAGGGCCATTTTTGAATAAATAATACATCGGCACCTAACTTAGTAAATTGGTTATTCAAACTTAATTCTAATGAATGAACCAAAGCATAAACACTAACAATGCAAAAGATACCAATAGTTATTCCGAGTACAGATAATGCGCTACGCAATTTATTTAGCCTAACCGCATTCCAAGACATCCTTAGAGATTCAACTAATAGTATTTTGAGCGTCATTGCAAAACAAGTTTAAGTCCAATTTTTTGGAACTTACTTTTCATCTTTTTTTTCTCGTTTAAAAGTATCAAAATCACGACGATACAATACCCCGGCACCTAAAGTATTTCCTGAAACCCCATTGGTTGTGGTTGTATTATTTAAAATTAAATTATTAGACCTTGAGAAGGCTTTTAATCGCCAATTCTCATCTTTTGTTTTGTACTCTAAATTGAAGTTTAATGGAAGTGCTACGCTATTGACCAGCATAGCTACTGTTGGATCGTAATTCAAGTCTAAACGTAATCTATCCGATAAGAACCACTCACTGTTAACAAAAAGTTGCGTATTTGTGGTACCCGTCGTATTACGAATGTCATCAATATTAACCTGAATTCTTGTTGGTATACCATATTTTACAAAGAGGTCGTTTACTACTGAGCTTGCCAATGTAGAAATGCTATTTCCCGCAATTCCCGTACTACTGAAATTAGAGGTAGTTGGAGCGGTACTAGCCATAAAAGAAGGAGGTAGAAAATTACCAAATAGTAAAAGTGAAATCGATTGCCGCATGGCTTCATCCTTATTTGAACGTATCCGCTCAACTATTGAAACTACTTCTGCTGTGTTACTAGAAGTATTTGATTTCAGATCAGGTGCTTGAATATCGAAAGAAATTGAAGGACTAAACAGATTCCCTTTCATTCTTAAAACACTTAAAAATCTTGTGGTAGGATAAGAACTCTCGCTACTTCCTGAGGTAATCATTAAAGCAGATGGGGAAACTCTTTTTTCGAATGAACCTGACAAATCAACAACCGCGTCAAAAACATCTCCATCCCATCTAATTGTACCACCTTGAATTAGATCAATTTTCTTTATAATATTAATTCCTGGCAGTGAAAATGAATAACTACCGCTTCCAACCTTATATGTGCCAAAAAGTGAAAAATCACCTTCTTTACTATATAAAAGCCTAATATCGCCAACACCTCTTCCACTTATTACGTCCCCTAATCTTTTATCAATTACAAAATTCACTTGAGCATTTTGATTGGCATTTATATTTAAGTTTATCTCACCAAGTGCATCATCTTCTCCAGATTGTAATTGTTCATTTTCTTTTAATTGTTTTTTATCCGTGCTATGACCTTTTTTCACAAAAGTTACTGATCCCACCAAACTGTTTTGAGATACTTGAGGGTAAAGTATTGATAAATCTGATCCATTTTCGGTAGTTAAATTAATATCCATGTCAATTAAACTTAATGGCCCATGTATTCTGCAGTCTCCGCTCGCCCATGCTTTACCATAAAAGAGATCGTTACTTTTTTCGGTTGTATTCAATATTTGCATCTGCTTTATTGAATCGACTTTCAAGTTTAATCTAAAATCTTTGTATCCGTCATGTGTTAATTCTAAAGTAAAAAGCGCTGATCCTCTTTTTGATGGAGTACTTACCTTAATAGGGCTCATAGTATAAAGCCCTTCATCTGTAATTTTAAAATTGCCCCCAATTAAATATTCTGTGCCTAGATAATCAATATTTAATCCAAATTTATTAGTCGTTAATAAACCCAATATTTTAGGTTCTTCTGACGTTCCAGAAATTCGAACATTTCCTCCAAATTTTCCATTTTTAATCGTAACTACACCTGCCAAGAATGGCCTTAATATATCTAAACTTGATTCATTAGGTATATTACCTAAAATATTTATTTGAGTCGGATCTTTTCCCATTAACTTCACAGTACCCCTGAAATCAGTATTTGCTATTGGCCCATCTCTAAAGCTTGTTTCAAAATTTAACAACCCATTAACGTCTGTCTCACGAACCCAAGTAGATGCATCCCCATAGGAGTATCCTTGATAAAATATTTGATTAACATCAATGTTTCCTAAAAACTTGGGAGATCCCAATGTTGACGAAATCCGTACATCACCGTTCGATCTAAATAATAATGAATCGAATGTCCCTTTAGCAAAAAATGGAGTTAACACATTTGGAGTAATGTTACCAAAGTCAATATGTAGGGTGTCAGAATTTGATGCACCTGCAACACCGTCTATTTCAATGTAATGATTTTCATCCGCAAGATAGAAATCATTGACAGTCCATCTATTTTTTGTAAAATCTATACGTGCTTTAGGATCAAGCACCCAAATTTGATTTAGAATATTAATGTAGGTGCTACCAAAATACATATTTGCGAAGTCCTTGTGAATAGAGCCATTTGCGTTTATCAAAAAACTATACCTATCCGATTTATCGTGAATTCGAGAGGTAATCGAATACCCTCCTTTTAACATATCAAATGCCAAACCAAATGTATCGTAAACGGTTTTATTTACCTTAACGTAGTCTGTGTTTATTGACATTTTAGCTAATCCATATTTAGTAGGTTTATCAATAAAACAGTTCACCCTTTCCATTTGAATATCACCATATTCCATTGAGAATGGTCCAACTTTTAACTTGCATATATTGTCCTTTGCGAAGTAATTGCCTTTAATCCGCAAAGGGCCAAATTGCAGTCCGGGCAAAACAAAAGCATCAATCCAACCAGTTTGCGGAATAAATAGATCAATAAAAATGGAATCAGTGAGTTGTTTTCGAGAATCTACAAATCTTTCAGGGGCAACATAATGAGCAAAATGATTTATCCAGTCTGAGGTATTTGAAAATTTAATTGGCCCTGTAATTTCACCAACCACCCAATCTCCATTAAGAGATATCTTATCAGCCTCATACCGTGAAACCTCTTGCTTTATTAATTGAAATTCTCCAAATCCTCTGCTGATTTTAGAATTTTCGATTGATATAAAGCCAATGTAATCATCTATACACGACCCGGTTATATCGCACTTAACCTGACCAAAATATTTACTATTTGTGGTATCCAACCCCAAAGACTGAAGATCCATTTTTTTTAGATCTGCTAATAATTGCATCCGATGTTTAGCGTTAAAAACTCCAGTAACTTGAAGGTCTAAATTATGACTTAATGATTGAGCATCTGAATAAGAGTTAATACTAAGGTTTCCTTGGTCAATTTTACCTAAAATATCTAAACCGGTTATAACGACATTGTTATACTTTAGTGAAGTAAGATTTAACTTACAATTCCAACTGGCCAATTCATTAAAATCATTCCCAGAAATATTTACCTTACCATACACATGATCAATGGGTAAATCATATCCAATATTTCTAAATAACTTAGGTCTAAGATTGTCCAATTTCCCATTAATACTCATAGGAATTGAATTTTCCCGCTTTGAATAATTCAAAGAATAATTCCCTGAAAATTGACCTACCGAACTATTAATTGAGCCATTCATAATTAACCTCCCCGCAGGAAGTGTAAATTCAGCATCCATTTCAATATCCTGGATTGGATTTAAGTATTCTTTAAAATCATCATTTTCAAACCATTTTTCAATATCTTCTTGACTTAAATAGGTTCCATTAAAAACAATTTTTTGCCAAATAGAATCCGGTTTTTCCATCCCTTTTATATGATATTCAAGATCGATCTGAGACCCATTTTCAGTGATAGCATTAAAATATTTTGTTTTTATATTGTTCAATGGTCCTTGGATTTCGAAAGTAGGGGACAGTTTCAACGAATGGTTTTTTAAATAATCTGCATATACTCCCAAATCTGAAATATCAAATTCACCATTATCGACCCGCAAATAATAGTTAATATCCCAAAATGGGTTTTTAGGCATATTAGGTATTGGCGACATAGTAAATTGACCATTTAATTCAGTATTATTATAAGTCAATACCAATGGATTGAAATCTAAAATCCCGTCTTTGATATTAAATTTAGTTATAATTGAAACCATCTTGCCTGTACCCTCTTTTGTTTTGAGATATTTAATATCGAAGTGTAAGCCTGCAGTATCTATTTTAAACTCGGGGATCTCAGAATTAATTTTTGAATATTGTATAAAATTTGGATTAAAATCGCCCGGCGTTTGCATTAGTTTATTTCTATATCCTCGATAAAACACATACTCACCGTCTATAATACGGGTATTAGAAAAGCTAAAATTGAATGGCTTACTCTTTTGTGTATCTTGTTGCAAATTATCAAATAAAAATTCATGATTAATTCTGTTTGTATTTGAATAAACTCCCATAAATACACGTGGCTTAAATAAATCTAAGTTGATGATATCGAATTTCTTTTTGGCAATCTTCCAATCATCCAACTTCAAATCAATTGAACCTATAGATAAGAGAGTATCTTTTTGCTGATCTTTAAGTAATAATCCTTCAATATGAAAATTCCTCAAAAAGTCGACTTCAACATAATTCACAGTAACTTCAGCTCCTAAGGATTCACTTATTTCCGAGGCTACCCATTGCGATAGTTGTTTTTGAACCCACCTATTTCTAGTGAGTATTGCTAAAAAGGCAGAAAGAAAAACCACCCAAAACAGCGTGAGTAAAAGCTTCTTTCGTATTTTTGAGGACCTTTTCACCAATATACAAAGTTAATTTGAGCAATTGACAGTCAATCCACTTATGCAGTTTAATTCCACAATATTGGGCATTGAAAGTAGTTGTGACGACACGTCATCTGCTATAATTAAAAACGGTAAAATCAAGGCCAACATTATTTCAAGCCAAGACGTTCATCGAAAATATGGTGGAGTTGTACCAGAATTGGCATCTAGGGCGCATCAAGCCAATATAATTCCAGTAATTGATCAAACATTAAAACAATCAGAAACTGCGGTGGAGGATTTAGACGCAATTGCTGTCACACAAGGGCCAGGTCTTATGGGATCGCTAATTGTCGGTTTCAATACAGCTAAAGGCTTATCACTTTCACTAAACAAACCATTAATAGGTGTAAATCATTTGCAAGCACATGTTTCTGCCCTTTATATAGAGCATGAAGTAGTTTTTCCTATGATTTGTTTATTAGTTAGCGGTGGACATACTCAATTACTTCTGGTAGAAGATCATTTTAATTATAAAATTATTGGTAATACTATAGATGATGCAATTGGTGAGGCTTTTGATAAAGGTGCAAAATTATTAGGATTAGGATACCCAGGAGGACCACAAATATCCAAATTTGCAGTACTAGGCGAACCAAGATTTACTTTCCCTGATGCAAAAACTAAAGACCTAGACTTTAGCTTTTCAGGAATAAAAACTTCATTGCTATATTTCTTAAAAAAAGAACTTGAGAAAGATTCAGGTTTTGTTCAAAACAACCTTAATGATATTTGTGCTTCCTATCAACACTCATTGATAGAAATGACTGCTAAGAGATTAATAAAATCAATCCAAGAAAATAGTCCAAAATCTATTTCTTTAGTAGGAGGTGTTTCTGCAAACCTATTACTCAGAAAAATCACCCAAGAAATTGGTATGAAAAACAACTTACCTGTATACATACCTTCCGTGCAATATTGCACCGATAATGCAGGTATGATAGCGATGGCTGGGTCATTATTGTTTGAAAAGGGTGAATTTCTTTCATTAGATTCTCTCCCATTCACCCGATCATAAACATTATATTTGATTGTGCTTATTCCAGAACTAAATGAAATAACCAATGGCAATCAACTGCATATTGCACGCGCAATTAGTTGGGTGGAAAATCATACTGATGGGTATTGGGAGCTTTTAAAATCTACAATTGGGAACACCCCTGTTATTGGAATAACAGGACCACCCGGAGCAGGAAAAAGTACATTAGTAAATAGCTTAGTTCAATCCATGAGTAAAGCGGGTAAGCAAGTTGCTATTCTCGCAGTAGACCCAAGTAGTCCATTTAATTTAGGATCTTTATTAGGTGATAGATTGAGAATGCAGAACCTATATATGCTACCGAATGTATATATTAGAAGTTTATCATCTAGGGGATCGTTGGGAGGTCTAACAACATCAATTATTGAAGTTGTTGAAGTATTGAAGCTGGCTCCTTTCGATTATATCATTATTGAAACTGTTGGTGTAGGGCAAAGCGAAATTGAAATTGCCGGTATAGCTGATACCACTGTAGTAGTGAGTGTTCCCGAAAGTGGTGATGAAATTCAAACTTTGAAAAGTGGAATTATGGAGATAGCAGATATTTTTGTTGTGAATAAAGCAGATCGTGAAGGAGCTGCAACTTTTGCATCCCACTTAAAAAAGCTTGCACATGAACGTGCAGTTAAGAATTGGGAAACGCCGGTTATTCTTACCCAAGCTATTAATAATACTGGATTAGACGAGCTTATTGAAAGAATAGACTCACATTTTTTAATTAGCTCTAAAAATGCCCAAAAAAGAATAAAACTATTAGCAGAAAAGGCATTTAAACTAATTCAGAGTCAAAGAATGAGTAATCTGTCTATTACGCAAATTGAAAGTGATATTGAGAATTTTAAAAATGGGAATAATTTCAATCTGTTTTCTTTTGTAGAAAACTATTTCATGTAATTTATTTAACTACACTGAACCGGGTCGTAGTGGTTGGTGTTTGCAAGAAATACAATCCAGATCCTAACTTAGAAATATTTAAATGACCAGTGGAATTATGAATTTTACCTTCCATCAATCGTTGACCCTGTAAATTTATTATTATCCATTCGCTCCCTGTTTCTGTTCTATCCCATTCCACGTTTAGGAAATCGCCCGTAGGATTAGGATAAACGTCCAAGGGTTGAAGTTTTAATTTTCTGACAGCTGACTGCTTATCAACAACAGTAACCCAACAATCATTAGATACACCCCACCATTTGCTATCAAAATCAATATGAGCTATATTGTTTATTTTAGTTTGAAGCGCTAAGTCTTGGTATAAATCTACTTGATATTTAACCCAACCCACAGCATTTGAAGGTGATGCTTCATAAGTTTTTAAATTGGCTGGATCAAAATTCACAACTAAAATTCTTCCTTGTTGAATAAAGAATTGTGCTTTTTGAGGATAAAATGAATTTACTATTACACGCTGCAGTGGTAAGTCTCCAGCTAGAGTATCAACTAGAATCACTTTATTCACTTTGGAACTACTTGTGTTCTTAAAATCAATTGTATATTTCCATGTTGCGATCTTTTGATCTATCTCATTTCCTAATACAGAGTTTTTTTCTACAACACCACCATTTCCTCGCTTACCTATTTTCAATGATGCCACATTAATATTATCCTCTTGAGTTTCATCTTGACCAGTTATTAAACTGCCCGTTGAAACTCTAATATTATATTCGTCCTTTGAATTAGCAGATAAGGGCATTTTGTATCTAACCAATATAAATCGCACTTCAAATGGTTCTAAATTAACAAGTGAGTATGTCGCTTCAATGCCATCGTAATTATCGGCAGCTGGTTCACTGTAGAAATCAGCTAGGGGTAATGCATGAGAAATCAAAAGTGTTGCACTATTCAATGTATTCGCCCCATGGTTTTTAACAGTCACTAAAGCCTGAATGGTATCGCCCGCTTTCAATTCATCAGGATATATTGGTTCTACATTTACCTCAATGTCCTTGGTTTGAGGATCCATGTACTCACCTAAGCTTACATAGGAATATTTACCATTTCTTATTTGTGTGGCATAATTACCCGCACAAACATGGTAAAAGTGTCTTTTGTTTTTATGTTGTATAGTATAATCTCCTTGAGGTAGACCTACTGTAAAATGCCCGAATTCATCTGTTACTGTGAAGAAATACTCTCCTGTAGTTTTATTTGTTAATTTTAAAACCTCAGCGGGCAAACCCTTTTCTCCCTCATCTCTTTGACAGTCGCCATCGAAATCATAAAATAAATCACCGGTTAAATTACCGCTTTCGCTTATAATGCTTGAGAAAAACCTTATATCTGTATTAAGTTCATTAAAATCACCCCAAACAAATGCACCAGAACCTCTTTGACCTAATCTAAAATCGCCTTGAAGTCTGTTGCCAGTAAAAGCAAGATTATCATTTTCAAATCTCAACAGAGAAGAACCGTTTCCATCCTTAACAAAAGTCCCACCCAACAATAAATAAGATTTAGTTCCTGCAATAGTTTTTATCTCTGCCGAAGTGAAATTAGTAAAATCTAATTTTGAACTCCAATTAACATTAAATACTCGTACTGATTTATTTCCACTCGAATCTTTACCCAAGGCAGCTATTTGTGAACCGCTCCATGAAGCTAATTCTAAAATTTCTCCAATGAAAGGACTTCCAATTCCACCCCATCCTCCATTTGCAGCCGTGTAATATGCAATATTCCCAGTTTGTTTACCTGCAAAGGTTGTAAAATCACCTCCGATATATAATCTGTTACCAACAACCATTAAAGATCTGATTATTCCATCGGCACCCTGATCTAGGTTACTAGTTCCTAAATAATCCCAATTCGTTCCGTCGAATGAGGCAATATTCTGAACACTCTTACCATTTAAGGTGCTCTGAAATTTTCCAGCAATAATGAGTTTATTGTCGAAAACCGCCATTGTAATGATACCATTATTTCTTGTATCGACTACTCCAACCTCTGGATCCCATTCTTGGGTATTTGCATTCCACTTATACAAATGAGTAACTGGAATTTCGGCATCTTTGGAAGCATTTGCCAAATATGCTCCAACATAAATGGTGTTATTAAAATAGGCTATTGAATGGAAATTGTAATTACCCTCAGTAGGAATAATGGGTGCTGGAGTTTTCAACCCCGGACAATAAGACCAGTACGCACCATTCCATCTTGCCAAAACATAATCTGTTGTATCAGAAGTAGATACATCATCATAAAGAGCAAAATATTCATCATCCGTAGCATATGAAGCAACAACTCTTCCTGGAAGTCCAGTACCCAAAGGCTCTAAGACTTGAGAAAACAATGGAAAAGTCGCTAAACCAAGAAACCAAATGAGGATTATTCGTTTCACTATCTGCAATTTACTCGATATGAATGATTTTTTATGCATATTCTTGATTATTACCAAATTGAATAACGATAAAAAACCGACATACCAATTGACCAACCCCTATTAGAAACCGGTGAATTTACTGAATTAAATGGGGTTAATGCACCTTGAGTATTTAATCTAACACCCCATATATCACGCAGTGAAACGCGCTTTTCCGCACCTATAGAAAGCTTGGCTGACCATATTTGACTTCTATAATTTGGGACATCCATTAAAGACAAATCGTGGTAATCCAATGTTTTTCCAGTTGTGGTTAATAATTTATTAAATCTCATGGAAATCTCAGAACTGAATGCCCATGATCGATTAATTGGTCTTTGATATCCAACACTCAATGGAATTGAAACCATTGAAATAGATTGATTCCCATTATAAGCAACTGGCATACCTAATCCAACATATCCAAAAATTGGATAGTTTCCGTTAATATCTGCTTCGTTTCCTTGAGCCATGCTCACAGGCGTGCTATCTTGGAAGTTGAAACTTTGAGAAATTCTAGTTTGTGAAAAACCTAACCCGATGGCAACCGACCAATTCGGGTTAAATTGATATCTAAGGGCGGCATGAAGTTGAGGAGCCGCAAGAGCGAACTCGCCCTCCTTAATTCTATTTACAAAATTCTTGTGAACGTATTTAGACAGTTGGGTGTTAACCGCATAATTTATTGCAGTTTGATTTTGATCATACCCAACCTCAAAAGCCCAGATTGACCGTTTCTGTTTTGTTGGCCTTTGAGGGATTTGGGATGATGCTGGCAACTGTAAAATTTTAGTATTTATTAATCCTAATTTCTTTGAATTAAGAAAATCAAAATTGGCTTCGTTCATATTCTCATAATTTTCCTGAGTCAAAATTGGCTCTTGATTTATGTCGAATAGATTAGGAACGACGCTGTTTTTATTAATAGAAGCTATTTCTGTAATATTGCGATTATTTTCCACCACCAATTTTTTTCCTGTTGTTTTAACATCCTTATTATCAAGAGAATTATTTAAATCAACATCGTTTAGATCAAGGTCTGAATTACCATTTCCTATTGGTAATGATTGTGAAAGTTTATTTTCGAAAGAACCTGACTTTAATTCTGTATTACTAATTTTAATTCCAGTTTTGTGATCCACCGTAGCATTGTCAGGTATGTTTGAGTAGAACATTCCTGACAAGCCGATGAAAACAACTGCAGCAACTGAAGACCATGTTAAAACCTTTTTACGTTTTGATGCGTCATTCTGATTTAACTTATCTTCGATATTATTCCAAATACCAATTGGCAATTGTGGTTCAAACGCATCGAATGACGATTGAATCAATTGGTCGATATTTGGTCTATTTTTCTCCATTGGGAGTCATTACTGTCTATTTTTTGTTGTCTTTTTCATTCAACCAGTCTCTCATCATTTTTCTTGCCCTACTTAAAATTGATTTAGTATTACTTTCGGTAGTTTCTAACAAGTCAGCAATTTCTTTGTGGCTCAGACCGTCTATCGCGTAAGCATTTAGAACTAAGCGATATTTTTCTGGCAAACTTTGAATTTGCTTTAGAACAAGCTTGGGATCCAAGTCATTATTGGGGATATCATTTTCTTCTGAAAGCACTTCTTGAAGTGGTTCCATTTCTACCCAATCTGGTCCTGACTTTTTCTTTCTATAATAAGAAAGTGCCAAATTGATAAAAATTCTCGACATCCAACCTTCTAATGCATTTGCATCTTTTAGCGAACTGATTTTTTCAAAGACCTTTATGAAACCATCTTGCAAAACATCTTGGGCTTCTTCAACATTTCCTGCATAACGAAGGCAATGACCGTACATTTTTGGTCCGAATTTCTCGTAAAGACTTTGCTGCGCTTTACGGTCATTCTTCTTGCACCCCGCTATGATTATCTCATTGCTTTCCAAGTGGGTTCGATATTATGACGTGAGAAATTCAAAAGGTTGCAAAAAAAAATACTAATTTGCTGAATTCAGACTGTAAAATTTATAATTATGAAAATCAGGCATATAACTATTCTTCTTTTAATCTCGATTGCTTTACCAATTAGCGGTCAATATTACAACCGAAGTTCATACGCTGCAAACAAAAGCGCTAGATTGTATTCTGCAAGATACAATTCAAGCTTAGACTCAATGGATGAGTTTGTAAATAAGCAAGGTGTTGTCCTTATTAAAAAAGATATGGACTTAAATTCATCCACATATCAATTTGAAATGCCCGAAAATCTTGTGTCTGTATTAGATCAAAACTTAAACGAATGGGGTTATATTTTTAGCTCAAATATTGAAACCAATAATTTGCAAAAAACGATTAAAAACTATGAGGAAGAAATTGTTAAACAAGAAAGAATCATAGAAAACAATAAAGAAGATTTATTGCGAATCCAAAATGACACGCAATCAAATTACCCTAAGAATGGTTTTAGCTCTGGAAACCATAGGTATAATGAAAACAATTATGTTACAACAATAAGAAATGCTGAAAACCGCATAGAAGATATTAGAAAATCCATAGATGAAATCAAGAAACTATCAAGCACAATATATGTTACTGTGGAAATTCATGATGATGTAGCTACCCCAGATGGCAGAAAACAGAAAGTGTCATGGGTAAATATGCCCGGTGTTTCATATTCATTCCTACAAATAGAGAATCCAAAGACAGGAATTAGCCATGACCAATATGCAGGTTTTAACTTAAAATATATGTTTACTCGTGGTAAAAGTTATATTGAAATTGGTGTATTAAAACCTTTATCGACATTAACTACTTTGGAACAGTTAGATCCAGTATTATCAAATACAAAAAATGACTTTTTCTTAATCCAATTTGGTCAGGATTTTTATTCAAGGCATTTTGGTAGAGGAAAGAGAAAATTCCTTAATCTGTATAGCGGTTATACCGTTGGCGTAATGTTACCTAACCAATACAATGACATCAAGCAGAAATCAGTACCCGTAGGAAGTTTAAGTATAGGTATTGAACTACTTAAAACTAAACACATCTTACTGGATTCTAGAGCGGCGTACTTCTTACCAATAAATGAAGAAAATAGAAATACTAGAGGAATACTTTACAATGCGTCTTTAAACTTCGTATTCTAAACATTGAATCTAAAGTGCATGCAGTCGCCATCGGCAACTATATACTCTTTTCCTTCAACTCTAAGTTTACCGGCATCTCTACACGCAGATTCAGTTTTATATTGAACATAATCTTTGTAAGCGATAACCTCAGCTCGTATAAATCCTTTCTCAAAATCTGTATGTATTGCTCCAGCTGCTTGTGGTGCTTTGGTTCCTTTGGTGATTGTCCATGCTCTTACTTCTTTTACGCCTACAGTAAAATAAGTAATGTAGTTTAGTAAAGAATAGGCTCCTTGAATGAGTTTTTGAACCCCACTAGAGGTAAGACCCAATTCCTCCAAAAACAATTCCCTATCTTCAAAACTTTCAAGTTCTGCAATTTCGGCTTCAATAGCCGCTGATATGACTAGAATTTCTGCTTCTTCGATTTTTACTGCTTCCCTAACTTTATCGACGTAAGTATTACCTGAAACAGCCGAGCCCGGATCAACATTACATACATACATCACAGGTTTATCCGTAAGCAACGTGAGTTCTTTAACTAAAGCTCTGCGTTCAGCATCCATTTCGAGTGAACGGGCATTCTTCCCTTGCAACAAATGGGCTTTAAACTGCTCGCATACTTCTAAAATTTTAACTGCGTCTTTATCACCCCCAGTTCGAGCTTGTTTTGCAATTTTAGAAATTCTATTTTCAAGAGTTTCTAAATCTTTTAACTGTAATTCAGTATCAATAATTTCTTTATCTCTTATGGGATCGACACTACCATCCACATGAATAATATTATCATCATCGAAACAACGCAGCACATGTAAAATAGCATGTGTAGATCGTATATTACCTAAAAATTGATTTCCTAAACCATCGCCTTTGGATGCTCCTTTTACTAAACCTGCAATATCAACTATTTCAATGGTGGTAGGAATGACATTCTGAGGGCTTACCAATTCAGTAAGTGCAGTAAGTCTATCATCGGGAACAGTTATTGTCCCAATATTGGGTTCAATAGTACAGAAAGGGAAATTTGCAGATTGTGCCTTTGCGCTAGAAACTGCATTAAAAAGAGTAGACTTCCCAACATTGGGCAAACCCACGATACCACATTGTAATGACATAAATTATTCTATTATATCGCCGATATCCTGAAGTATTTTTTTCGTAAGATTCTCAGCTGTTGTTAGACTTGTACTTTCAGCATAAATACGGATAATTGGCTCAGTATTACTCTTTCGTAAATGTACCCAATCACCATCAAATTCAATTTTCACACCATCAATAGTATTAATTGGATGCTTTGAATATTTCTTTTCAATCTCCGCTAAAACAAAATCTACATCCATTTCAGGGTTTAATTCTGCCTTATTTTTGGACATTTGATATGTTGGATATTTAGATCTAAGATGAGATATTTTCATATCCATTTCGGCTAAATGGCTTAAAAAAAGAGCTACTCCTACCAAAGCATCCCTACCATAATGCAACTCAGGTACAATAATTCCTCCATTCCCTTCACCACCAATAACTGCATTATTTTCCTTCATTGCTTTAACAACATTCACTTCTCCTACAGCACTTGCAAAGTATTGTTGTCCGGCTTTCTCGGTTACATCTCTAAGAGCTTTGGTACTAGATAAATTACTTACCGTAGCACCTGGATTATGCTTAATGACATAATCTGCAATAGAAACTAAGGTATATTCTTCACCAAACATTTCTCCATCCTCAGATATAAATGCTAATCTATCTACATCGGGATCAACCACAATACCCAAATTACATTTCTCCGATTTCACTAAAGAAGAAATCTCTCCTAAGTGCTCAGTAAGTGGCTCTGGGTTATGAGCAAAATGCCCATTAACCTCATCATTTATTACAATAATATCCTCAACTCCCAAGGCTCTTAGCATTGCTGGAATTGCTATGGCTCCTACTGAATTAACGGGATCTATGGCAATTTTAAATTTTTTCGATTTTATTAATTCAGGTTTCACCAATGGAAGTTTCAAAATCTCATCGATATGATATTGAAGATAATCTTTATTAATACGCTGGCCCAAATTGTCTACAGTTGCGAAAGAAAAATCTTCATTGCTCGCTATCTCTAGTAATAATTGGCCTTCTTCGCCACTAATAAATTCACCTTTATTATTCAATAATTTTAAAGCATTCCATTGCTTTGGATTATGAGAAGCCGTTAAAATTACCCCACCGTCTGCATTTTCTGCTGGCACAGCCATTTCTACCGTTGGAGTTGTAGACAACCCTAAATCTATAACAGTTATACCAAGACCAAGAAGAGTTTGAATCAATAACTCAGATATCATTGGTCCACTAATTCGTGCATCGCGACCAACCACTACTTTAGCTGTTGGATTTTGCCTTAAAATCCACGTTCCATAGGCCGAAGCAAACTTAACTACGTCTAATGGAGTTAAATTTTCATTGGGGACTCCGCCAATTGTTCCTCTAATCCCTGAAATTGATTTGATTAATGACATATAAAAATGAGAGGCAAAAATAACCGTTTTGCTTGGCTTGATAAAGTTTCTCATCAAAGAATAAGTGGAAATAATCATATTTTTTGTAAACAAATGATTTTTTCGAGTTAATGAATATCAAAAATTAAGATTACAGAATGAATTGTACCTTTGTTGCATGCGTAAACTAATTGAATGTGTACCAAATTTTAGCGAGGGGAACAACCTTCAAGTTATCCAACAAATAACAGATGTAATTGAAACCGTTGAGGGTGTAAAATTGTTGAATGTTGATCCCGGAAAAGCAACAAATCGAACAGTTGTAACTTTTGTTGGTGAACCCGAACCCGTTATTGAAGCTGCATTTTTGGCCATTCAAAAAGCGAGTAAACTTATAGATATGAGTAAACATAAGGGAGAACACCCAAGAATGGGTGCTACTGATGTTTGCCCACTAATACCAATTTCAGGAATCACAATGGAAGAAACTGCCGAATACGCTCAAAAATTGGCGCATCGTGTAGGTGAGGAATTACAAATACCTGCATATTTATATGAATCGGCACAACCTAATAAGAAAAGATCAAACTTAAGTGTCATCCGTTCAGGTGAATACGAAGGTTTTTTTGATAAAATTCAAAAAGAAGAATGGAAACCAGACTTTGGGCCTGCAAAAATGAACGCCCAAACAGGTGCTACTTGCATTGGAGCTAGAGATTTTCTTATTGCTTATAATCTTAACATCAATACAAAAAGCGCAAGAATTGCAAATCGGATAGCGTTCGATATTAGAGAAGCAGGACGGGTAAAAAGAGAAGGTAACCCTATATCGGGCCCAGTGGTGAATGATGAAAATGGTGAACCTATTCGTATTCCGGGAAAATTAAAACACGTTAAAGCCATCGGCTGGTATATAGAGGAATAC
>JAURFW010000062.1 GCA_030834125.1 Bacteroidota bacterium | reverse complement strand
TGGATTTTCGCTTATGACACGGTTAACAAGAAAGAGTATGCCCTAGCCATTAGACCCTACTTTCTAGGAAAATCCCTAGCCATATTTTGTTTAGAAAAACAGGATAATTATATAAAAGGAATTTATATAGAACCCAAATTTGTAGACAGCTTTCAGGCACCTATATATTACTCGGTTAGTGACTCTATGAGTTGGGGCCCAATTGTCTATTCTGAAGAAGACAAGCGAAAAATTCTTCGGTCTCATAACATAGAAAGGCGGTTATGGTATACCGGAGATTTGCAGTGGGATAATGAATTAGAAAAGTATGCGGCATCATGGGCTAAGCATCTGGCTGAAAATTACAATGGCTATTTGTACCACAGCAATTGTAATTCCCAGGGCTATGGAGAAAACATCTGCCAGATACCCAATTTTAGAATTACTCATGACCCTTTGACGGCCGTAAATGCATTTGTTATGGAAAAGAAAAATTACCATGGCCAGCCCCTTACGAAAAAGGACATGGACGTTTTTGGTTATGGCCATTATACCCAAATGATCTCCAAATATTCAACACACGTAGGAGCGGCAGCATATCGGTGTAAACATGGCGATTTCGTTGTTTTCAGCTACTCCCCTCCGGGCAACTGGATTGGGACTAAGCCTTATTAAGATTCCGTCTTTCCAGGTTATCAAAATACTGAGGCTTTGTTAAGGGTCCAATATGCGAAAGCAACCGCAAATTCAACTTGACTAAAACAGATTGCAAGTACATCAAAAAGACCGCTGCTAGTCAGTGGTCTCTTTTTTAGACTTCAATCCTCAAAATCCCTATTTAGCCTTCGAAATCATTCGAATTCAAAATAAAAACTTTGTAGAAAATGCAAATCGAGGCTTTCATTCAATAAGCATCAAAGGGTGTTATAACTTTCCCGACCTAAAAAAAACCATCTGGTTTTGATTCTTCGATGCCCAATGGTAACCCATAGAAAATGGCAGTGGTCCAAAATACAGGGTAGAATCAGCATATAAGGTAGCCAAATCTTCTTGGAATAGTTTTGGGCTAAAATCTTCAATAGGAATATCGTATACACCATAAAGCAAAGCAGAAAAATCGTTTGCTACAAAATATTTAAACGGAATTCCAGTGTCATCTTGAAGATGTACAACCGATTTTTTTAAAATATAGTCTCTTATCATTGAAAACCCATTGTAATGGCATAGATAGCTTGCGGCTTTCATAAATGAACCGACACTATCTAAATTCTGAATAAAATTTTGGAGCGGTTTATTTTTCAAAAACCCCTCATTAGAAATATCATCTGATAAGTAGACCAAAGATTTAATATCATCTGAACCTTTCTTCTGAAATTTTATTTTGACCCCATCAGGGAAATTCTGACTATCTAGAGAAACATGTTGGGTAGTAATCTGTCCTAGTGAGTCTATTGAAGCCGATTCTATAGAAATTATTTCATGTTCCGTTATCGCTATACCCCATACAATCATTGGTAAAACTCCATCGATAAATTTCTTGTAAACAATATCGTCCCTCATATTTTTAGTGATGAAATAACTTCTCTTGAAGACATCCCTGAGCATATACTGAATTTGTTCTAGTGCAGAATCTTGATCAGATGCAGAAAGTTTGCCAAAATTGGGCAATTCCCCAACGGGCTCAATTGCCATCATTACATATTCATCAGCTTCAGGATAGGTATAATACATGTGAAGAAAATCCCCTCCAGAAAATGGGTAGAAAACTCGCTTTACTTTTGAATAAGGTGTAAGCGATTTAACCCTCTCATACCATTTATTTAAAGGATTTAGTCTACCAAATTCTATTTCTTCAAAACGAAATCTCATAGAATCTGAAAATGACGAATAATACAAACTATCAATAATGGAAATAAAGGACTTGCCACATATTATTTTCGCCAAGTTATCAAATTCACTTAAAGGAACTTCTTCAATCTTTAAAACCGTATCTAAGACTACCGTGGTATCTTCCTTTTTTTCGCCGAGACCATATGGATAATCACAGGTCCCAAATATTAAAATAACACTAACTATAATTAAAAAACGCATATTACCTAATTCGAATTTTTTGACCTATTCTAATTTTGTCAGGATTTGAAATCCGGTTTAATTGTTGCAACTTTCTCACCGTGGTGCCGTTTTTTCTTGCAATACTGGAAAGCGTATCTCCAGCTTTAATGGTATAATACTTCGAACCAGAAGACGAATTACTAGAATGAGTTATTACGGGATCAGTTATATCCATCTTTCTGAGAAAAATTACATCACTGCGCAATGTGCCATTTGCTTTATCAATCAATAATTCTGGATTGAAACTATTTCCACCAAAACGGGTTTCGAAATGCAGATGAGGCCCATCACTTCTTCCCGTAGAACCACCTAATCCAATCAAATCACCAGAGTAAACCAAATCGCCAACTTGGCAAGAAATTTTACTTAAATGAGCATATAAGGTTTCTATTCCGTTGAAATGACGAATAACTATACAGTTCCCGTATCCTCCTGTATTAAATTCCGCGTAGCGCACAATTCCATTAAATGTTGAATAAACACTATCCCCTATCTCCAAGCCTAAATCTAAACCTCGATGCATTCTGCCCCATCGAGGGCCATAACCCCAGTAATAAACACCCCAATAATTGAAGAAAAAATCTTCGGCACCCTGCCTTAAAATCAACTCCACAGAATCATCCTGTCCCATTGGAGAATTCTCCGGAATGAACGCATACGCGGTATTCCAATTTTTACAAAACAAGGAATCGGATTGCATTATTAAAGAGGACAAGGAATCGAGATTTACAATCAACGAATCTCTTTTAATAGCTTCGACGGTCAATCTCCATTGATTGATATTGATTGAATCGTCGCAAATACCAAGGGGTTCAAAGCAACTTATTACCTTAGGGTTCGTTTCTCTCGAATATGAAGTATGGGTTAAAAATGCAATTGCCTCACTCCTACTAAAAGGCAAGAAGAAAATAAATATAAAGAACCATTTAATCAAAGGAGCCATTGTGTAGTTATTTAATTGGACAAATATTCTGACTTATACATTTTATAGGCTCTTAAAAGCTTTTCATTATAAGGGGATCCAAAGGATGTTATACCCATTGATTCTGACTCATCGGGATAATTATCAATCATCCATTTTCTAAATTTATCTGAATCCTTTGACGAACGAAATGCAGAAATAGAATGGCCGCTCGAATCTACAAATCCGAAATATTTATCTTCCTGGTAAAGTATAAAAAAATTAGCATCTTGAGGCACCCACCAACGACAAAATTTGCTTCCAAAATCCGAAATTCTGATGCATCCAATGCTATTTGGACTCCCTAACATTCCACGAGCAAGCTCTCTCAAGGCCACTTCGTGAACGCCATTGCCCGGCATTGCCCTCGAATACTCGACCGTCGGTTTAATTAACAAAAAATTAGGCAACTCTACCCGTCCACGATAGAAGGTTATATCTTTATTGATGGAGCCCAATTCCAAATCATGAAGACTATCGTAAAAAGTATATTTACGCTGTGTTTCCCAATTTCGACTAGAAATTGTATTCAGTGAGGCATAGTAGTGCCTATAATTATCAACCGGTAATAGCTGAAAATGAGACCTGTAACTTGAACCATCTTCTGATTTTTTTATACTAATATCCAATCGTTTTGAAGAAACGGCAAATCGAGCAACCAAGATCAAAGTGTCTTCATATGCTTCACATAAACATAGGGTCTGCCCTGCAGCATATAAGGTATTACCAATGGAATTATAGTTTGTTTCAATCGGGTCTGTTTTGAAGCTCCAGACCTGATTGAAAAAATTGAGCATTTTAGTTTGGTTAGCTCCAAATGTATCCAGATTCGAATAAAATAACTCCCTAAACTCTTGAGATCCAACTGCCTTTTCTAGGTAATCCAATAAATTCCGTGGAACCTTTTGGAAATCAGTCAAATTCCAAATATTTGGAAGTTTCTCTTTAATTCCACGACTGTTATATTCAACATCCATCGAATTAAAATCTCCCACTATATATCTATTTCTGTAAGGATGATTCAAGCTTAATCTCGAATTAAAAAGTTCGTTATAAGTGAATCCAATTTTACCGAAACCAATATGATAGTAACTAGAATCTTCCAATAATGGCAGGTAGCAAGGATTAAGTACTGCTAAATCACGTATGACATCTTGACCCAAATTCTCAACTGTGAGTTTTTTCAAACCCATGTTAGTCTCGGCTGATGTATCAATAGCAACTGATTGCTCCAATTGTTGAACGGAAGAGTTGCATGACACCAAACCTATTCCTAAAAGGAAAAAATAAAGTATTGTTGTCTTGAATTTAAATGGTATCTCTTTTGAAAAATCGATGAACAATATTCAACCACATAAGTCAGTGTCATGTCAAATAATTTTTGAAATCCACTTAAAATTATTAAACTGACTCTTTTAGTTCACCTTAATGGCTTTCTGCAATAAGGCGGGCACTAAAGTCAGCAAGGATGCAGCCAACTTCCAGGGGTCGTTTTGGACAAAATAAACGGTCATCCAAATGCCGGCTGCAATGAATATCAACGGAGTAATGGGATAGCCCCAGGTTTTTACCGCATCGCTTCTCAATTGACC
>JAURFW010000003.1 GCA_030834125.1 Bacteroidota bacterium | reverse complement strand
TATATAATAGTATAACCGTTTTATTGTTTTAGTAGCGGGAGCAGGACTCGAACCTGCGACCTTCGGGTTATGAGCCCGACGAGCTACCACTGCTCCATCCCGCGATATGTTCTTTTCGACTTTGAAAACACAAAGCCTTTATTTGTAGCCCGTAGGGGAATCGAACCCCTCTTTCATCCGTGAAAGGGACGTGTCCTAGCCGATAGACGAACGGGCCATTTTGCTTATTTAAGGGCTGCAAAAATACAAATAATTGTATTATTCACAAATATTTTTTACTTATTCATGCCTTTTTATTTTTCCATCACCCCATAAATCCTCTAAGTGATAAAAATTACGCTTACTTTCAGTGAATATGTGCACTATTACGTTATAATAATCCAATAATATCCACTCAGAAACATCATTACCTTCACGAATAGCAGCTTTTTCCTTTAATGCGAGACGCATTTCATTTTCTACACTGTCCGCCAAAGCATCTATCTGCCTACCAGATCCACCGTGACAAATCACAAAAAAATCAGTAAATGCGCCACTTACACCTCGCAAATCAATACTAACAATATCGATACCCTTTTTTTCTTGAAGTCCTTTTACAGCAACTTCAACCATCATTTCTATAGTTACTTCTTTTTTTGTCATGTAAATTTGTTACAAAGTTCGTGAATTTGATTGACTTAGAAGGCATACAATCCACCACAGATAGAAATCTATTCTATCTTGAACAAATTAAATCTACTCAAGATTCTCTTTTAAATTTATTAAAGTCAAATTACCAAACTGAGGTGCCCCTAGGATTATACACCTTTAATCAGACTAAAGGCAGAGGTCAACGCAATCAAGATTGGATCACTCCCTTAAATTCTGCAATTGCAATATCTGTAGCTTTTCCACTAAACGATTCCTTTGATCTTATTTTATTCAATAAAAACATTACTTTAGAAATTGCTGATTTTATCCAAGAAACAACCCCTGAGCCTATCAGAATAAAATGGCCAAATGACATCCTTCTCGGAGAAAAAAAAGTTGCGGGTATATTAATGGAAACACTGAGTTTAAAAGACAAGCAAATGGGATTAGTGGGTATTGGTATTAATATTTTTCAGAGTAATAATTTAAGTCATATTCCTAATTCAACAGGCATTTGGACAGAAAATTCGGGAACTTTGATAAAACTTCATGAATTGAGTTTAACATTATTTAATAGATTGATTTCCCTAAACTCTCAAAAAGATGTATCACATCAATACAATCAAAGATTAAACAAAAAAAATGAACTAATTACAGTTGAATTCAAAAATGGGGAAAGGAAAAATGTACGGCTAAAAGGTGTAGATTCACATGGAAGAATCCAGATAGAAGATGGCAATAAAGAATACCGCTATCACCACGGTGAAGTGCGAATTTCACTATAAATTTGCCACAAACATTGAAAAGTTACTCCTGTATTAAGTGACTTATAAAATGATTCCAAAACATTCTCGTTATATTTAAAGTTCCAAATGAATATATCCTTTTTACTCATTTTTAGCGGATTAATTCTTATTGGTTATTTGTTTGAAGTTTTATCACCTAAAACAAGAATTCCCAATATTATTATGCTTCTAGCCCTAGGGATGCTTAGCCAGAAACTTGTAGATGTAATGGGCTGGGAACATCCAGATTTTTCTTCTGTTGTACCTGTTTTAGGTACTGTGGGACTTATTTTAATTGTATTAGAGGGTACTCTTGAACTCAAAATTACCAAAGAAAAATTACCCATATTAACCAAAACATTTGCATTATCACTGTCGTCTATTTTAACTCTAGGATTAGTCTTGGGTGCTTGGTTTAGTTTTCAAGGATTTGGTTTTAAAAATAGTCTGCTAAATGCCATTCCATTATCAATAATTAGTAGTGCAATAGCCATACCTACGGCTAAAATGTTAAGCGCTAAGGATAAGGAATTTGTTATTTTTGAAAGTAGTTTATCTGATATTATTGGCGTAACACTTTTTAATTATATAATCATCAATGAGGTTATAAGTGTTAAATCCGTTTTCATATTTTTGGGCGAGATCGGAATAAGTGTGATCTTTTCCTTGATTGGCGCGCTAGGGCTAACCTTAATTCTTAGCCGATTGAATCATCGAATAAAATTCATGCCAATTATTATGCTAATTATGTTTCTTTATGCTATTGGCAAAGGATTTCACCTTCCCGCACTAATTCTTATTCTTATTTTTGGTCTAGTTGTTGCAAATATTGAACGCATAACCCAATTCAAATTTCTTTCTAATTTCGACCCCAAAAACTTGATAAAGGAAATTCATCGGTTCGAAGAAATTACTACCGAATTAACTTTTGTAGTTAGAGTTTCATTTTTTGTGATTTTCGGTTTTACAATAGACATCCCTTCCTTGCTAGAACCCAATAATCTAATCATTTCTATATTAATTTTTGCAATGATTGTACTCTTGCGTGTTTTACAACTTCTAATACTAAAACTTCCCGTTTCACCTTTGGCTTATGTAGCACCAAGAGGGTTAATAACTATTCTATTATTTATAAGTATACCTGCTTCACAAATGATTAACACAGTTAATCAAACTTTAATAACACAAGTTATTTTACTTACCTCATTATTCATGATGGGTGCTACTCTATTTAGTAGAAAGGAAAAACCTTCAGATTCGTCAGAAATTACTGATAAATTAGATGTTTTCACACCCAAGAATAAAAATAATTGATTTAATCAAAAGTTGATTTTTGAATAAATTGGATTGCTTTAATACCCGCTTCATTCCAGAATGAATAATCATGACCTGCATTCTGAGGATAATAGGTAAAAATCTGTTGTCTGGGTGTATGGTTTTTATTAACCCTTTCCTCAAGCATTTTAGAATGTCTTACCGATACAACCTTATCTAACTCGCCATGAGCGATGAATACATTACAATATAAAGGACCTCTATTTCCGAGATTATTAGATCCAAGTTCCCATCTCTCTGGAACCTTGTAATATGGACCAATTGAATTCCTCAGCAGCGCATCTGAAGTATCCATCATTGTAAAATAATCTCCACTAAAAGCAGAAACTAATCCAAGATTAGGTAATTCATAGGCCAACGCAATTGCCCCTCTACCACCTGTAGAAAGACCAATAATATGTGAAATACGAGAATCATTCCCTTCATCAAACCACCCATAACTCTTAAAGCTGCTTAAAACACTATCTTCCAGCCATGTTCTTGTAGGAAAAAATTTATAATCAGCACGTGCTTCTGGGTAAACACTATCCACATAAACAGATTTCCCCATCTCAACTAACAATGTTGCATATCCCAAAGAGTCTGCAATCCTCCAAACATCTGTTTTTTCTTTCCAATCTAGAACAGAGTAATTCCAACCCGGTAGAAAAAGAATTAATTGCTCATTACATTTCGGAGGTATCTTAAAATACGCCTTGTAAGAATTCCCACTATACTGAAAGACGTAAGTAGTATCAATAACTAATAATTCTCTTAAAGAATTTGATCGCAGATTCTCAGTTTTAAGTGGATTATTTTTAGCAGTGCAATTAAAAAGCAATATTGAACACAACAGCAAAAAAACTGTGATTCTATTCATTGTTATATCCAAATTGATTGAGCATTTTATCGTTATTTCTCCATTCCTCACGAACCTTAACAAACATTTCCAAAAATACCTGCTTATCAAAAAACTCTTCTAATTGCTTACGAGAATCTATACCAAGTCGTTTAATTTTACTTCCACCCTTGCCGATAATAATTGGCTTTTGAGACTCCCTCTCAACTATTATTTCACAACTCATGCGAATAATTTTACTTGTTTCCTTGAAAGACAAGGTTAAAACTTCACAAGAGTATGGAATCTCCTCATCATAAAGTGCCAATAAATTATTTCGTATTATCTCATTAACAAAAAACCTTTCTGACCTATCGGTTAATTGATCAGCAGGAAAATAAGCCGGATGAATTGGTAAATAGTCAAGCACTAATTTTTCAAGAACCTCTAATTGAAATTTATGTTCAGCGCTAATGGATAAATAAGCGTCTGCGGGAAAATCCTTTTGCAATTGATTCATTACAACTGTCACCTCATCCTGAAAACTTAAATCTAGTTTATTTAGTACTACAATTTTCTTAGCTTTTGAAGATTTATATTTATCAACTAACTCCTCGGTTAAGTTTGGTTTTTTTATATCAAACAAGAGAATTAGCACATCACTATCTCGTAGAGATTCATTCACAAAACGCATCATTTTTTCGTGCATTTTGTATGATGTTTTATGAAGAATTCCTGGTGTATCTGAAAATATAACCTGATACCCCTCGCCATTCTTTATTCCTAATATTCGGTGACGTGTAGTTTGGGCTTTTGGATTTATTATAGCCAATTTTTCACCCAATAACGCATTGTAAAGGGTACTCTTACCTGCATTGGGCATTCCTATTATACTTACAAATCCACTTTTAAACTCTTCCATAATGTTATTATTTTCCAATACAAATTCTAATACCTTCTTCGAGTGAATGGGGGTTATATCCCAACATTTCTTGTGCTTTCGAAATATCTAAACCTATAATTGGAGGTCTTTTTGCTGGTTGGTTTAGTGTAGAGCTGGATACTTTTGAAATATTCTTCATATCAAATCCATACATATCAGCAATTTTCTCAACCAATTCATAAATGCCGATATAGTCTTTACCGGCAATATTGAAAATTTCATTTCCATTGTACAAGGCAGCCAATAGACATCCTTGTGCTAAATCATCGGCGAGAGTTGGTGTACGAAATTGATCGTCAACTACTTTTGCTTCTTTTCCATCTCTGAGAGTATTGTATGCCCAAAGCATAATATTGCTTCTACTCATATCAGATACAGTTCCATAGACTAAAACTGTTCTTAAAATGGCGTAATTAGTTGAATTCCTAAGCACCGCTTTTTCAGATTCTAACTTACTCCAACCGTAATAACTTAATGGGTTTGGTTGTTCATCTTCCTTATACATTTTTTTAGTTCCATCAAAAATGAAATCTGTACTCAAATGAATTAATCTGAAATTCAGTTTTTTACTGAGTTTTACAATATTTTCAACAGCGGTTATATTTAACGATACGCACTCTTCCTTTTGAAATTCGCACTCATCAACCTGTGTCATTGCGGCGGTATGAATAACAACGTCAGGTTTCTCGGAATCCAGAACAGTTTGAAGGGAATCCAGATTACTGATATCCATTTCCTCATAAGCATAACCGCTCTTTACAGCATGCCTATTCTCTCCTCTTGCTGTGGCTACTAAATGAATATTGGGGTATTTTGATAATACCAAATCGGTAATTTTTTGGCCTAAAAGACCATTACTCCCTGTAACTAATACTTTCATCAACTAATTGAATCTGTGTTTCAAAGTTGGTTTCAAAATTCCATATGACCAAATAGATAAAAAGACATAGTTTTCACTTTAATTGATGAAGCCCAAATTGTTATTCCTATTTTTGTTGGTATGAAGATAGCTACAATTTCCCATAAAAATCAAAATCATGTTGGGCTTGTTCACGATGGCAAAGTTTTTTTAACGCATTCAATTGATAATACTATTCCAAATTCACTTCGTGAAATCCTTGAAGATTGGGATACTAATAAATTTAAGTGCCAGAACATACAAGATTCTATTGTACAAGGAAATCACACGGATAAAAGTTTGGGATTCCAAGAAGTATTATTTCAAGCCCCTATTCCAAATCCGACTTCATGTAGAGATGGATATGCATTTAGACAACACGTAGCTGCAGCAAGAAGAAATAGAGGAGTAGAAATGATTCCAGAGTTTGATGAATACCCTATTTTCTACTTCACCAATCATAACGCAATTCAAGGACCTGGAGATATCGTGTGTATGCCAGATCATTTCAAAAAGCTTGACTTTGAACTTGAAGCTGCAGTTATTATTGGGAAAAAAGGAAGAAACTTTACCGCAGAACAAGCGGATAATTATATAGCAGGATATTGCATTATGAACGATATGAGTGCAAGATTACTGCAAATGGAAGAAATGAAATTAAATCTTGGTCCAGCGAAGGGCAAAGATTTTAGCACTGTAATAGGTCCATGGATGGTAACCCCAGATGAACTAGAAGAGTTTAAAATTCCAGCAAAAAAAGGTCATACGGGTAACAACTATAACTTAAATATGAAATGTTGGGTGAATGGAATTCAAGTAAGTGAAGGTAATATGGGAGATATGGATTGGACTTTTGCCGAAATTATTGAGAGATGTGCTTATGGTACTGACGTTCTACCTGGAGATGTAATTGGATCGGGTACCGTTGGAACGGGATGTTTCTTGGAGTTAAATGGTACAGGATTATTTCATGATAAAAACTACAAAGTTCAATGGTTACAACCCGGCGATGTGGTGGATATGGAGATTGATGGATTAGGTAGAATCTCTAATACTATGATTCTTGATAAATCTGATTTGTCAATTTTAAGTTTAAAAAAGAACGTTTAAGAATTTTAGCCTAAACAAATTTTATATCCTAAAACCAATAATTCAATTTTAAGGCTAAACTACGTCCTCCATACTGCCAAATTTCGGCGTTTGAGTTGGGCGTAATTTGGGTTCTATCCCAATTTTGTGAATACACAATAAAAATATCACTCATCGGTCTATATCTCCATTGAAAACGAACGTTTACATTCATTAATTTAGATTGTGCATTCAACTGCCAATAACCAATGAGGTAAGTAGTTGTAGTTAGACTATAATCTGCCTTTAATCCTAATAAATCAACAGAATATAGACCCGAGTCACGAAGGTTAATATCAACGTGTCGCACATTACCCGTTAAATAAAGTCTGGGTATTTTATTTGGCCCTAAACCTGGAACACGATAAGTAAAATTGGCTGAATACTCTTGCTTATTACCATTTAAGAAATAACCTCCAAAATCAACTTCTCCAAATAAAGCAAATACCTTTCTTGAATTTGATCCGAAAGTAACATTAAAACCTTCCCATATGTGCTCACCATTTAAGTAACCTCCACCATTGAATTTAACAGGAGCAAAAGGTAAAAATAATCTGTAGTAAGTTTGATAGGCTGTTAGATGAACGTAGGCACTATTCTGTAATTTTATTTCGCTACCAACGGATATGAGTGACTCCGTGGGATCAAATGCACTATCGTAATAACTCGAATTGTAAATAAACGTTGAATAAGAATTAATTAAATCACTTTTGGGATAATATATCCTTTTGAACTCCGGCTCTAATCTCCAATAATCCATTTTTACTACTGTACCGGTACTTGGATCATAATTGTCTACACGAGGCACAAATCCCGTTCTTGCCTGAAAATATCTGCTCACATATTCATGATTCCACATAAACTGCCATCCTAACACTTTATACAATAGAAAAGAAGCATGCGAATAACCACGAGATGATTCTATACCTGGGTAAATTGATTTCTGTATAAATGTCTTTCCCCACCATCTATTATCCTGAGTTAGCAAATTAAATTCCGCACCCAAAACGGAGTTATAATCTACTTTATTTTGTTCAAGTACTTGATCGTGAACCCATATCAAACCAATATTGGAAGCTTCAAATACCTTTTTCTGCAGTGCCGCTACTGTGTAGTTAGTAGCTATCGCACTTTTATTTTTATCAGTACCAGTAGTAACATTCATTAAACCTAAACGAAGGTCATTACCATGTTTCCCGCTTAAACGCAGACCGTATTCAATGGGAATATTTTCTCTCGAAGGGCTTAAACCAATTCTTCTACTAAAAAATGGTCTGATTTGCCTGAATCCAAAATTTGCAAATAAGTCACTATTTTCAATAAAAAATTGCCTTCTCTCTGGAAAGAACAAATTGTACCTAGATAAGTTAATCTGCTGTTGATCTACATCTACTTGAGCAAAGTCTGGGTTTACTGTGATGTCAAGATTTAAACTAGGGGTAATTCCTAATTTTCCATCAAAACCAATGCTTGGCCTATTTTCTACGGAACTATTTTTTGTGTTTTGAATTGAATTATTACTGATATAAGGCACAAATACCCCGTTGAAGAATTTTTTATTAATAGGAGTTTCCCAATCAACGGTATCAGTAAAAACTAAAGTACTAACATTAAATTGTCTCGGTACTTTCTTATAGTTACTAACTTCATTATTGCGCAAATCAAAACGAGAAAAATTAAATGTCCAGCTTTCCATTCCAGGTACAAAACGAATACTAGAAAATGGGATCGCAAATTCAGCAAACCAGAATGAGTCTGTGATTGAAGTTTCACTATACCATACTTGATCCCAAGCGGTGGTTACACCATATACACCCCCGTTCTGAATTTCTCCTTCACGTTGAGCATTATATGGAGTAACACCAAATGAAAATCCATTTTGACCATCCATAAATGGAGAAATACTCAATACTACCGCATCATTGGTATTTACAGAAAAATCACGCTTTAAATTATTAATTACAAAAGGTTTGTTGCCATTAAGGTTTTCACAAATAATCCCGGCATAAATGAATTCATCATCATGGCACAAAGTGAACCAAGTTTGAGTATGAGCAATACTAGTATCATAAGGATAACTTTGAGAAAAACCAGTGTGGAATATCAAGTTATACCAAATTGAATCATCAAGCCGACCATCAATCTTAACTTTAGAGGATATTGGCCTAATTACAACAGGTTTAGCTCCAATCTTGAATTGTTTGGGTTGTGAAAACAGAGTGTTAGTATGCCAAATACTTAAGGAAAGTATTAGAAAAAATCCTGTTACTCTTCCAGTACTCATTAATTTTTTAACGCTTCTGCCCTTTTTTGAGCCTGTGTCATTTTATTTATGGACTTGTAGTAATATATTTTATCACTATCCACTTCAAATTTCAATACTTTACCTACAATTAAAAACAATCCTCTTGGGACATTATTCCAATCACGTATTTGTTGTGTTGTGCAGCCAAAAACATCGTTCAACGTATATAAACCATCACCGCGTTTTACAGTGTAATACACCCATGCCTTTGTAACTTCTTCTCGATTTTCTTCGATTACTGGTTCCTGATTAGGCTCAACTCTTTCAACAGTATCTCCTTCAATTACTTGTTCAATAGTGTCGTAAGTAATGACTGGATTTTCTTCCAGTTCAATCCAAGGTGCGATTGAGTCTATATTTTTTAAATATAATTCACTAACATTTAATGGTAATTTAAATTGAATAGGGCTAAATCCTAGATAAGGAATTACGGTTGTTTTAAATGTAGGATTACAGTCAAGAATGATCTTTTGACTTACCTCTAAATGCTTTTCTAAAATTTCAATTGGCACATTCTGATTTATGCTTTTAACAACCTTGCATTTTGGCATTGTATACGTTTTTGGTTTGGGAGAATTTTTTTCCTTAGCGTATGTTACCGCTAATACCGAAGCATAGAAGTGCTCAATTTGAATTTGCTCATCCTCACTCAACTCATTAAATAATTCATCAAACTCCAAAGATTGACTTGCGTGAATTACCTGATTTAATCGAGCAGGTCCAATAATGTAAGCCGCGATAGTTTTTCTCCAATCGAGGTAAATATTTTCTAATCCTTTTATATGTTTAATTGCTACCTCTGTTGACTTTGTTAAATCGCGTCTTTCGTCATACAGAGCGGTTTGTTTTAACCCGTATTTTCTACCGATATTAAAAAGTAAACCCCAATAACCGGAACGACTATCTACATTATGATACTTGAGATCACAGGAGGAAATAGTAAGGGGTAAAACAGATAAATACCAAGGTAAATTTGAAGAAATAATAACTTCATTTATTTCTTTGTTGAAATAATTATACCTTCCCAACACATTCGGAAATTCTGAAGACTTTAAAATCGAATCAGCTAGCTCAATTATTCCATCACTATGAAATACTGGCAATGATTTATTCAGCTCTAATTCTAGTTGTTGTTTAAGTAATGCTGCCTTTTGACCATTAGTAATATTAATAAGTACTAAACCAAAAATTAAGCTTAAATATCTCATATTAATTAAACGTAAAAATCCATCAATTTTTGTGAAATTGAGAATAAATCGTTTTCCGTGTTCTCTTTTGTTAATAATTGCACACCTAAAGGCAACCCTTCCAAATTCTTATACAATGGTAGAGATATTGCAGGGTTTCCTGCTAAATTCGCTTGTACAGTAAATAGATCGGCTAGATACATGGCAATGGGATCTTTACTTTTTTCACCTAACTTAAACGCTGCAGTACTTGTTGTAGGAATTAAAATAGCATCCGAATTTTCTAAAATTTTGCGTGTTTCGTTTTGGATTACTCTTCTTACTTTCTGAGCCTTTTCATAATAAGCATCATACTGATCACTAGAAAGCACAAAAGTTCCAAGCATTATTCTTCTTTTTACCTCAGTACCAAATCCTTCAGTTCTTGATAATGTGTAAGTAGACTCTAAATCCGTTGCATTTTCACTTCTATACCCATACATCATGCCTGAATAACGAGAAAGATTACTGCTTGCTTCCGCAGTGGTTAATACATAATATGTAGGCACCATTGAATCAAGTAGGGGAAAATCAAAATAACGTATAGTATGCCCTTGTGACTCTAACTTTGATAAGAGCGCTTTAAAATTTGATACAACCTCAGGATCCAAACTTGGATTATCAATTGCTTCACGCATCACAGAAAAAGTAAGTTTTTCTTTTATGCTACTTTTTTCAATTTCAAGTGGACCAATTTGGTTCATGCTTGCATCTTGTCCATCTGCACCCGACATTATTTGCGTAAGCAGAGCAGCGTCTTCAACCGAATGAGTCATAGGACCAATTTGATCAAAACTAGAGGCGTATGCCAGCAAGCCCCAACGGCTAATTCTGCCGTAAGTAGGTTTTAATCCCACTATTCCATTAAATGCTGCAGGCTGACGGATACTTCCTCCAGTGTCTGAACCTAAGGCAACATGGCACATATTTGCAGCAACAGCAACTGCACTTCCGCCGCTAGAACCACCTGGAACTAAATCCGGGTTCACTGCATTCTTAACCGACCCAAAGGCACTGTTTTCATTAGATGCACCCATTGCAAATTCATCACAATTAGTACGACCAATAATTATTGCGTCTTGATCTAATAAGCGTTGTACAGCGGTAGCGGTATAAAGCGATTCAAATCCTTCTAAAATTTTCGATGAATTACTTACTTTATGACCTTCGTAGGCTAAGTTATCTTTAATAGCGACAACTACGCCAAAAAGTTTACCTAATGATTCTCCATTCGTAATTTTTTGGTCTAATTCAGACGCTTTTTCAAGAGCCTCATCTTTCCAAACTTCCAAAAATGCATTAAGTTCAATGTGCGTTTCAATTTTGTCCAAATAACTTTGAACTAATTGCACACAAGAAAGACTCCCATTCCTTAGATCGGATTGGATATCTGAAATGTTTTTGTAGGATTTCAAGGTTACTCTGATTTCTTTTCAGGGCTTTCGTCAGACATTCCTTTTTGGAATTCATCCTTGATGCCATTTTTTGCACTGTTGAATTCTTTAACACCGCGACCTAAACCGCGCATTAATTCAGGAATTTTCTTTCCTCCGAATAACAACAATAGAATAAGCGCAACAACGATGATTTCTTGAGTACCCATTCCGAAAATCAACCATGTGGTTAGCAATGTATTCATAAGTATACAAAGATAGCAATATTTCGGGGTTTATTATGACTATGAATTAGTATCCATCGTCCAATTTGCTTTGTCGCTCGGATTAAACTGCCATGGAGCACCATTATTTTCCATGTTAATAAACATATTATTCAATTCTGAAGGCGCAGCACTTTGTTCCATAACTTGATACTGGCGCATTTGCATAATAATGTCTACCGGATTAATATTTACAGGACATGCATCAGCGCAAGCATTACAAGTAGTACAGGCCCATAACTCTTCTTTAGAGATATAAGCATGTAAATCTTTTCCATCTTCTACTCTTGTAATATTGTGGTCTTCATCATGTTGTTTACCAACCTTTTCAACTCTATCACGGGTGTCCATCATTACCTTTCTTGGACTAAGCAATTTGCCCGTCAAATTAGCGGGACAAACACTACTGCATCTGCCACATTCGGTACATGTGTAGGCATCCATGATATTTTTCCAGGTTAAATCATATACATCTTTAGCACCAAAACCTACAGGTGGTTCATACCCTTCTGGAGGCTGTGCCGATGGATCCATCATAAGTTTCACTTCAGTGGTAACCGATTCCATATTCCCTAAATTACCTTTAGGTTTCAATGAGGAATAATAAACATTAGGAAATGCCATTATGATATGCCAGTGTTTACTAAAAGGTAAATAATTCATAAATAATAAGATACCTAAGAAGTGGAACCACCAAAAGGTGCGCTCTAAAATATGTAGAGTTGAACTGCTGTAACCATCAAAAAATGGAACTAAATATTTACTTATAGGAAACGATCCATGAACCGCCATTTCACCTCTAGATTGGAGCACCTGTTCAGCAGCATTCATCTTTAATAGTGCTGACATTAATATTATCTCTACAATTAATATGATAGTAGCATCTTTTGTCGGCCAACCTTTCATTTCTCGCATTGTAAAACGAGGAATTTTCAAAATCCATCTTCTTGCCAAAAAAACAACACAAGCAACAAGAACTCCCAAAGCTAATATTTCAAAAAATCCAATGGCTGTATTGTATAATCGGCCAAGCAATGGCGCAAATAGCCTATGGGTTCCAAATAGCCCATCTAATATAATTTCTAAAACTTCTATATTGATTAATACAAACCCCGCATAAATTATAATATGAAAAAAACCTGCTACTGGACGTCTAACCATCTTACTTTGCCCAAAGGCAACTAAGAAAGTTTGCTTCCATCTTTCTTTGGGATTATCGTTTATTATAACATCTCTTCCTAAGTGGATGTTCCGTTTAATAGTAGCAATACTTTTTATAAAGAAATAAATTCCTACACCTAAGGCAAGTGCAAAAACAATTTGAGAAAACCACTCCATTGTTACGAAAATACGAGTAATGATTTAAAGATGCCTAATTAAGCACCACAGCGTAAAAATTTAATCCATTACAATGCGCACTGCCTCGAATACTTCAGCGTAATGTCTTGCAACCTGCACGCCTCTCATTCTTAATTGAGAACGCAGAAATTCTTCATTTGCATAAGGTCTATGAGCTTGGCTTTTGTATTCGGCTAATGCTGCAATTTTCCTTAAAACATCCTTTTCGGAAACTACCTCAAATGCACATGTATTGAAATTAAGATTATTCCAAGGAAGTTCGTAAGAAAAAATATTTGAAAATTTAAAGGCTCTAAGTGCTTCTTCTGCTATGGTTTTGTGATCTTGATGTATGTCGTTAAGACTTGGAATTAATATAGTATCAGGTTTCAATTCCTCTCTGAGCTTTATCATAACGTCCAAAATTTCCTGGCGATGATAATTAAAAGTCCGTACATCAAAGCGATGGAGCCTTAGGAAATCAGGTTTAATACCTAATTGCTTTGTTGCTAATTTAACTTCCGTTATTAATATATCCTTGGGAAATTGCGGCAATACACTTTGTTCACAAGCACTAAAAGCAACATAATAAACTTCTTTCCCTTGGTCTATCAATTTTGAAATTGTGGCTCCACAGCCTAATTCACCATCATCGGTATGTGGAGAAAGTAGTAAAAATTTATCTCCTACCATAACGGTTTTACATCCTCCAATTCTGATTTTTTACTTGTGATTTTTAATATTTCTTTAGGCAACTTCACCTTTATAGATTGATTTAATGCTTCAACTGATACAATAATATAACTTTCATCCCCTAGTTTAAAGATTTCTGCCTCATTTCCTTTTAATGGTCCATCTAAAATTTCAGCAATATCTCCTACTTCAAACTTTTCATTTCTCGAAACATCAGAAATGTTATAACCCAATTCAACAAATTCCTTTATCAAATTAATTTGTCTTGATGGTACAACAGCATCGGTTCCGTTATGACGGATATATTTTACTACACCCGGAATTTGGAGTAATATATCTCTATCTGTTTCTGATGGTTTAACAAAAATATATCCATTAAACAACGGCATTTCCAACCATTTCTTTCTATCTTTCCAAAATCTTAAACTTTTGTATACAGGAAGGTAGAATTCAACTCTTGCCTTTTCTAAAAATGAAGCCACCTTCTTTTCTTGTCTGCTTGCCGTATATATAACTCTCCACGGATTTTCCATTTTTTAGTAATTAAATAGAGTATTTTGAAGTGATAAAGTTTTTTTACAATCTATCATTAATTCATTTACAACCTGTACCGCAGATTTTAATTCATTAATTTGAGAAGCAACTTGACCAATTTCTAATTCACCTTCATTAAGATCTCCCTCAAACATTCCTTTTTTTGCTCTTCCTCTACCTAATAAAGCTGCGAGTTTTTCTTCAGACGCACTCTTCTTATATAGCTCTTGAATCTTATTATAAAATTCATTCTTTAACAACCTAACAGGTGTTAATTCTTTTAAAGTTAATTCTGTTGAACCATCACCGGCTTGAACAATTGAATCTTTAAATTTTTGATGCGCACTACTCTCAAATGTTGCTACAAATCTTGAACCTATTTGTACAGCATCAGCACCTAAACATAATGCTGCTGCCATTGCTTGGCCACTGGCAATTCCCCCTGCTGCTATTAAAGGAATATTAATTTTTTGTCGAAGCATAGGGATTAACGACATTGTCGTTGTTTCTTCCCTTCCGTTATGACCGCCAGCTTCAAAACCTTCTGCTACTATCGCATCCACTCCAGCATCCACTGCTTTTTGAGCAAATTTTAAATTGGCAGTAACATGCACTACAATAATTCCATGTTTTTTAAGATAAGAAGTAAATTTTGCAGGATTACCAGCAGAAGTAAAAACTACAGGAACTTTTTCATCAATAATAGTAGAAAGGTGCTTATCTATATCTGGATATAATAAAGGAAGGTTTACTCCAAAAGGTTTATCCGTAGCTAATTTACATTTTTGGATGTGAGTTTTTAAGACTTCGGGATACATGCTACCTGCACCTATTAAACCAAGGCCTCCTGCATTTGAAACAGCACTAGCCAATTCCCATCCAGAACACCAAATCATGCCTCCTTGAATAATTGGAAACTCAATTTGAAATAATTCGGTGATGGAATTCTTCATTTAATCTTCAGTGGCTGTTGGTTCTACTACAACTCCCATTTTTGAGAATTTGTCAATTCTCTGCATCACTAACTCATCACTTGGAATTGTTACTAATGTTTTCAATTCTTTTTTAATGGCAGCCTTCAATGAACTATACGCCATTTCAATATCATGGTGAGCTCCACCCATTGGTTCTTTGATAATTCCATCAATTAAACCATTATTTAACATATCCTCTGAAGATAATTTCAAAGCATCTGCTGCCAATTCTTTTTTATCCCATGTTCTCCAAAGAATACTTGAACAACTCTCTGGGCTAATAACGCTATACCATGTGTATTGCATCATTAATACACGATCTCCTACTCCTATACCTAAAGCTCCCCCTGAAGCTCCTTCTCCAATAACTACACAAACAATTGGAACTTCCAATGTTGACATCTCAAATAAATTTTTGGCAATTGCTTCACCTTGACCTCTTTCTTCTGCTTCTAAACCTGGAGATGCACCAGGTGTATCTATTAAAGTAACCACAGGAATACCAAATTTCTCAGCTAGTTTCATTAAACGCAGAGCTTTTCTGTAACCTTCTGGATTTGGCATCCCAAAATTACGTAGTTGACGCTGTTTAGTGTTTCTGCCCTTTTGCTGTCCGATGATCATAACGGGTTTACCATCTATTTTAGCAAAACCTCCTACTATAGCTTTGTCATCTTTTATCTGACGATCACCGTGAAGTTCAACAAAATCGGTGCAAATATTTTCTATATAATCAAGTGTATAAGGCCTATCGGCATGTCTAGAAATTTGTACCTTTTGCCATCCTGTTAGTTGGTCGTATGTTTTCTTCTGAGATTCTGCTATTTTACTCTCAATTGTAGAAATCATATCAGACATATCTAATTTACCCTCTTCTTGAGTCTTTTTTGCCTTAACTAATTGTTCATGCAACTCTTTGATATCCTTTTCAAAATCAAACCAAAATGAATTTGCCATATGTAAAAATAAAGAATTAATGCGTACGTTCTACGCAAATAAAAAATAATGTGTAACTGATTTATTAAACCCAATCCATGGCCATAGCCAGACCACCAAAAAATGTAGGTAGACCAAGCCAAAATGCCTGAGGTAGGAATATTGTAAAGTAGGTCAAGGCAATTCCGCTTACTATAAATAGTGCCCAATACTTTTTGGTATCTCTTTTTTCGTTACTCATAGTGTTCGCGAAGATAATAACATTTTTGAACTATTGTTTCTCTTTTATATGGATATATCTTTCCAATATCTACTAAAAGAAGCTCCTTTTTGTATTTTTTTACTAAAATCCACATCCTCACCCACAGAAATTAATACCGCTTCCAAAGGGATGTTTACTCCAGCAACGCGCGAAGCAGATGTAGTTCCTTGTATCCTTGGATTTATCTCCAACAGTTTTGGAATTCCTTTTTCATCCTCACGCCATTGAACTCCAATAGGACCATCAAGACCAATTCCCTCTACCAATTTAATAGTCATTTCTTCTATTTGTTGATGCTGAACATAGGTTCCTTGAACAGAAATACCACCAATCATTTTTTCTCTTGTTCTAATAGCGATACGCTTTACTTCTTGCCTATGGATAATTAGATCTACAGAGTATTCTTTACCCGGTAAAAACTCAGAAACTAATAATGGTTGAGACCAGTTTGAGATTAAACGATTTTTCCATTCGAGTTTATTTAGTGGAAGAATTCCACTTTTTTCATTCCAAAAATCCCCACTGACTTCTTTTTCAACTATTCCAAAGCCTCTCATTCCATTACCATAAATAGGCTTAAAACAAGCATTTTTCCCTGTTTTTATTATTCGTGTTACAGCATCCTCCCATTGATTTAATGTTGATACAACTTCTCCATCAGGAGTATTTACTCCTATGCTTTTGGCATAATTCCAAGTTGCACCTTTATCATTTGCAAGTTGAATAGCATCATGACTAGAAATTATTATTGTAGCTCCTAATTCTGTAAATTTTTCTTTGTTCAGAGACAATGGAAATAATTCCCGGGTAGTTATGGGTAGCACTATATCTATTGATTCTTCTTGTATTTTTTTTAATATTGTTTTGATGTAGTCATCATTATCACTAGGCCAACTGATAAAAAAATCATCGGCTAATGCGGCCCCATATGCCTTTGAATTAATATCACCAGCAATAATCTCAATATCCCCCCGTTCTTTCAAACATTCTAAAATTCCAGCAAAGCCTGGAGCACCTGCACCGGAGGGTATTAAAATTCGTTTTGCCGTTAAAGTCATGAACAAAAATACATTTTCCTCGATGTATTCAATGGTTTTTTCCATGAATTATGGTAGGGAAATTAAACACTTGGGATAATCAAACTAATGTCAATGCGTATCTTTGCATCTTCATATGAGCCAAATTGTAAATATATCAGATTTAACTTCTCACATTGGGTCTACAGTAACCTTGAGAGGTTGGGTTTCTAACAAACGCGAGGGAAAAGGTATTGCCTTCATTATTTTAAGGGATGGCACAGGTTTTTGCCAGTGTGTGGTAACTGAAGAGTTTTCAAATCTCGAAAATTTACAAAATGCTCAAAATACTTCTTTAGAAACAAGTATAACAATTGAGGGAGAAATACGGGCTGATGAAAAGCAACTTGGTGGAGTAGAAGTTCAAGTAAAATCAATAGAAATTGTTGGTGAAAGCGTTGATTACCCGATATCTAAAAAAGAACATGGTGTTGAATTCCTAATGGATCAAAGACATTTATGGTTGCGTAGTACGCGTCAGTGGGCAATTATGCGCATCCGTAATACAATTATTTTCTCCATCCATAAATATTTCCAAGAAGAAGAATTTGTGCAGATGGATGCACCAATATTCACTGGAAATGCTTGTGAAGGAACAAGTACGTTATTTGAAACAGATTTTTATGGTGCACCTGCATATTTAAGCCAAAGTGGACAGCTATATGGAGAGGCAATGGCCATGGCGATGGGTAAAATTTACACCTTTGGACCAACTTTTAGAGCAGAAAAGTCTAAAACTCGAAGGCACCTTTCAGAATTTTGGATGATTGAACCTGAGATGGCATTTTATGATATTTTCATGAATATGGACACCATTGAAGGAATGTTACAACGTGTTATTAGAGATGTCTTAGATAACTGTCAAGTGGAATTAAAGACAATTGGAAGAGATACTTCAGTACTTGAGAGTTCATTAAAATCATTCCCGAGAATGACCTATGATGAAGCCGTAAAAATCATCAAAGGAGAAAAAGAAGTTAACGGCATTCGAAGCATTGACATGCTTGAAGAGGAGTTAAAAAATACTCAGGCAAAACTTCAAGAAATTAATTCTGAAATAGAAGATAAAGAGTCTCAAATAGCACTTGGCGGATTGAAAAAAGGACAAATTAATTTCTTTACCAATAAGATTAATCAGTTAAAACAAGAAAGGTCAGACGTTGAAGAAGATTTGAGAAATATCCCACAGTGGTTAGATAGCGCGAGAAACTTTGAATATGGCAATGATTTTGGAGGAAGTGATGAATCGGTATTAACTAAACTGTTTGATTCTCCCGTAATGGTGTATGATTGGCCACATGAGGTAAAAGCATTCTATTTGAAGCGCAATCCTGAAGATTCACGTTTTGCTCGGGGGGTAGATGTATTGGCACCTGAGGGTTATGGTGAGATTGTAGGAGGAGGAGAGCGTGAAACTGATATAAATTTATTAATTGAAAAAATACACGAACATGAATTACCAATGAGTGCCTTTGAATGGTATTTAGATTTAAGAAAATATGGTTCTGTTCCACACAGTGGCTTCGGATTGGGATTGGAGCGTGTTGTTACATGGATATGTAAATTGAAACACGTGAGAGAATCTATTCCATTCCCACGAATGTACGGAAGACTAACTCCTTAAATAACATAAAAAAAGGGCTTCAATTGAAGCCCTTTTTTATTAAATCGAAATTAAATTTATTGATAGTACTCTAAAGGAGCAAATAAATCTTTAGATTCTGAAGGAACCAAAACATTCTTCCTTGCATTAATTTCTGATTGAGGAATTAAGTAACGTGCAGGCAATTTGTCTCCTATATTTATAGGCACACCCTGTGCATTACCAGTTCTTCTAACATCATTAAATGTCTCACATTGTCCGAATAAACTCACATATTTTTCCATGATTATTTCCTGTAATAAAGCTTCAGAAGCAGATGCTCCATCAACCATTGCACCAGGACCAAAATCTGCAGCATCATAAGCAGCAAATCCACCGAACATGTTATTGTTGTAATCACGTACATTATTCAAGTGAGTTAATGCGGTAGCATCATCACCAGTTCTTGCTGCACATTCAGCTAAAATTAGTTCGTTTTCTACATATGTTACTAAATCATAATGAGTAGAAGCATAGAATATTCCGAACATATTAGGATCTAGCGCAGTGTAATAATCTGGAAGGAAATAGTAATCAAAACGATTTACTTCTTGTGTTTTAGCATTAATACGTCCACCAGGATTTGCAACCAAAGTTCCAGAACCATCATCAATTGAGTCGGTTAACATATTAACGATGTAAGCACCTTCGCAACTCAAATAACCACCTCTATTCCAATACAAGAAATCAAAATATAGATTCCATGCTCCTGGAGTTTCTTGAGTGTGATCGGCCTTCAGGTCCATATCCATTTGAACACCATTCGCTGCTGCTGCGGCTGCACCTGCATAATCTTTGTTCCTCAACAAAGCTCGTGCTTTTAAAGTGCTAGCAACTTGTCCCCAATCGAATCCAGCAACATAAGCATCTCCATAAGCACTGCTTCCCGTCATTGTTGGAATAACTTCATCTAATAAATCAATGCAATATGAATGCACATCGCTCATTTTATCAAATTTAGGTTCAAGTATCTCGTCGTTGCACGCCTCAGATGCAGGAATATCTCCAAATAAACCAGAAGCAGTTAAAAGTAAGTGAGCCTCGGTAATTGAAGCGGCACCATACAATTCTGCATTTCCTCCTGATGTTGCTTTTTCTTTAATAATTCTACATTGTGCGATACCCTCTGCATAAAGAGTTCCCCAAATATTATCAAAGTCACCCGCAGTCATTTTATACTGCTGATAAGAAATGTATTGACGATCATACCCAGTAAAATAACCAGAGAAAATCCCAGCCATACGCGCCGCTTCTCCCTCTTGGAAAAGCACATTGGCCATTTGCGCTCCAGTAATCATAAGAGATCCATCCGCATCACTGAATTGGTTCGGATTCTCTTGATTAATGGTATCAATGTCCTTCTGGCAAGAGTTCAACGTAAACAACGCTATACCCAGAGCAAAAGGAAGTATTCTAAATTTTTTCATTTTTATGTTCATTAAATTTTAACACTTAAGTTGAAGATGTAAGATTTAGTACCTGGGTTGTTGAAGTAATCTAAACCTCTACCGTTAGTTACACCAGTAAGATTAGTTTCTGGATCAACACCTAGCTCAGGAGCATTTGTCCACAACGCTAAATTACGACCAGTAAATCCAATTGATGCTCCAGGTATATGCAACATTTTACATATGTTAGCTGGTAACGCATAAGAAACACTTAACTCTCTTAAACGAACCCATGATGCATCATAAATAAATTGCTCCGCAACGGGACCAAATCCACCACCAAGACCTGTATACCAATCCTGATCAAGTAAAACTGTTCCTGCACCAAAGTCTTTCAAATTACCACGCACTGTGTAAGAACCATCAGCATTTGCCGCAGCTAGTTGATCAACAGATTCACCGTAAATATTCTTAATATTTGCCGCGTCAGCTGCACTTACAGTTACTTCATTTGCAGTTTCTTCAGCTACACCAAAGTGATTCAATACTCCATAAGTACCACCCCACATTTGGTTACCTTGACATGCTTCAAATAATACATTAACACTTAAACCTTTATAGGTAAAGTTAGTTCCGATCGCTCCTCTCCAAGTAGGATTAGGATCACCTAATACACCTTCTTCAGGAGACGCTTGTGGGAAACCGTTTGCATCCAATACTAAATTACCAGACTCATCACGAAGCCATTGACCGCCCCAAAGAGCTCCCATTGCTTGACCTTGTACGGCACGAGAAGAAGTTCCTGTAAATCCAGCTAAGAACAACGAGTTAGAGCCTGTTATGCTATCTACCATATTTTTGTTAGAACCTAAATTTCCATAAATGTTCCATGAAAAATCATCAGTCTTCATAACATTTACATTAAGATCTAATTCTATTCCTCTATTACTCAAATAAGCAGCATTTTCCCAAGTACTAGTGTAACCAGTAGATGCTGGAACATCAACCGCTAAAACAGATCCATCAATATTATTCATGTAGTATGTTGCCCCAAATGAAATTTTGTCATCCAAGAATTTCAAATCAACACCAAATTCTGTTTCACGCTTTATTTCAGGACGAATATTTGGATTACCTCTAAGAGTGCTTCTGTAAATAGAACCTCCATAATATGATGCATCCATAATTTCACCCCATCCAGAAGCTGATCCAGCGCTCACATAATTGGTACCCCAAATATACGAAGGAGGAGCAATACCTACCTGACCCCAAGAAGCTCTTAGCTTCGCATAAGAAACCGTTGGGATTTGAATATCCTTAGAAAGTTCGTAACTCAAACTAGCACTAGGAGAGTAGAAACGATCAGCAAACGTGCTTGCTTGTTCAGAAGCAGTTGCCAATGATAAAAACAACTTATCGCTATAAGCTAAGTCAACTATACCGTAGAATCTGTTATTCAAAATTTGACCTCTTGAAACTCCAGGATTCATATTTTCTGAGGTAGAATTATTGAATGCAAAACGATCTTGATCGCGTACGATAAAGTTCAACGCACTACCACCAATTGAATGGAATCTTCTGTCTGTTGACAAATATCCTAAAGTCACATCCGCAGTTAGATTATCATTAATTTTATGATTTGAATGATTGATGAAATGAGCACTTAACTCTGATTCAGTAATTACACTTTCTCCAAATGAACCAGTTGAATTGTTTGCACCTGAGTTAAATGGGAAGTATGTGATACGTTGGTCTGCAGAATTATCATAACCTACGCGCGCAATAAAAGTAGAATTTTCCATCCACTTATAAGATAATTCCGGAGTTAAAACAAATCGGGTAACATCTGAAGTATTGACCTGACGGTTAAGAGTCCATCCCGGATTGTTATAAGTAGGAGCAGCATCACCCATATAACGACGATATCCGCGATGAGCACCAAATCTTGCTTCGCCCGCAGCGTTGTAATATGTACCAGTGTAGATAGTATTATCGTAATCTGCAGGTGTTCTTAAATATCCTAAATAAAGGCCGTTTAAGTTTGATCCCATTTGAACACGATTTGAAGAAACTTTAGCCATAGTACTCTTCAAACTAAGCTTTAATTTATCGCTTGCATTGTAATCGAAATTCAATCGACCAGTAGTTCTACGATAATCTGAATTACCATTTAAAATACCTTGCTGATTCCAATCTGAAACTGAGAAATAAACTCCTCCTTTTTCATTCGCTGAAGAAATAGAAAGATTATTGTTCCAAGTGGTACCATTACGGAATACCTGATTTCTATTTACATCATTAAATGTAGTTTTATCACCTTTAGTAACAATTGGATAAATTTTAGTGCCATCATCAGCTAAAAAATAAGCACCAGTTTCATCCACTACATCTGTACCTGAACGATCAGCAATTCTATCACCCCAACTCAACGGATGATTTCTAGCTGAATTCCCGTATGATCCCTGACCGTATTTATCTTGCTTTGTATATTCACGGTTTACTTGATCAATTGCTAATTGACTTGAGAATTCAATGTTCAATCCTGATTTACCTTTCTTGGTGGTAATCATAATTACACCATTAGCAGCACGAGTTCCCCAAATTGCAGCAGCAGCAGCCCCTTTAAGAATCTGTATGTCTGCAATGTCTGCTGGGTTAATATCGTTCAAACGAGACTGCTGAACAACACCATCAACATCTCCTCCTATAGAAGAATTGCTCACTGGAACACCGTCAACAACAATAAGCGGTTGGTTGGAACCTGTAATTGTGTTTTGGCCACGAATTTGAATGTAAGCACCAGCTCCAGGATCTCCCGTTGAACGTGTAATTTGGACATTCGACGCTTTTCCTGTCATGGCTTGAATAAGACCACTTTCACCCGAGGTTTGAATGTTTTTACTCTTAATTTGAGAAACACCAAAACCTGTTTTCCGGGCATCCATGGTAAGACCGGTAGCAGTAACTGTTACTTCACCGACCTTGATTGTGTCAGAATCAACCTGAGCTTTAACGGAATCAACCGTAAACAAGCCCAACCCGATTAGACCCAATACTGGAAGTTTTTGTAATGTTTTTTTCATAATTGATTAACTATTTAGTAAGATCTATTGTGCAATGTACTATTTATTTTTTTATCAAAGTCGAATATTTTTACTTTTTCAAAAGTATTTTTTTACTGATTTTTATATAACAAAGATAAATAAACAGCTAAAGTGCCTTTATTTACTGGTATTGAACGAATTAAAAGTAAAATCAAATTATACATTTAACGTCATCTTGTAATATACCTGTACTTTATGATTTTTGTATCCAAAAGTCACTAATCAAGAGAATTTCACTTATTTATAAATGTAATTGATTGTATATATTGTATTTATAACAACTAATAATGCGTTTCCATTAATCCCTCAAAAACAGCGTTTTATGGATATAACATGTTCTATTATATTTAATTTACACTATTTTAACATAGACTGTAAAAAAGAATATTATAATTATTGAAATCTATTATAAATATTAAGTACGAATAACCCAGTATACCACTTGAAGTCTTAATAAATATTCCATCTTCATATTAGATTTTCAAAACCTTTGATAAGAAGAAATTAAAAACGAAAATTTCCACTCTAGAAACCAAATAATTCTTCTGGTTTCAATATCTCCAAATCACCATATCTTTCCAAATCTTCTTTAGAAATTCGCTCTAGGCTTCCTACAATTGCCATACTTTTTTGAGTACTTTTAATGAACTTATTGTGAAATTCTAAAATGACGTTCATGCTAGTTTGCTTAATAACATCATACTGAACTTTAACCGGTTTTTGATCTAAAATTGCAAATCTCTCATAAGTTAAGAATGTACTAATAGCATTTTCAGGAATACTTCGATTAGATTCTATAGATGTCAATAAAGACTGTTTTGACATCTCGAAAATTTTTGGTTCGTCAGGAATACTTTGAAATAAACTATCCATACCTGAAATTGCCTCATGAAATTTATCAGATTGTGTTCCCACAAATGCTTTAAAAGTATAGAATTTCTCTTGTGGTATTGATGGTGTTGAATAATAGGCATTTGTACTGTAGGCTAGTGCTTTAGATTCACGTATGGTTTGAAAGACCACACTACTCATATCACCACCAAAGTACTGGTTAAATGAATTAACTTTTGCATTGAAGGTTAAATCATATGACTGTTTTTCAGAAGATAACCAATAAACATTTGCTTGAACCATTGGAAAATTGACAAAAAATACTTTTCGGTTTTTATAGGTTTTAGGTTCTAATACCAAAGGGTATTTCAACTTATATTCTTTCTTTCGAGAAGTCCAATTCAACCCCTTCATAAATGTTTGAATATTTTCAATACTATCAGGGCCAAAATAAGTAATAAATGTTTTTGCCTTCATTAAATTTTCATGTAACGCTTTCAAGTCATCCAGATCTACAGACTTTAATTTGCCGTTTGTCAGTCCTCGAGTTAAATGATTGTTTTTTCCGTAAAGTGCCCACTCCGATAATGCATAACCCAAATACTGTGGATTCGTAAGGTAATTTTGTCTACTCATAAGCTCCGCTTGCTTAACCGCCTCCAATACTTCTTGATTCCATTTTGGATTATTAAACCATTGCGTGATTATCTCTGTCGCAGCTTTAAAATTCTCCTTTGGACCTGAAATGCTTAATGTTGACCTTTCCTCACCCACTCCAAATCTAAAATCACAACCTAAGGCATACAGTTTATTTGAAATTTCTGCATTAGTCATTTCATTTGTACCTAAAAGTTGCATTAGTTCAGATAACAGACTTAACTTGTTATCATGCAATGAACCAAAAGCAATTTGAAATTGCAGATTGAACAATCTATTTTCTTCATTTTTAACATAAAGAAATCTTGTTCCCTTGAATTTATCTTGAGTTACGGAATTTGGATCAAAATAAACAGGACTAATTTTTTCTACAGGAATGCTTACCCAATTATTTATAAAATCACTAGATTTATCACGATTCAACTCTACCGGATTTATTGTAGGCTTTACAACTTTTTCACGTTCAGGAGTTTCACCTTTATGTTTGTATACAGCAATTCTATCGTTACCAAAAATTTCGTTAGCAACCCGTATAATATCTTCTTTAGTTACCTCACCAATTTCAATAAAAGAGTTAACTGCCTTATGGTAGGGAATCTCATTAACAAATGATTCCATTATAAATGAACACCTATTTGAGTTCTTCTTCCATTCTTCAATTTGTTCGAGCTCTTTATTTAATACAATTGCCTTGATTAAACTTTCATCGAATTCTCCAGTCTTTAATTTTTCAATTTCATTTAGAAGCAATGTCTTCACGGAATCTAAAGTCTGCTCAGATTTTGGAGTACCGTATAGAATGAATTGAGAATAATCTTTCATCTCACTTATAAATGCTGCAGCGCCTTGTACTTTTTGAGCCTTCACCAAATTCAAATCCATTAAACCAGCCTTAGCATTATTTAAAATTAGTTCAATCATCTTCGCTACTTGAACTTGTTTACTAGCCATTCCGTCTATACGGTATCCAACCATAATCATTTCTTGATTGGGACCATATATGTCAATTTTTCTTTCTACGTTTCTGGGTGCTTCAAAGTCAAAAGAATACTTTGGAACATCATGTGGTTTTAAATGAGAAAAATTCTCATAAACCCATTGAGCTACGCTGTCCGAGTTTATATCCCCCGAAACAATAACAGACATATTATTGGGGACATAGTAAGTATTGTAATATTCGCGAATTGCTTTAATTGAGGGGTTCTTCAAATGTTCAATAGTACCAATAGTAGTTTGTAATCCGTAGTTGTGCTTTTTAAACATTTCTGCATTCATTTGCTCCCACACTTGACTCATATCTCTATCAATGCTGATATTTTTCTCCTCGTAAACGGCTTCCAACTCAGTATGAAACAATCTAAAAACTGGATTATGAAAACGCTCTCCCTCTAATTTAGTCCATTTATCAATAGAATTTGAAGGTATATCGTTGATATAAACAGTCATCTCATTGGAAGTAAAGGCATTGGTTCCCTTTGCTCCAATCGCCTGACACATTTTATCGTATTCATTAGCAATTGCATATTTTGATGCTATGTAACTTATGCTATCTATAAAGTGATATGTAATTTTACGCAGAGAATCAGTCGTTTGATGGTTGTAAACTTCATAAAGTGAGTCTATTTGTTCTAAATATAACTTCTCTGTTTGATAGTCTGATGTACCATATTTTTGGGTACCTTTAAATAAAAGATGTTCTAGATAATGTGCTAAACCCGTATGAGCTGCTGGGTCGTTTTTAGAACCTGTTTTAACTGCAATCATAGTGTAAACGCGAGGAGAACGCGGATTCTCCGATGTGATCAATGTTAAACCATTCTCAAAGGTGTAATGACGAGTATTCAATGGATCATTCTCATACTTTCTCAATACCCAATGTTCTGACTTATAATCGCCATAGGTATTGATTTTTTGTTGTCCATATGATGAATTAATGACTAAACAACTAAATAATACTGCAAACAGATATTTCATAACTACAAATATATCGGGAACATACGTTTCATTTTCAGATAATCGATTAAATGCCAAATAGGAAATATAACTTCGCAGTATGGGACTTTTGCACCAAGTTTATGTAGGAACTGGAAGTAATCAGGGCAATTCCATTGAGCTTTTATCGAAAGCTATAATGTTATGTGAAAGCAATGTGGGATATATTGGAAGAGTATCGTCAATATACAGAACCAAGGCATGGGGTAAAGAAGATCAACCCGACTTTTATAATCAGGTATTTGAAATTTCCACGCCGTTTTCACCTTTAATAGTAATGCGTAAATTTTTGGATATCGAGAAATCACTAGGAAGAAAAAGATATGAAAAATGGGGGCCCAGAACCATCGATATCGACATGCTTTTCTATGATAATTTATGCTTGAGCACCAATGAGATTCAAATTCCTCACCCTGAAATTCAAAATCGCAACTTTGTTCTGGTTCCATTAACAGAGATTGCCGGTTATAAAATCCATCCAAATTTCAACATAACTATCAACAAAATTCTAGAAAATTGCAAAGACCTATTGACAGCAAAAATTATTAGATGAAAGGTTTAATAATCCCAAATATAATACCCAACCTTGATTGGTACTTGGCATCACAAAAGGCAAATTGTTGGTTAAATGCGGATGATACATTAAATTTTTACTGGATTGCAGGACCAAACTCATTACAAAAGCTTCAAATTCCAATACAACACGATTATAGAATCGAAACACCAGCGAAACGTAAAATTAGCTATAACCATAAATGGGTAGCTGAACATAAAAACGCATGGAAAACGGCATATGGAAAATCGCCATTTTATGAATATTACGATTACCGGCTACATGAGATTCTAGATTTAAAACTGGAAACAATTGGAGAATTATCGCAATCACTTCTTGAAATTATTAATCTTTACTTAGGGGGTAAAAGTATAAAAATTAGCCAACAACAGAAAATCAAACCTGAAGTATCTCCTTATTATCAAGTATTTGAGGATAGATATGGTTTTAGACAGCCTGTAAGCATATTAGATTTATTATTTAACCTCGGGCCTATGTCCTCTGAGTACCTTAGCACCGTTAACGGAGTAAATTAATTACTACCTTTGTTTTAAATGTCGACCATAAAAAAATTAGCCTCACAAACTGCAATTTATGGACTTAGCACCATGGTGGGTCGACTGATAAATTATTTACTCGTACCACTTTATACTGCTTATTTAGCTGAAGTTGCAGATTTTGGTGTTGTTGGTGTAATGTTTGGATGGGCAAGTCTATTTTCTGTGTTTTTTGGACTTGGTTTAGAAACCGCTTACTTTCACTTTTCTCAAAAAACTGGGGATGCTCCAAAAGTGTTTTCAACAGCGGTAAACTTTCTAATAATTTCGGGTTTTATCTGGGTAATTATTTCTCGATGGTTCGCTCCGGATATAATGTATGGCATTGGTTACCCTAACCATCCAGAATATGCACTTTGGTTTACAATGATTTTAGCAATTGATGCAATTACTGCAATTGGTTTTGCCAAACTTCGTCAAGAAAAAAAACCATGGAAGTTCGCCTTTATAAAACTCACTAATATCTTTATAAATGTCGGCGCGAATATATTTTTTCTCATAATTGTTCCAAAACTTGCAGAAAACGGCGTAGGTTTTGCCGTTAGATGGTATAATTCTGTGAATCAGGTTTCTTGGATTTTTATTTCTAACCTAATTGCTAGTAGTATAACATTACCTCTATTATATAAAAGCATGTTGCAAATCAAACTAGGTATTGATTTTAAACTATTAAAAAGAATGCTGAAATATTCATATCCTTTGATATTTATTGGTTTAGCAGGTATGATTAATGAAACCTTTGACAGGGTATTATTAAAGAAATTATTACCAGAGCTCACAGCAGATTATGAAGTTTCAATTTATAATGCCTTTTATAAATTGAGTTTAGTTCTCACATTATTTGTTCAAGCATTTAGATTTGCAGTTGAGCCTTTTTTCTTTGAACAATCTAAGAAGCTCGATGCCAAAGAATCCTATGCTTATGTAATGAAATATTTTGTGTATGTTATATCCTTCATTTTTGTTTTTACAGTAGCAATTATTCCTTATCTAGCACCACTATTAATAAGAAACCCAGATTATTTTCTTCATCCGAATGGAATGAAAATTGTTCCCATATTATTAGCGGCAAATTTGTTTTTGGGGGTTTATTACACTTTATCAGTTTGGTACAAAGTATCAGGACATACCAAAATTGGTGCAATGCCCGCAATTTTCGGAGCAGTTCTTACCATCATTCTAAATTATTTACTAATTCCAAGGATGGGATTTGTGGGTTCAGCAATTGCTACTTTATTGGCATATTCTAGTATGGTTGTGGTAGGCTATATTCTTTCAAAAAAATACTATCCAATACCCTATAATTTGACCTTAATTACAATTATTATTGGTATTGCCTTTGTTCTCGGTTTTTGGTTAAACACATTGTCAACAATTAATTATGGGGTTTGGATGAGAATAATCATTCCACTAAGTTTTGGCCTTTTCGTTTATTTGTTAGATAAAAAAATCATTCCCCATGTTAAGAATAAAAGTCATCAATAAGAGTAATAATCCTTTACCTAAATATCAAACAGTAGCCTCTGCAGGAATGGACTTACATGCAAACCTTGAGGCAGATATTATTCTAAATCCAGGAGATAGAATTCTAGTTCCAACGGGTTTATTTATGGAATTAACTGAAGGATATGAAGCACAAGTGCGCCCTAGAAGTGGCTTAGCCTTAAAGCACGGAATAACTGTATTAAACAGCCCAGGCACTATAGACGCTGACTACAGAGGTGAAATAAAAGTATTGCTGATTAATCACGGTTCGGAGCCTTTCATAATTAAGCACTCTGAGCGGATAGCCCAAATGGTCGTTGCCAAACACGAGCAAATACAGTGGAAAACTGTAACCGATTTAAATGATACAAAAAGAGGCAGCGGAGGTTATGGAAGCAGCGGCAAATAACTTTAGAATCACTATTTTTTAATAAACATTACCTTATTTTTGCAATCCTTTTTAAGAAAAAATAAAGTTCATGAATTTAATTATACCTATGGCCGGAATGGGAAAACGTATGAGACCTCATACACTCACCACTCCTAAACCATTACTAAAAGTTGCGGGAAAATCTATTGTTAATTGGTTAATCGAAGATATTGCTAATGTTTGTGGCGAAAACATCAATGAAATTGGATTTGTTATCGGGGATTTTGGGAAAGAGACAGAATCTGAATTATTAAAAATTGCAGAAAGCGTTGGTGCACAAGGAAAAATTTTCCATCAAGAAACGGCTGAAGGTACTGGTCATGCAATTTTATGTGCAAAAGAATGTTTAAAAGGTGATGTTATTGTTGCTTTTTCCGATACTTTGTTTAGAGCAGACTTCAATCTTGACAAATCTAAGGATGGAGTAATTTGGGTTGAAAGAGTAGATAACCCGAGCTCTTTTGGTGTAGTAAAATATGATGAAAACAATGTAATCACTGATTTCATTGAAAAGCCAAAAGAATTTGTTTCCGACCTTGCTATTATTGGAATTTATTATTTCAAAGACGGAGAAAATTTACGTAATGAATTACAGTATTTAATTGATAACGACATAAAGGAGAAGGGAGAATACCAACTTACAAATGCCATGGAAAATATGAAGAATAAAGGTCTTCAATTTGTTCCTGGAAAGGTAAATGAATGGCTTGATTGCGGCAACTATGCAGCAACAGTGCACACAAATCAAAGAGTTTTGGCAAACAAGTTGGAATTATTTCAAACCGACGCATCAAATTTTGGTGAAAATGTAACTATCCATCAACCATGCTTTATTGGAGAGGATGTTTCTCTGAAAAATTGTGAAATTGGTCCATTTGTAAGCATCGGCAACGAATCTACCATAGAAAATTCCGTTATTCGTAACACTATCATTCAAGAAAATTGTGAATTGATAAATTTCAATTGTGAAAATTCAATGATAGGTAACCACGTATGCTTAAATGGAAATCCAAAGGAATACAGTATAGGCGACTATACCGTAATGAAGTAATTAAGATTGCCTCAATTGCAGGATTTTTAATTGTCACTTCCTCTATTAAAGCCCAATCCTTTTCAAATAACAATACAACGGTATCTGAGTTTTTCCATAAAGCAGAAACTTATTATTTATTACATCAATGGGAAAAAGCAATTCCAGTTTATCAAGAAATTCTATCCAAGCAGGACACTAACAGTGCTGCTCAATATCGATTAGCCTGCATCTACGAACAACTAGGTAAAACTCAACAGGGTTTATTCCATATTGAAAAAGCACTTTCTGCACATGGTTCTAACACATATTATTTATATCAAAAAATACGATTGTTGGAAATCAATAGACAGTTTGAAGAAGCTTGGATTATTCACCAAAATCTAATTTCAAAAGAACCAAGAAGACCCTCCCGTTATATTGCTGCTATACAAAATTGTAAAGAAAGAGCTGCCATTCCCGATATGTTGAATTTAACCGAACATTGGATAGAACAATTTGGACCGTCTTCTTATATTTCAAAAATCAGATTTGAATGTCAGAAATTCCTTGGGCAAAATCAGCAAGCAGAAAATGAACTTGCACAACTTGTTCGGGACTACCCCTATATACAAGAATATCAAAGAATGTTGGAGTCATTAAATCCAACTGAATCTATTAATATTGATGAAAAGTTATTGCAGATTTCTTCAAGTGATAAATATGCTGCTGAATTGCTTAAATGGGTAGAAGGGATGGAAAATGAAATGTTTAACTCATTTTCCGATAGCTTAGGTTATTTAGTAATACCTGCTGAATTAAGACCTGAGATTTACAAGATAACTTCTGCAAGCGCTGCTACAAGGGGAAATTTAATTAAAGCCAACAAAATTGTATGGTATACAGTTAATGAAGATCCGAGTGGATATGAATCTTGGTTGTTTTTATTGACGCTAGAGACTCATTTCAAAAATCAGTTGAATCTTCGAAAAATAAAGGAGGATATTGAAATGTTATTTCCATTCTATGTGGAAACACCCATAGAAATTGAGGCTATAATGAAACTATTTGAAAACAAGGAAGATGGTAGTTTTTGGATAACTCTAATCAACTCAAAAAATCTTCCTTCATTGTACCTCATTGAACCTGCAATATATTACGCCAAAAAACATAATGTTGCTCTTCCGTACAAAGATTCATGGATTCGTGATTTGCAAAATTCTCCTCAACAATACCATTGGTTAATAGAACAAATAAATTAATATGAGAAATGGACTTATAATTACCTCAATAGCCTTTTTAGGGGTTGCGTGTAAATCAGCCAAACCAAAACCAACTGATGTTATGGTTGTTGAAGAAATAGCAATATCCACCAATGAGAAAAATCAGAATGATATTTTAAATTCCTCAAATCAAAACAAGAGCAATATTAGTTGGGAATACTTAAGTGCCCGTTACGACACTGAGATAACTGATGGTATGGCATTTAACGAAACCATAAGCATGAACGTAAGAATGAAAAGGGACAGTATTATCTGGTTTACGGCTTCGGTGGCATTTTTCAAATTAGCAACTGGTATTGTTACAAAAGACTCTATTCATATTCTAGATCATATAAATAGTCGCTATTATCCCTTATCAACAGTAAATAATATTGGGATTCCACTTCCAAACCTTTTTAGAAACATTCAAGATCTGCTGTTTATTGGAAATCCTATATCTGACCAAATTAAATGGGATGGTAATATCTATAATGACTCATTTGAATATCAAAATAAAAAGGACAGCTTGCCATCTCATATTTATTACTATGCACATTTAAGCAATTTATTTATTGATAGTCAGTCGTTTGAATTTGAAACCTCTACAAACAATAAAGAAGTAAAACTCCCAATTACTTTAACGTTTAACTATCCAGAACGAGATAATAATAATGAGGAATTCCCAATTCCTAGTTTAAGCATTGCTAAATTAATTCAAAATGACCAATTGATGGGACGAATAAAATTTGAGTTAAGAACTGCTCGATTCAATAAGATAACTTCGTACCCGTTTTCTATTCCAGATGGGTATGAGAAATCGAACCTTTAGAATTTCTATATCGAAAATAATTTTTGCACTATTATTTTTTGCAATTGCCGGAAATATTCATGCTCAATCACGTAAACAACTAGAAGCAAAGAGAAAGCGTGTAGAGAGAGAACTTGCACAATCCCAAAAAATATTAAAAAACACCACCAGAAAGAAAAAGGCTACTTTACATCAATTAACAACAATTAAAAAAGTAATCCAACAAAGAGAAGAACTAATTAGGAGCATTCAGGCTGAAATCGTCGCTACCGAACAAGAAATTAGTATTCGTACGGAACAATTAGATACATTGAAATATGAGTTAGACAAGGAAAAATTAAAGCTCAATGAGACTATAATTAAAGCATATAAAACTCGAAAAAGTGGCCGAGAAATCGCTTTTGTGTTCTCATCTGACAACTTACGTCAAGCTATTAGGCGCTGGAAATATTTAAGAAAATTATCTGATTACCGAAGATTTCAAATTGCTCAGATTTCTGATCAACAACAAAAAATAAGTAATTCAATTACCCTTCTAAATAAAATAAAACAAGATAAGCTTATTTTACTAGGACAAAGAGAATCAGAAAAAATGAATCTCCAAGGAGACATAAAAACCAAGGAGTCTATGGTAACTGAATTAGCCGCAAAGGAAGATGATTTAATAAAGCAAATACGAACAAAACAAAAACAAATGGCTCAACTCAATAGTGCTATAAAAAAGGCCATTGAGAAAGAAATTGCAGCCGAAAAACGTCGTCAAGCAAGAAGGAACAAAGAAAATAATACAAATTCTGCATCAGCAATAACACCAGAAGCAAGGAAATTAAGTGATCAATTTGAAAAGAATGCCGGAGGATTACCATGGCCATTGAAAACAGGCTTTATTTCACAATCATTCGGTACTCATCAACATCCAGAATTTAAAGGAATCCAAATTCAGAATAATGGTATAGACATTACCACCAATAAAGGAACTTCAGTAAATGCGGTGTTTAACGGAACTGTAAGTAGTATTCTATCAATTCCAGGTCAGGGTGAGGCTGTTCTGCTTAATCACGGTGAATATTTTACCGTTTATTCTCGACTAGAATCAGTGAGCGTAAATAAGGGTCAATTAATTAAAACAGGTGATGTTTTAGGTCAGGTAATGACAGACGGCGATGATAAAACCATTTTACAATTCCAAGTTTGGAAAGGACAAAATAAGTTAAATCCACAAAGTTGGATAAAGTCTCGTTAACTTTGTTGTAATGAAAAAGGTAGCAATTATTGGAGCCGGAGTAATGGGATCAGGAATTGCCTATGCCAGTGTAAAAGCCGGATACGAAGTGTTGGTTTACGATTTAAGTGAAGAAGTGCTTGCTAAGAGTAAAAAACAAGTCGATTCACTATTTGAAAAAGGTTTAACACGCGGAAAAATAACTGTTCAGGAAATTAACCATTGTCAGAATAGGCTTAAATACAGTTCTCAATTTTCAGAAATCAAGGCAGATATCATCCTTGAAGCAATTGTTGAAAAACTTGAAATAAAGAGGGAATTATTTAAAAATTTAGAGGAACAAAATTCTGCAGATTGTATTTTTGCTACCAATACTTCTTCTATACCAATAACACAAATTTCTAGAGGATTAAATTATCCAGAAAGGGTTGTTGGAGTACACTTTTTTAATCCGGCGCATATAATGAAGCTAGTAGAAATTATTAAAGGTGCTGCCACAAATAATAATATTGCTGAAAAAGCTTTTAATTGGGCCAAATCTTTAAGTAAAACTGCCGTTTACGCAGAAGATTCACCAGGATTCATAGTTAATCGAGTAGCAAGACATTTTTATGTAGAAAGTCTTAAAGCATTAGAAGAAAACGTGGCGGATTTAGAAACCATTGACCGTCTTTTAGAATCAACTGGTTTTAAAATGGGTCCTTTTCGCTTAATGGATCTTATTGGGGTAGAAACTAACTTCTCTGTTACTTCATCTATGTATGAGCAATTTGGTTACGATTCAAAATTCCGTCCATCTCGTATTCAAAAACAAAAAGTTGATGCAGGATTTCACGGAAGAAAAACTGGTCGTGGATTTTATTCATATGAAGATTAAGAATAAAAATATCTCCTATTCGTTTTTAGCCTTATCAATTCTCCTTTTTGGGTGTAACGATTCTCAACAAGTAACCGAAAATATTCCACGAGGATTAATAAATGCCTACATAGATTTAAACTTAGCTAGCTATCAACATTTAAATAATGTGGGTACACACGCATATATTGAAGGAGGCGTTAAAGGGGTTTTAATTATTCACGATTATGATGATCAGTGGTATGCATTCGAACGCACTTGTGCGCATAATCCTACAAAAAAATGCTCTCACATTTGGGTAGACTCTATAAACATCCAGTTAATGTGTGGCCAATTCAGTAATTCCACCACTTTTATTGAATGCTGTGAAAGCAAATATACTTACAGTGGTTTCCCTATTAAAGGGCCGTCTCAGGGCAGATTAGCACAGTATTACATCAGCAAAACAGGCAATATTCTGCAAGTGTACAACTGATTATTTTTTTAATTTTCATTAGTCCTAAGTCACATTTCAAATGAAATGTGCAAAATTTCTTGAAAAACTTTTTTTTCAAGTGGAGTTTCTTATATTTGTCAATCACTAAATATATCTATCAACACACAATTAAATTGGACGGAATATGATTAAAAACTACCTGAAAACCACACTGCTTTCTGTATGTGCTTTAGCAACTGCCTCAACATCGTTGGCACAAGCACCAGGAACACATAGTTTGGAAGCGAGCTTTGGCCTTAGAGAGTATTTGGGTGACATGGGTTCATCCTTGTTTTTTGCGAAAAAGCCTATTTACCAAGGCGGTGGACTAACCTTTGCTTATTACTTAAGCCCTTCAATAGACGCAACAGCCAGCCTAACTATGGGTGATGTTGGTTTTACACAAGACATCAGAAACTTCGTTCAAATGAACGATATTCTTTTCAGAAGCTTTAGAGCGAACACAACGGATTTCACATTAGGAGCTCGTTATAAATTGAATAACGGACTGCTCTTATCTGAAGATTCTCGTTTCGCGCCTTATATTTATGGTGGAGTAGGTTTGTATTACGTTCACTCAACTATCAGATGGGGTGAATATCCATACACAGCTGCTCAACATTGGGACGATTCCATTGGTGGTTTCAAAGAAGTTAAGAATACAGTTACAGATTTAGGGGCTGCATTTCAAGGAGGTCTAGGATTTAAATTCTTCCTAAATGATGCATTAGCGCTTCAATGGAGCTATACAATGACATATACTTGGAATGACCGATGGGATGGCGCAAATCGTGAAGATCCAAATCCAACTCAAGATTTGGTTCATGGTCTTTGGAGAACTAATGACATGTGGGGTTTTCATTCAATTGGAGTTTCATATGCAATCGGAGAAAGTATGGGTGGTGGACCAAGAAAACTTCGTGATTCTGACGAAGACGGTGTACCTAACAAATACGATAAATGTAAAAACACTCCTGAGAAATACAGAAGATTTGTTGACAGTTTAGGTTGTCCTGCTGATACAGATAATGATGGTGTATTGGATGCAGACGACGACTGTATGGAAGTACCAGGTCTACCTGAATTTAAAGGTTGCCCAGACACTGACAATGATAGTATTCCTGATAAGTTAGATGCTTGTCCTACAGAAAAAGGTTTAGCTAAATTCAACGGTTGCCCTGATAGTGATGGTGACGGTGTATCTGATAAAGAAGATCGTTGTCCTGCTGTTGCTGGCCCCGTTGCGTTGAAAGGTTGTCCTGATACTGACGGAGACGGCGTTGCAGATATCGATGACAAGTGTGTAGATAAGCCAGGTACTATTGAAAGTGAAGGTTGCCCTGACTCTGACGGTGATGGTGTATTTGATAACATCGATCGTTGTGTAGACAAACCTGGTACTGTTGAAACAAAAGGTTGCCCTGTAATTGAGGAAAAAGTTATCGCAGCAATTAAGAAGTCTGCAGATGGTATCTATTTCGATAATGGAAAAGCTACATTGAAGTCTTCATCATACAAAAACTTGGATAAGTTGGTAGATATTTTAAATGAATATCCTGAAGCATTTGTTGAAATCCAAGGACACACAGACAATGTGGGTAGTGCGGATGCAAACAAAACCTTAAGTCAAGAAAGAGCAGATGCAGTTGCCGAATATTTGAAAGGTAAAGGCTTTGATGCTAATAGACTAAAATCTGTGGGATATGGTCAAGAGATGCCTATCGCCGACAATAAAACCAGTAAAGGTAGATCTATAAATAGACGAGTAGAGTTTAAATTAACTTATTAAGATAAACTAGACATAAATGAAAATAGGGAGCTCATTAAAGAGTTCCCTATTTTTTTTTCAATTCAAAAATCCTCATTATAAAAAAATCTATAAATACTAACTTCGAACCATGAATAAGTTTTTTGTTCACGAAACATCAATAATTGATAAAGGCGCACAAATTGGAAATGGCACTAAAATTTGGCATTTCTCACATGTTATGTCTACGGCTATTATCGGTGAAAGATGTAATTTTGGACAAAACGTATACATAGATAACAGCGTAAAAATTGGTAATGGTGTTAAAATTCAAAATAATGTTAGTGTTTACTCTAATGTTGAAGTGGAAGATGATTGCTTTTTAGGCCCTTCTATGGTGTTTACCAATGTAACCAATCCAAGAGCATTTGTTGAACGTAAAGACGAGTTTAAAAACACAATACTCAAACGAGGTTGCAGTGTTGGTGCTAATGCCACCATTGTATGTGGCGTTACTTTGGGTGAATATTCCTTTATTGGGGCAGGAACCGTTGTAAACAAAGACGTACCCCCTTTCGCCATGGTTGTTGGCGTACCAATGAGAATTATTGGTTGGATGAGTAAAAATGGACAAAAACTAAGCTTCAACGAAGAAGGTTTTGGCATATGTTCAGTAACAAATGAAAAATATAGATTGACAGATGATAATAAAGTTATTTGTTTAAAAGATGAGAAATAAAGTTTTAGTAACGGGAGGATTAGGTTTTATTGGCTCACACACGGTAGTTTGTTTACACGAGGCTGGATTTGAACCAATTATTGTAGATAATCTTAGTAATTCAGAAATCAGTGCTCTACAAGGAATAGAAGAACTAATTGGTTACAGTCCAGCATTCTATCAAAGTGATATTTCTGAATTTCCATTTTTATCAAAAATATTTGAAGACCACGAAATAAGCGCGGTAATTCATTTTGCTGCATTCAAGGCCGTTGGGGAGTCTGTAGAATTTCCTCTAAAATATTATAAAAACAATATGGGTGGATTAATTACAGTATTAGAAACTATGAAAGCTTATAACGTGAATTCTGTTGTATTCTCCAGTAGTTGCACTGTATATGGTGAGCCTAACCAAGTACCGGTATTAGAGATTACACCAATGAAAGAAGCAGAGTCACCATATGGCGCTACAAAACAAATGGGTGAGCGTATTCTTCGTGATAACGCAAGTTGGTGCAATACTCAATGCCTTAGATATTTTAATCCAATCGGGGCACACCCAACAGGAAAAATTGGCGAGCTTCCATTGGGAATACCAAATAACCTAATTCCATATCTAACTCAAACAGTTGCAGGAATTAGAAAAGAACTTACAGTTTTTGGAGGTGATTATGATACAACCGACGGAACTTGCATCCGCGATTATATTCACGTTATGGACTTAGCAGAAGCACACGTAAAAGCTGTTGAAAGACTAATTGGTAATCAACAATTAGGATCTTTTGAAGTCTTTAACATTGGCACAGGTAAAGGCAGCAGCGTCCTTGAAGTAATCAACACATTTGAAGAAATAAACCAAATCAAAGTACCCTATAAAATTGGTCCAAGACGCAGTGGGGATGTTGTAAAAGTTTGGGCTGAAACTAATAAAGTTGAAAATATCCTAGGCTGGAAGGCTCACCGTAACTTAAGCAATATGATGAAAGATGCTTGGAATTGGCAACTTGAACTAGCCAAAAAGACTTCTAATACCTGAAATAATCATAAGTAAACCCAAGCTTATTATTAGCACCCAAGAATCTCCTAATCTAGAATAAAGTGTTCTAGAATTATTGGCAAATATCTTTTGCTGAATACATGTTTTTTCGTACCACCCTGTTTCTTGGTAAATATTACCCAAAGGATCAATAAATGCACTAGTACCTGTATTCGCAGATCTTGCTAACCATTTTCGTTGTTCTATACATCGTAATAACGAATATGAAAAGTGTTGTTTATATCCCGGCGTTTTATTCCACCAGGCATCATTTGTAATCACACCTAACCATTGTGCACCATCTTTAACAAACTCATTTACATAATCTCCATAAATGCTTTCATAACAAATTATCGGAGCTACTTTTTCTTTATTACCCAATGCTTTCGCGCTATCCATAACCCCTAAACTACCCGTTATACTGTTTTCATCGAGAGATAAGGCCAACTTTTCAAGAAAGGGAAAGGTTTGGATAAATGGCATTTGCTCAGTCCCAGGAACTAATTTACTTTTATGGTAATAATCAATCTCATTATTAGTATCTATAAAAAGAGCCGAATTATAAATGTTATACCACAAATTATCATCGTAAGCCGTTCGTCTTACACTTCTATTGGGTTTTGTAGCCGATTGATAATATTCCAAAGCGGTCATCCCGGTTAATAGTTTTAATTTTGGCGATTTATTATTTTGTAATTGCTTAACAAATGCTAACCTCTGGGTAGATTGCAAATCACTTATATTTATACTTTGTGCTAATGCTGTTTCTGGCCACAAAAGCCAATCCGTTTTAGAATCTATTGCTGTTAGTGAAATTTCCACCATCTCAGCATTCAATTCTTGAGAAGATCTTATAAACTTTTCATTCCAAGGATCAAAACTTGGCTGTAGAACGGCAACATTTATGGGTTTGCCTTCTTCAATGTTTACCCTAAATATTAAAATAGAAGATACTATAACAATAAAACCTACAATTATAGAAGCAAATATTAAATACTTCTTATGATCTTGATGGAAGTATGCAAAAACCAAAAAATTAATAAGCAATGTAAGTAATGTTCCACCCTGAGTACCAGTAAATTCAAACCATTGAACTAGGAAAGGCATACCGGAATAACCATTACCCAAAGCCAACCACGGCCAACTTAAATCCCATCTATGATGACCATACTCATATAACATCCAAAACCCAATAAATAACATTGCACGATAGGTCCATTTTAAAGTAGTAGTAAACCTAAATATTATAAAGGGTGTAAGCATAAATAGTGAATTGAGTATCAACATGAATATCGCACCAGAAGGTGAAGCAAAATACACCCACCATGTAGTTAAAATGTTCCAAACAAATAAGGAGAGATATAATGATCCGTAGTATTTCCAGCGTTTTTCAAGTTGAAACCGTTGAACCAACACAATAATTGGAACAAAAGCTAACCATAATAATGGAGTTATTGAGATTGGTACCCATGCCAATAAAAATAACAGTCCTGGAGAAAGAATTAATAGCCAAGTAGGCCAATTATTCGGATTCCATTTTGCGTTTTGCATATTCTTCAGAATAATTTTTACCCTCCAAAACTACCACAAATTCCCCTTTTGGAGCATGGCTTTCAAAGTGATCAATTACACAACTTAATGTTCCTGTTACGGTTTCTTCATACAACTTAGTTAATTCTCTAGAAACACTAACTCTTCGATTCTCCGTGGAAACCTCACCAATTGCTTTTAACGTTTTCAAAAGTTTATGCGGACTTTCATAAAATACTATCGTTACATCAGCATCGGACCACTCTAAAATTTTCGTGTGACGTCCTTTTTTGGGAGGAAGAAAACCTTCAAACAAAAACCTGTGCAAGGCAAAACCACTTTTTACAAGAGCCGGAATAAATGCTGTGGCACCTGGAATTACACAAACTTCAATATTATTTTCTAATGCCTCTCGAACCAATAAATATCCGGGATCTGAAATTGCAGGTGTTCCCGCATCTGAAATTAAAGCTATGTGTACGCCATCTATCATTTGCTCCACTAAACGAACTACCTTTCCATGTTCATTATGTAAATGATAACTCTCAAGAGGAGTATTAATTTCATAATGATTTAATAATTTCTTTGAAGTTCGAGTATCTTCAGCAACAACCTTGTTTGCTTCCTTTAATACCTCAATTGCTCGAAATGAAAAATCACTAAGATTGCCAATTGGAGTAGCTACTACGCTTAATTTTCCCGACACGAATCAAAAGTACTATGGTAATTGCAAATAAAAAAGGCCGGTAAACCGGCCTTTTTAAATAGATTTTAATTTTTATTTTGCCACTCCAACTGAGCGCTTCTCTCGAATAACCGTGATTTTTACTTGCCCGGGATAACGCATTTCGGTCATAATACGATTAGACAGCTCAAAAGCAAGTGTATCTGCCTGATCATCATTTGTTTTCTCGGCACCCATAATAATTCTTAACTCACGACCTGCTTGAATAGCGAATGCTTTCTCTACTCCTGGATAGCTCAAAGCCATATTTTCCATTTCCTTAATTCGCTCTACATACTGATCATCGCCTCTACGCGCACCTGGTCTTGAACCACTAATTGCATCACATGCCTGTATAACAGGACTTAATAAGCTTGTCATTTCAATTTCATCGTGGTGCGCACCTACAGCATTACAAACCTCTGGGTGTTCTCCAAACTTTTCACATAGTTTCATACCCAATAATGCGTGTGGTGTTTCTTCATCATTATCTGGACATTTACCTATATCATGAAGTAGTCCGGCGCGTTTAGCTAATTTAACATTTAAGCCCATCTCTGCAGCCATGGTTGCACACAAACGTGCAACTTCCCTGCTATGTTTTAATAGATTTTGCCCATATGAACTTCTAAAACGCATTCTACCAACATATCGAATCAATTCAGGGTGAAGACCTGTAATACCTAAATCAACCACCGTTCTTTCTCCCCATTCAATTACCTCTTCTTCAATTTGCTTTTTAGTTTTTTCTACAACCTCCTCGATTCTTGCTGGGTGTATTCTACCGTCGCGGATAAGGCGCTCTAGTGCCACACGAGCAACTTCTCTTCTAATTGGGTCATAACAACTTAAAACTATTGTTTCTGGTGTATCATCAATTAAGATTTCGACTCCAGTTGCTGCTTCAAATGCTTTAATATTTCTTCCTTCTCTACCAATAATTCTACCTTTTACATCATCCGACTCAAGTGGGAATGCCGTAACAGTGTTGTCAATTGCTAATTCCGCCGCAGTCCGCTGAATAGTCTGTAGAACAATTCTTTTTGCCTCTCTTGTAGCACCAAGTTTTGCCTCTTCCACAATAGTTTTAGCAAGACTCAGGCCTTCAGTATGCATTTTTGCCTTGATGGTTTCCATCATTTTTTCTTTAGCCTCATCTTGAGACAAACCTGAAATACTTTCTAACTGCTTAATCTGCTGCTCACGTAATTCGCTAATCTCTTTCTCTCGATTTTTATAAGAATCCATTTGGACATCTAACCTCTCTGACTTCTGAATTATTTCATCTTCTTTTTGCTTGAGATTTTTGATTTTGTCATCTAAGGATTGTTCTTTTTGTCTTAATCGATTTTCTGAACTAGAGAGTTCTTGATTTCTCTTATTTGCCTCCTTCTCATACTCTGAACGAAGTTGCATATACTTTTCTTTGGCCTCCAAAATTCGATCTTTTTTCAAGTTCTCACCCTGAGATTTGGCTTCGTCAAGAATTCTCTCTTTCTCCTTTTCTAGTTGCTTTTTTCTTGAAGCAACAAACAATACATAACCCAGTATGATTCCACCTACTAAGCCTGCAATAATTAATAATACTTCCATAATACTCCTTTTTTATTTTTGCTGGAGCATCAATTTGAACGAATGAATACTAAAAATCTTTCAACATAGACTCTAACTCTTCCAATAATGAATTATTGGAAGAATTTAAATCTGTTTGGGGTGTTGACTGAGCACGTTGAACATTATTTTCTTGCGTTTTTCCGCGATATACATCGCCAGCAAGATCTAATGCTGCCCATGACATTCTATCCATGGGATCACTTGTACCAAATCTTTTAAACCCTTCAATCCTTTTATTTAGTAATTCAGCAGCACCAATTACCGCGTCTTTATCCGCTTCAACCACACGAAGTCTCATGGGTTTTCCATCAATTTCTACGGTTAAAACTACAGTTGGGTTGCTTTCCATTTATAATATTTATTCGTTTAGCAAATCAATGCACCTGTCAATGTCTCGTATCAATTCATTAATCTTGATTTTTAAGTCATGATTATCCGTTGACTCTTCCGACATTTCTTTTGCAAGTTTAATCAATTTATTCTGTTCCTTTAAATCGTTTATTGTATTTTTTTGAATCTCTAACGTGTTCTCTTTCAATATATTTTCTTCTTCCAACTCACTAATTCTAATTTTTAACTCTCTAAGTTGATCATCAGATTCTTCTAATAGCGCTTGTTTTCTTTCTAATTGACTATTTAATAATTGAATTTCATCCGAACTAAAATCTTGTGAATTTACTTCTAGTTTGTTTCCAATAATATTTTCCTTTTGAGATTGGAGCATTTCCAATTCCAACTTCAAGTTGTTATTATTTAACCGATATTCAGCATTCTCTTCTAAGAGTTTTTGAATTTTATTCTTTATAGCTAAAATTCGATTATTCATTTGTTAAAATTAATATGTTTGAAGTGTTGTAATTTTCTCCAAATAATCACCGTAGCCACTTTTTTTCAGAGGTTGTGCAATTTCCACCAATTGTTCGGTTGTTATAAACCCTTGCCGCCAAGCAATTTCTTCTATACAACCAATCTTCATTCCTTGACGTTCTTCAATGGTCTCAACAAACTGACCAGCTTGCATCAAAGAACTAAAAGTGCCTGTGTCCAGCCAAGCAGTACCTCTACTCATAGTTCTCACCTCTAACTCACCCATTTCCAGATACATCCTGTTGATATCTGTTATTTCTAATTCTCCTCGTTCTGATGGTTTTAGGTTTTTGGCCATTTCTACCACTTGATTGTCATAAAAATAAAGACCCGGTACAGCGAAACTGGATTTAGGCTTTTGCGGTTTTTCTTCAATACTTAATGCCTTCAAATTTTCATCAAATTCTACTACTCCGTAACGCTCTGGATCAGAAACGTGATAAGCGAAAACAATACCACCTTCAAATTTTCTGCATCCTTGTAAAATCTGATTCAGATTAGATCCATAAAATATATTATCTCCTAATACTAATGCAACTGAATCATCTCCAATAAAATCTTCCCCCAATACAAATGCTTGAGCTAGCCCATCGGGTGTTGGCTGAACACAATACTCAAATTTGCAACCAATTCTAGAACCATCTCCCAATAATTTTTCAAAATTTGGTAAGTCTTGAGGAGTGGAAATAATTAATATCTCTTTAATTCCTGCCATCATCAGTACTGACAATGGATAATATATCATGGGCTTATCGTATACCGGCATTAACTGCTTACTAACCGCCATAGTTAGTGGATATAAGCGAGTACCTGAACCACCGGCTAAAACTATCCCTTTCATATCTCAAAGATACAACCGACAGACGCTAAATTCGAATGATTTACTTTTTAAATAAGTTCAATCACAAAATAATTCTTCTTTCCCTTTTGCAAGATCACATATCTCTCATGCAGTGCAGCGCTCATATTTATTGTTCCATCAACATTTGTAAACTTTTCCTTGTTGATAGAAAATCCATTTGCAGCTATCATTTTTCTAGCCTCACCTTTTGATGGAAAAATACTTGTTTCAACAGCAAGCAAGTCTAAAATATTCGTTCCTTTTTCAAGCTTTTCTTTAGCAACTTCAAACTTTTCCATTCCCTCTAAAGATGCTTTTAATGTTGGCTCATTCAATGCAGACAAATCTTCAGCGCTTCCTTTTCCAAAAAATACTTGAGTAGCTTTTTCCGCAAGTTTTAAGGCCTCTTCCCCATGAACACGTATAGTCATTTCCTCTGCTAAAGCCTTTTGAAGACCTCTTAAATATTCTTGGCCTTGATGATTATTAATAATCTCTTCGATTTCCGGTCTGGTTTTTAATGAATAAATCTTGATGAACTTTGAAGCATCTTCATCGGCCACATTCAACCAGAACTGATAGAACGCAAATGCGGATGTCTTATCTGGATCCAACCACACATTCCCTCCTTCTGATTTACCAAATTTACTACCATCTGATTTTGTAATCAAAGGAGCGGTTATAGCAAATGCTTCTCCTGAATCTTTTCTTCTTATTAACTCTGTTCCAGTTGTAATATTTCCCCATTGATCGCTACCACCCATCTGTAATTTACATCCTTTTTCAGTATACAAATGATAGAAATCGTAACCCTGAACTAACTGATAAGAAAATTCAGTAAAAGATAGACCACCAGCCTCTAAACGATTCTTAACACTATCTTTCCCCATCATATAACTTACTGTTATATGCTTACCCACATCTCTAATAAAGTCAAGAAAACCCCAATCTTTAAACCAATCATAGTTGTTCACTACCTCTGCTCCATTTTCAGAATCATTAAAATCTAAAAATTTCATTAATTGGTTTTTTTGACCCTCTAGATTCCTCTGAAGGGACTCCCAATCTAATAGTTTTCTTTCAGCACTTTTTCCACTAGGATCACCTACCATTCCAGTAGCACCACCAATTAAAACCAACGGTTTATGACCGGCTTTCTGAAACAAAGTCAATAACATAATTGGCACCATGTTACCAATATGCAGAGAATCTGCAGTTGGATCAAACCCAATATACGCTGTAACTCTTTCTCTATTAAGTAATTCTTCTGTTCCTGGAATGGCGTCGTGCAATAAACCCCTCCACTTTAATTCTTCTATAAAATCAAAATTTGGCTTAAAACTCATTACTATTTCTCGTTTTCTATTCTGTTTTTTAGGGTGTCAGATATGGCTTTCTTCATTTTTTCAGTGTCTTCCTCACTAAGCCCACTTGTTGCAAAAGAAACAACCTGAGCAGTTTCTTTGAGCATAAAGTTTATTTCAAAATTTAGGTAATCAATTCGTTGAATGTATTGCCAAGGAATATATTTATAACTAGAAAATATATGTTCTCTCCAAGAAACACCTTCATCATCTACTTTAAAGAAATAATCACCTTTTCTTTTTTGATAAATTGCAAATAACAGCGTAAAACCAACAAACAATGCTAGTCCCCCACCTAACCAACCAAAAAATCCATAATGAAATGCAAAAATCACTAAAACACCAATCCCAGAAATTACCAACGCCGGGATTTCAGCTTTTGATTTGGGAATTTCCCCATAAAAAGCAACTTCAGACATTATTCAACTACTAACCTCTCCGAAAATTCCTCTGTTCTAACATAGTAAATCCCTGTCGCAATACCATTCAATAAAATTGAATAATTTCCTTCATTTTCTTTTGTAATATCTGCAAAAACCCTTTGACCCATTGAGTTAAATAACTCTGGTTCATTTTTTGTGAAAATATTAACCTTATCTTTAGCTGGATTCGGAAGTATTCTAGTATTTGAATTTACAATTGCTGCAGTATTGTTGGTCCCTCCTATAATAAATAATGAGTAACTTCTAATGGTATCCGCTTGAGACAATGGAAAACCAAATGCTTTAGCATAAATAATCACTGGAATTTCTAAAGGATACATGCCACCATTTGAAGTTTTTCCCTTCATTGTTATGCAGCTTAATGTAAGCGGTAAAAAAGTACAATTGTTATCTTTACATGCATATGTAAAACCGTCAGGAAGACCTAAACAATCTGTAATAACCATTGAGTCAATTGCAGCATTAACAGTTTGCCCTTGTATAGATACCATGGTATCTGAAAAAAGCATAACCGTAATACTTTCGTTGTAATCAACATCCACTTCCCCAGAAGGCAATGTAATTGGCAATGTACCCGGCTGGGTCAGCGATTGATCAGGAGTACAATCTTGAGCGGTGACAGATTTTGCTAATAAAGTCAAGCAAAAAATGCTCATAATCCATGAGAACTTGTGTATCATTGTGATTAGTATTAATTCTACGAATTTACATGGAATTTAGGAATCATCTTAAATTGTTTACGCTGTATTCCACACTTATTGGTTTAACATCCCCAATATTTGGGCAAAAAATTACCGATTCCTCTAATTATGAATTCCTCGACGCAGTAGTAGTTTCATCAAATAAAGAAGAGAGTAAATTAAAAAACAACGTATTAGGAATATCTATACTTAAACCCTATATAGTTGAAAATAAAATAACTACAAACCTTACTTCAGGGCTACAACAGGTCTCGGGAATTACCATAAATGACGACCAAATAAACATTCGAAATGGTAGTGGTTGGAGTTATGGTGCCGGAAGCCGTGTTATGGTTTGTGTCGATGAAATGCCGATGATTACGGGTGATGCTGGATCTGTTCCTTTTAGCTACCTGCCTACCGAAGCCATTGGAAATATTGAGGTAATTAAAAGTGCAGGCTCTGTGGTATACGGATCTTCTGCTCTAAATGGAGTGGTTAACTTAAGAACTAAGGAAATAACCGAAAAAGGTATCGGTGAGATTAATATTATTGCTGGTACTTATGACGTACCTAATAGATATAAATTCCAAAACAAGAGGCAGATACAATATGGTATTAATGGATATTATGGAGAGAAAATCAAAGACCACTCGTACATGGTTACATGGAACCAGCTAAACGATGATGGATACAGACAAAGCGACCATGACTACAGAGTTAGAACAGGTGCGCGATATATTTATAATCCACACCGTTTGCCCGAATTAAAACTTCAACTTAGCGGTCAAATCCAAAAAGGAGAAAGTGGTTCATTTTTGATTTGGCGTAGCGATACTTTCGGATATAACACTCAGAACAATAGCAAAACTATCACCCTCGGACGAAGATTCAACATCGACCCGAAAATATCTTGGAATGGAAAAGTTTGGAACCATACTTTTCAAAATAGATTTTTCCGAGTAAGTAATGATATTGATAATGGAGACCCAAATAATAACCAAGATAACAAGAGTGACTACTATTATTCAGAATGGAGGAGTGCACGCTATTTTGGCAAAGGATTAAAGATGACAATTGGTACTGTTAATACATATACCAAAACAGAATCCCCCTTATTTGGAGGAATTCATAAAGCTCAAAATCATGCCGGTTATTTTCAGTTTAACTATAAAACTAATGGGTGGGTATTTGAGTGTGGATCGAGATTTGAATATTTCAAATTGGATGATAAAGAACGTTCAACACCAGTTTTTAGAGCTGGAATTAACAAGCAATTAGCGAGGGGTACGTTTTTAAGAGCCTCTTATGGTGAAGGATACCGATTCCCAAGTATGGCCGAACTGTTTACCGCAACAAGTAGTGGTGGAGTTTCTGTATTACCTAACCCTGATTTGGAACCTGAATCATCAAAATCTATTGAACTAGGAATTAAACAAGGTGTAAAAGTTGGAAATTTGCAAGGATATTTTGATGTCGCTGGTTTTTATACTCGTCTAACCAATTTAATGGAATACACTTTTGGAAACTGGGCCGTAGACATTGGTTTCCCAAATTTTGGATTTAAAAGTTTCAACATTTCGGAATCAGAAATCATAGGGTTAGAAATTGAGACTGGTGGTAATATTCCCCTAACAAAGCAAGCTTCTTTGAAATGGTTTGGAGGATACACGTATAGCATTCCAACTGTATTACAACCTGATTCCGCTTTTACCTATATGAACCTTACTAGTCCAGTAACATTTGCAAATACTAGGAGCAATGAAACTGATTTTATGAAGTATCGTAATCGTCATATAATTAGGTTTGATTTGCAGTTAGACGTAAAAGAATATAGTGTTGGAATAAGCTACCGTTACGCAAGTGGTTTTGAAAATGTAGATAACGCATTTTTAAATGATGTACTTATTCCAGGTGCAAAAAATCAATTTCGAAATGGGGCAATTGATGGACATGTTTTTGATATAAGACTTTCTAGAAAGTTAAATGAAAAAGTACGAATTAATGCTCAAGTAAGAAATATCTCTCAGCAAATTTACATGGGCAGACCTGCTGACCTTTCCGCTCCTCGTCAGTACCAATTACAGTTGGTTTATACCTTCTAACTTAACCTTTTTGGTGTAACCAAACACGAATACACTGAAACAGATAAAGTACAATAGGCCGCCTAGACCTTGTAGACGAACACCTAACATCCAATAACGAAAATCGAGCGAGAAAAATTCAAAGAAAATCATACTCCCTAGCATAATGAGAGCGACGAAAGTCAATCCGGACATTATTGGATGCATTGAATATCTGTTATGCATAAAAGTGTATACCATATAAACTACACTTGGAATTAAAAGTGCAAAAGAATAATCGCGTTGATGAGGAAAAATTAATGGTATTGATGCACAAAAAACAGCTATTGATAAAAAGTTAGCGTGATGAATTCCCTTGCTCTTTTTAATTTTCAAATACAAAAAAGCCACCACTACAATAAGAAGTAACCTCATAATTTGAGTTATAATAAATATGGAGTTATGACTTAACTCTGTAATGCAAACCGTTGGTTCAGTTGGGATTTTATAAGAAGTGAAATACTTTACCACTAAGGCACCTACATCAACAAATCCACCCTCGCCCACTGTAATAACATGTTTTTGTTGTAATGGATTGATTGTATTTAACCAACTAAGTGTTTGTTTACTGATATAATCGAAATCATAAAAAATAAAGGGAATAAAAATAAATAACATCAACCAAATCAATACGTTTATAATTGCTTTGTAGTTAAGATCCAATCCGTATTTCCCCATAAAGAAAAGTGGTATAACTTTCACATTAATTCCTAGCCCCATTAATAATCCGGAATGCCATCCTTTTTGAAGTTTACCCAAAAAAGACTCAAGAATTACCCATAATAAAAATATAGTTAACTGTCCATACCAGAGATTCATCCAAAACCACCTGTAACATAGAAGCATAAGAATAATCCAAAAAATATTTCTCTTCCGTGATGGCTCAATTGCAAATTCATTAGACACTATCTTAATTATTCTAACAATCATTATAACAGTTAGAGTAGACCATATTATTTTCACGGCTACTAGCGCATATGAAATGCCAGGAAGCATCGATTCTTTTGGAAAATGCCATTCGCGCAGAAACACAAAGGGCTGAAGAAGCATTGCGAAAAAGGGTGAGTAGTAATAATACAATCCATTTACAAAAGGCTTTGTGTATAGTTCACCACTATCATGTAAAGCATAAGCGGCCCTGATAAAAATATCAAAATCATTTCCGCTACTAATACTGTGAAATGCGGGCCAAAATATAAGTGCCGTAAAAATCCATTTTAATACTTTCACGCCCGAATTTTTAAGATTTGATTGCATTTATTCCCGTCAAAAATAAACCAAAAGCATAGGTATTACATCTCCCATAATCCAAGTGTCAAATTACCTATACAGCACATTTCTATCCCTAGTTAATACGAAGTATAACAAAAAAAGTGGGTATATTGCTGTCTCACAATGAAAAAACTGGGATTTATAATTGCACTTTTTACAATTTTTAACATTTCGGGAGGACAAATAATTGAACTTCGACATCCCGATTTAAACACGATAAAACTTGTTAATTTTAAAACAGCTTTCCCAGCTGAAAACCCTAGCCAATTAATAAATAAACTTTCTCAATTTAGTGAGTTAATTACCTGGAACCCTGTAAATAAAATTAATGATCAAATTGGACAAATACATGTCCGTTATCAGCAGAATTATAAGGGAATTCCAGCATTTCAAGGTATCGCAATCATACATAAAAATGAAAATGGAATATTTAGAATTAATGGTGATATTATTCCCGAATATAGGTTTAAAGGAAGTTCAATCCTTTCACCAAACCAAGCTCTTAGAACACTACTAAAAAGGTTAGATACAATTTCCAATTTTTATTGGGAAAATCCTAAGATGAACTCGCTTCTTAGAGAGCTAACCAATAACCCCGATACTTCGTATTTGCCAAATGGAGAGCTTTTCTATGTGGGCAAGAATTTTAACCTCTCCGAGGATCAACAACTTTGCTGGAAGTTCAGAATTCTAGCGGAAACCCCACTATTTGGAAAAGAGTTTTTTGTTAATGCGGAAAACGGTGAAGTTTGGGCTGAGCAAGAAATTATTCATCATACAGAAGTTACAGGAACTGCACATACCGCCTATAGTGGTAAAAGAAATATTCAAACTGATAGCCTCACCACGGACACATTTATTTTAAGAGAATACAACAGAGGCCAGGGCATATATACATTTAATATGCAGCAAGGCACAACTTATGCTAACGCTGTAGATTTTTTTGATAGTGATAACGATTGGAATAATGTAAATGCTCAAAAGGATGAGGTAGCCACAGATGCCCATTGGGGTGCGGAGGAAACTTATGATTATTTTCTATCTGAACATAGTCGAAATAGTTTTGATAATAATGGAGCTAAAATTTATTCATTTGTTCATTACTCTCAAAATTATGACAACGCCTTTTGGAATGGATCATTCATGACTTATGGCGATGGAAAAAACTTTAAACCTTTAACGGCATTGGATGTTTGTGGACATGAAATCGCCCATGCAGTAACAACCAATACAGCCAATCTAATCTACAAAAATGAAAGTGGTGCATTAAACGAAAGTTTTAGCGATGTTTTTGGTCAAAGTGTAGAAGCAAGAAGCCGTCCAAGCCAATGGGAATGGAAAATGGGAGAAGACATCACAAATAGCGGTAATGGATTGCGTGATATGTCAAACCCAAACCCATATAACGATCCACAGTATTACAAAGGTGTTAAATGGTATTCAGGAACCGGCGATAATGGCGGTGTTCATATTAATAGCGGTGTTCAAAATTATTGGTATTACCTTTTAGTGGATGGGGTTTCTGGCACCAATGAAGTAGGAAATAATTATAAAATTGATTCCCTAGGTTTCACAAAAGCAGGTAAAATTGCTTACAGAAACTTATCCGTTTACTTGACCCCTTCATCAACCTACGCGGATGCCCGAACCTACAGTATTTTAAGCGCTGCAGATTTATATGGTCAATGCTCGCCGGAGGTTATTGCTGTTACTAATGCTTGGTGGGTTTGTGGAGTTGGTAATGAGTACGATAGTAGCCAAGTAACCGCCGATTTTATAGGGGATACTCTAGCTTGTAAAATAGGAGATACATTAGATTTTATTAACAGATCTGAAAACTACATTTCTAGCAATTGGGATTTTGGAGATGGTAATTCAAGCTCACTTACTCATCCCAAACACAGCTACTCTAATTATGGAGATTATAATATCACCTTGAGAGTTGAAAGCTGCTTTAATCAAGTATTCGACACACTCACCAAATCTTTATATGTTCATGTTGATAGCAGCCGAGACATTTGTTCTGCCGTGATTCTTCCATTTGAAGGAACTGATACGGCTCAACAATGTATGGGCTTTGTTTATGATGACGGTGGCGAGGGTGATTACGGAGGACTAAAAACAGTTATTCAAACTATAGAAGTTCCAGGAGCTGACTCGGTTACATTTAGATTTATAGATTTGGATTATGAAGACGGGTTCGACAGTCTTTACATATATACAAATAATGAAAATCCCGCTAACCTTTGGAAAGGATTAACAGGTTCTAATCTACCCAACGGGGGAAATTGGATCACTCTCAATTGTGAAGCATTAGTATTTAAACAGTTTTCAGATCCTTATGTTGTAGGGAGAGGCTTTAAAGTTGAGTATTATTTCCATCGCAAAAACCCTACTGTTGATCTCGGACTAAATGATACTGTATTTCTGTGTTTTGGTGATTCATTAAACATAGATCCATCATATCAAAACGTATACCCTCCCGAAATATACTTTGGCTTTCCTTCTGGATTCGACTCAAGTTCGAACTATTGCAAAACAAGAATCGATAGCCAATTAGTATTCATGATTAACGATGCTTGTATGAATCAAACGTCCTACGATACCGTTTATATTGATGTGTTAAATCCAATTGCAGCTATGCTAACCCAAGATACTACTGTTTGTTTTGGAACAGAAGCAAAAATTGTAACCTCTGTTTCTGGAGGCTTAAACAATTATTCGTATTTGTGGAATATTTCTGCAGTAGATACGAACATCATTAGCCAATCATTTGCAGATACAAGTCTAGTATCGGTGATTGTATCTGACGGATGTTCCATTCCAGATACTGTTTCAATGCAAGTTTCTGTTTTGGATTCACTGGAAGTAGATTTATCGCAAAACAATAATCAGGCTTGTTTAGGTGAATTAATCACAATAAATGCTATATCCAAAGGAGGTAAACCTAACCAGTATTCATTCAATTGGAATCCAAATAATGGAACATCAAATAACATTCAATATACAATTGATAGCAGTCAGTGGATTCGAACAGAACTAACAGATGGGTGTTCTTCAAATACTGCTAAGGATAGTATTTATATCAGCATTCCAAACAATATTAGCACCACTAAACCAAATGATACATTCATCTGCTTCGGGAATAGTCTGAATATTGACCTCAAAACAGAGGGAGGTAGAATTGCTAATCGAATTGTTACATGGAATGACCCATTATTAAACTCAGATAGTTTTGAGTTAGCTAAATCACCCGGAACGTATTATCTCAAATACAATGTTGCTGACAATTGTGTAAATCCAGACTCTGGTTCTTTTGTTCTAGAATTTCTAGATAGTATTTCATTCCAATTAAATTACAGAAATACGGATTTGTGTAGGTCCGATTCATTCAAATTTTGGGCCACTCATTCTGGTGGTTTAGATAGTATTAGAAGGTTATTTCTGAATAGTAATGAAATAATAGATTCTGCAACAATTGATATTCCGATCACAACCACTTTATTCTTTAATGTTTCTGACGGATGTTCCTTGGATAAAAATCAAAGTGTTTTCGTGAGAAAGAGTAACAAAGAAATAGTGATCGATATTCTGCGGTTTGATAACACAATGTGCTGGTATGACACCACCGGTAGATTAGATTTTACAACAAATCATAATCTAAAAGATTTAAAGATTAGTTGGAATAATATTTCCACAGTAGACAGTTCGTTTCAAGGCCTAGGTCCCGGAACATATACATTATTTGTAGAGGATAGCATAGGTTGTAACGCTGCAGATACCTTCCTTATTATAAGATTTGACGAATCTATCAAAGGTTTCAGAGATACAACTATTCACAGAGGAACAACTGCTCACTTATATGTTATAAATACAACAAGCCAATATTGGTTTGGTGAACCCATTATTGGAGATAATACAGCCACAGAAATATGGGTTAATCCTACTCAGGACACACTCTATTGGGTTGATGCAATTGATATGAACGGTTGTCAAGATAAAGATACGTTCAGCGTTAAAGTAATTATCCCTCCAAACTATAAAGTTCAAAATATTATTAGCCCAGACAATAACGGTAAAAATGATTATTGGGATATTTCTCCATTAGGCGATGCTGGTTTTTGGCAACTCGTAATATCCGACAGACAAGGAAACCGAGTTTATTATTCCGAAAACTATAATAATGAATGGAATGGAGTTGATAATTCTGGAAAAGATCTATTTAATGGTGTTTATTATTACCATTTAACCAATAAAAAAAGTGGCACAATTTTTAAGGGATATATTCAAATAATTAGATAGTTGTAATAATCGCAAAATTTTAACGTCAAAATAAAAACATAAAGAGAATAATCTTGCCATTCGCTATTTTAAGCATACTTGGTAGCATCCAAATTGGCTGTAATAAAACAGAGGAAAATGAGAGACAGGATGGATACATGAAAACGAAAACCCTCTCGAGATGCAACAAATGGGGTGGCAGGCCATTTTAGATAATTTCAAATCATGCTGCGAGAAAACAGAAAAATAATAATTCTGTGTATTACTAGTGATTATAGAATTGTATTTTTGCAGTCCTTTGGCCCCGTAGTTCAATGGATAGAATAGATGTTTCCTAAACATTAGATGCAAGTTCGATTCTTGCCGGGGCTACTAAATTAAAATTGGCTGTTTTAAGTCTTTTCAAAAAATAATACCTTTCTTTTATGAAAACTGAAAATAACATTGACTGGTTAGAAAAAAACAATAAGCTATGTAAAACTTATGTTTTTAAAAACTTTTCCGATGCACTGTTATTTATGAGTCAGTCAGCAAAAGAAATAAGCGAGCTCAACCATCATCCCGAATGGACCAACATATACAATAAGGTGGTAGTGAAACTTTGTACCCATGATTTAGGTAATAAAATATCATCCTTAGATTATCAATTAGCGAAAATCTTGGATCAAAATTATTCTCAAATTGTTTGATGTTATTGATGTTACTGATTATGTAAATTAATTCGATTTTAGATGATATTCCTCACCGTCTCGATAATAAAACTCTACACCGTCAGATTTGATTATTGCCGGACCATCTTCACGATGTAATTTTCCATTTTTCCAATATTCCTTATGACCGTCTTGAAATACTACTGCAGGCATATTACCTTCTCTATGCTTTACTCCATTCTGATACCATATCAAGGTTCCGTCTTTATATTCAATCGCTGGTAGATCGTCTTCTCTATGGATATTCCAATTCCAATCCATCCAAACCGTTTTCTCATGATCAGATTCCACTATATAACGTGTAAAACTCATTTTTCAAATACCTGAATATTCGCGTTTATTGTTGTTAAAGGCGCCCATTTACCATCATATCGAGTAGCTCGTACCACGTGGTTATCAATCCAGTGGTAGTTTCCTCCGCGCGGTTTATTCATTAATAAATTATGAAACTTAAAACCATGGTCCTTTAACCAGTTTAATGTTAGCTCCCTATGTTCGTCGGTTCTAGATGTAAAAAAAGTAATAATATGGCCTTCATCATACCAGGAATTAATCATTTCTAAAGACCCTTCATATGGCTTACACAATTTCATATCTTCTGGAAACTCATTCGCAATATCATCTGTAATTGTTCCATCGATATCAATCAGGTAATTTTTTTTATCGTCTGTAAAAACAGGACTTTTCTTTTCCATAGGGGTCAAATTAATCAATACCCTGAAAAAATGCTCTCTTTTGAATAGAGTCTCACTAATATGATTCTAAAGATTCAACAAAACTTAAACTGTGGAATAGTTTTCTATCATTAACGATTTTTATAAAATGCGTCACGCTCACTAATCCATAGCATAAATGCCGCAATTGAAGCCCCCATTAATACGGCCAAAATACGCTCCCAGGTTTCCAAGCTGAATGAAATTCTCATTAAGAGCGTTGCCAATACATACCCAGAATTTCTAATAACAAGAATAGTATTCCCCAAATTACGAGCGCTACTAAGTAACAATAAAACATCAACAAAGGTTAACAACGTAAAGAACTCACTGTAGAAAATATGTGATGGATCTTGTAAAATTGGCGTTTTACTGTGGTTTATTAATTCAAAAAACCAATCGCCAAAAGAGAAGACAGCAAGTCCTATAAATATCCAAAATAATCCTATTGACAGCCTCTTTTTTAATAATACAAATTCGTCTGATAGTTTATATTTTGGACCCTTTCTGTCTTTTTTCAATGCGTGAAACGCCCATAACAGCAATAATAAGAATACAAATCCAATCAAATCTTTTAACAATTCACTGTTTAATAATTTAGTGTGTCCTTGCATCAGTTTACCTATGTCTTTGAAGCTATTCCTAAGAAGTATCAAAGCCATAATTTCTATCTGTTTAGAAACTGATTTGGTATAGCTTTCTCGCAAATAATAGATCAACAAATAGACTTCATAAACGAGCAAAATACTAAAAGGAGTAAATAAGGAAGCAAATGGGTTCCCAAAAAGGTTTTCTGGGAAATAGGCTATTGGTAGATAGCCAAAATCTATTATTTGAATAATTAAAAAATGGATAACAAAAAGTGAAATGCCTGCATAGGTAGCAAATATCTCTATCCTTTTTTTAAACTTCTCCGAAAACATGGTATATCAATAAGAACAATGTTAAATGATTTCAGTTTTATAATGTATCAATAATAAAACTATATACCGTTAGATTTTGATAATTGACAGATTAGCTTTTACAAATTTTTTGCGGAGCAATTCGAATTATGAAACTTTAGAGTCATTTTATTTTGTTCCTTTATGGTCTCGATTAGACAAATATTAATTTCGCACTGAATTAAATTAACTAACATTGAATATACCTATTTATCTAAAGTTTGATTGTAAAACGTAATTTTCAGCTCCAAATTGATTTAAAATAAACCCAATAAACTTATTGCCAGATAGTCTAACTCGATGAAAAAAACTCAAAATCTCTTTTCTTATTTTAAAAATGATTTTTACGCGGGTTTTTTAGTTTTTTTACTGGCACTACCACTGAGTTTAGGGATTGCTAAAGCTAGTGGATTTCCTGCTGCAATGGGAATTTTTACTGCGATTGTAGGTGGTCTTATTACAAGCCTGTTTTCTAGGGTTTCACCTCTTAGCATTAAAGGACCTGCTGCAGGGTTAATAACAATTTGTGCAGCAGCAATAAACGAGGTTTCAGCAATTGACCATCCCACAAATGCCATTTCTCACTTATCAGCAATATTGTTGATAGTGAGTGCTTTACAAATTTTAATAGGGTACATGAGACTTGGCTCATTGGCAGAATTATTCCCGCACTCAGCCATACACGGAATGCTTGCTGCAATAGGAATCATAATTATTGCTAAGCAAATACCCGTCCTGCTTGGGGATGATCCCTTAACTTACAAGGGCGAAGGATCAATTCAATTAATAAAAGATATTCCTAAGTTTATACAAAATGCACATCCTCATATCGCTACAATTGGGGTAATTGGTTTAATTGTGCTTTTTGCTATTCCATTACTGCCTAATAATCCACTCAAAAAGATACCACCACCCATGATTGTTCTGTTGCTTACTGTACCACTTGGTTGGGTTTGGCATTTAAAAACTGAAGAGCCGTCTTACGCACTAGTGAAAATAGGGGATTTTTGGTCATCTATTCATTGGGCACCAAACTTTACATTGATTGGAGCTTGGTTTTTCTGGAAGTATGTGTTTATGTTTTTGTTTGTTAATAGTTTAGAGTCCTTACTAACTGTAAAAGCTATTGACAATTTAGACCCTTTAAACCGAAAAACCAACCCCAATAGTGACCTAAAAGCATTAGGTGTTGGGAATGGAATAAGCGCTATTTTCGGCGGTTTACCTATGATAAGCGAGGTTGTCAGGAGTTCTGCGAATATTGGTTTCGGAGGGAAATCAAGAGCAGCAAATTTCTTTCATGGAGTTTTTCTTTTATTCAGTATGCTATTACTAATTCCTGCTATTGAAATGATTCCAAACGCCGCTCTGGCGGCTTTGTTGATTTTTGCAGGTTTTAGACTAGCATCGCCTAAGGAATTTATTAAAACATATCATTTAGGTAAAGAACAACTAGCTATTTTCCTTATTACCATTTTCGTTACTCTTTTTTCAGACTTACTATTGGGTGTGGCCTCAGGCATACTGGTTAAATTAACCTTTCACCTATTTTCAGGAGTGCCATTAATATCACTATTTACCTCTAAAAGAGAAATTATAGAAAACGATAGTACCACCATTAGAATCAAAATATTTGAGTCGGCCGTATTCACAAACATCCTGACGTTTAAAGGGGTTTTTGATGATATTGACTCGAAAAAGAATATTATAGTAGACTTTTCACATTGTATGCTTGTTGATAACCCATTTATGGAATATATCAACCAACTCAAAACCCAGAAGGAAGAAAGAGGTGTACAATTTACAGTAATAGGGCTTGAAGAAATGATTCCCTTTTCCAAGCATCCATTGGCAACTAGAAGGTGTAAAATAAAGTTCTAAATCTCCGCCTTCGGGATGAATATCATTTATTTAACTGCAAGTGTGCTAAATTATGACAATTAATTTTAGCCTAAGTTAAACAGAACATTCAGTAAAAATTGTAAATTTGTTGCTTTATGGCATTATCTAAACTTGCTTTCAGCAATAACGGAAATGAATTCTTTTTTTCCCTCAGAAACAGAGTTGAAGATTATTTTAAATCTCAAAATATTAAGAAAACTGGAAATATTAAACTTTGGTTCAAGACCTTTATTGGCTTAGCTTTTCCGCCATCTTTACTTGCGCTTGCATTTTTTGGTGGACTTCCAATGTGGTGTAATTACTTGATATTTGCATTGATTGGTGTTCTTCATGCTTTTACCGGTTTTAATGTAATGCATGATGCATGTCACGGAAGTTATTCAACAAAACCATGGGTAAATAAACTCATGGGACATAGTATAGGCCTTTTAGGTTCTCATGCGCCAATTTGGAAATTTAAACACAATGTTCTTCATCATACCTGGACTAATGTCGATGGTTTAGATGATGATATTGCAAAGTCTCCATTTTTAAGACATTGTCCATCGCAACCTTTCAAAAAGTACCATAAATACCAGCACCTTTACATGTTCTTACTTTACGGAATTTCGACAATTTGGTGGCTGTTTGGTAATGATACCATTAAGTATTTTAAAGGTGAAGTAAACGAACAACCCATGCCAAAAATGAAATTTGTAGACCATCTTAGTTTTTGGGGTCTAAAGTTAATTTACACCGCGTTACATGTGATAATTCCAATTTACTTATTTGGTTGGGTGCATGGTTTCTTATTGTTTATAACTTTACATTTTTCTCTGGGTTTATTGCTTTCTACTGTTTTTCAAATGGCGCACGCTGTTGAAGGTATGTTATTTGAAAATGGCCAAGAAATTGAAATAGCCAATGAAAAAATCGAAAACGAATGGGCTATTCATCAGATAATGACTACTAATAATTTTGCGACAAAATCAAAATTTGCAACATGGTTTATGGGTGGTTTAAATTATCAAATTGAACATCACTTATTCCCAAAAATTTCTCATGTTCACTACCCTAAAATTAATGCTATTTTGAAAGATGTTTGTGCTAAATATAATATCCAGTACAACGAAATACCTACATTTTGGCTTTCAATTAAATCGCATGTAAGATGGATGAAAGAGCTTGGAAATATGCAACCTACAATTGCTGGTTAATCTAGCTCTTGATCCATTATATAAATAGCTACGCAAACTGCAGCTGCACCCAATTCTAGTTCGCGTTTATTGACGTTTTCAAATACATCAGTTTCAGCATGGTGTACGTCAAAATATCTTTGTGAATCTGGAACAAGTGCCACAAGTTGAGTGTTTTTGTTTTGTTTCTTTAAAGGACCAATATCAACACCACCACCACCAAATTCTAATTCTGAAATACCATATGGGCGTAGTAAATCCTGATAGTTTCTTGTCCTAAAGAGCAATGCTGAATCCATTGCAAACCCTCTTGGAGTAAAACCACCCCTATCACTCTCTAATGCTGCCACATGAGTCTCATTATTCAACTCAGAAAGCTCAGCGTATTTCAAAGCTCCCCGCATTCCATTTTCTTCGTTAATCCAAAAAACACATCGAATTGTGTGTCTTGGTTTATAACCAATTTTCTTTAATATCCTAAGCGCCTCAAAGCAGTGCATTATTCCCGCTCCATCGTCATGTGCACCTTCCCCTTCATCCCAACTATCAAAATGACCACCCATCGCTATAATTCTATTCGAAAACTGGTTTCCTTTTATCTCTGCAATTACATTAGCACTTAATCTATCTGGAAGTGTCTCACATTTTAAATCGAAATTTACCCACATCGGTCCTTCAATGGAATAAAAATAGGATAAAGCATCAGCAGTCGCAGTGGAAACTGCTGCAATAGGTATTTTAATTATTGAATCTTCGTAGTAAGTTACACCCGTATGAGGATGCATGTCACAACTATTGCTTAAACTTCTAATAACTACAGCCTTAACACCATAAGGCGCAGCCCAAATAGCTCCGTAGACCCTTTGTGTTACACAAGAGCCATACGAAAAAAATGTTTTGATATTATCCTCCTCAAAAGCACGGTTTAATAATATCATTTTGTCCTTTAAGTACCCTTTGGTGCCTAAACTATCTAACTCTTGTTTATTTCTAACTACTACCAGATCACCCATAAATGTGCCGCCTACACTGCCTCCCATTGCAGTTAAAGTAACAGGTACCTGTGTCTTGTCAAAAGATTGTCCTTCGAGCCATTTTAGATAGCTTTTGCATTCATACTCTGGATTAGGCGAATGGGGAAATGCTTTCTTGTTTATTTCTAAGTTGGCTTTTGCTTTTTGAGAGTCTGTTCCACTAATTAACTTTGTTAGTAAGGGCGATTTAATATACATATAAGATCTTCCATTACGTTGCCACCTAGGCACCATTGTAGGCTGCTTGTATACAGAGTCGAAATCATAGGAACTTAACATGTCAACAGCCCAATCAATGCCTTTTTCAGTTTGATCACTTCCGCTCAACCTTGGTCCAATCTTTTTACATAACTCGCCTAACCTTGAATATGAATGCCCCCTTAATAAGGCCTCGTTAAAAATCTTACGAAAAAAAAGACTATCCGTATCCTTTGGTTGGGCGTGAACTTGAAGAATTGACAACCCAAGAATTAAGTTAAAAGAAAACCATGACTTCATTTAACAAATTAATTGTATTGCGGACATAAAAAAAAGGGCCTGAGCCCTTTTTCGTTATGATAATAATTTAAGCGTATTGCTTTCCTCGGCCTTTAACAGCCTCGAGTAAATTATTTATTCTCCATTGTCGTATTCGCATTTTATCCGAGCTATGCCCTGTATGCTCCTCCATACGTGTCATTCGCTTTTGTAGTTGATGTAATTTGTGAAATAGTTTTCCTTTGTCTTGCTTTTTTTGACTCATGGTAAATTTGGTTATAATGTGAAACAACAGTTGAATTATCAACTTTACATTCTCAAATTAGAAAATAGTTAAGAGATTATCAAATATATCTGTTGAATAAATTTTCAAATCGACCAAAACTGCCAACTTTAAATAATAATTTTTTTATAATAGAAGGAGTACTTATTTTACAATTTTATCATTAACACCATGCTTAAATTTGCAATATGAAAAATGCATTTGCACTTTACGTATTCCTTGTTTTTTGTGGATACACTAATTCACAAAACCAATCGTTCCAAAGAGAGTTGCAACTATTGCAAAGTGGTCCAATGGTTGGATACAGCGATTACAAAGAAGTTGCTTTGTGGGTGCAAACCAAGGGATCTCACTCTGTTAAATTCAGGTACTATAAATCCGAAAATATCAAAGAAGCTCATTGGACAAAATCGGTTATCACAAGCCAAACAAATGCTTTCATTGCAAAATTGATTGCTGATAGTTTAGAAGCAGGAAAACATTACAACTATGAAGTTTATCTAGATGGGAAAAAGATTGAATTAAACCGTACGTTAACTTTTCAAACTCAAACATTATGGCAATGGCGCACAGATCCACCAAATTTTAAGTTTGCAACAGGCAGTTGTGTTTATGTAAATGACTCTCTATCTGATAGGCCCGGAAAACCTTACGGTGGGGGATATGAAATTTTTGAATCCATTGCAAATGAAAACCCTGATTTTATGGTATGGACTGGCGACAATACGTATTACAGAGAAGTGGATTGGAATACTAAATCGGGAATGTATTACAGAAATACTCACACCCGCTCTTTACCTGAAATGCAAGAATTATTAGGTAAAACTCATAATTATGCTATCTGGGATGATCATGACTTTGGACCAAATAATAGCGATCGATCGTTTTGGAATAAAGAATTATCAAAGGAGGTGTTTTCAAACTTTTGGGCAAACCCAAGTTATGGGATTGAGGGAGTTCCTGGAATTACAACCTACTTCCAATGGTCTGATTGCGATTTCTTTTTGTTAGACAATCGTTATAATAGAAGTGTTAACGATAGAAAAACCGGCGAAAGAACTATTTTGGGTAAAGAACAACTTAGTTGGTTAAAAGACGCACTTGTGGCAAGTCAAGCCCCATATAAATTTGTGGTATTGGGAGGTCAATTCCTAACAAATTGTGAATGTTATGAAACATACACTAACTATGGATTTGAGAGAGAACGTCAAGAGATTATCGACTACATTTACGCCGAAAAAGTGAACGGAGTTGTTTTTCTAAATGGGGATAGACATCACACTGAATTTTCAAAATTAGTATCAGAAAACAACCCAACTATTTACGACCTCACAGTTTCACCACTTACATCTGGTTCTCATGCATCTAACGAAGAGAAAAATGATTTTAGAATTGAAGGTACTTTGGTTGGGGAGAGAAACTACGCAATAATTGAGGTTACTGGGAAAAGAAAAGAAAGGCAATTAAAAATTACCGTTAAAGGAAGTGACGGTAAAAACCTTTGGTCTAAAGTTATTAAATAATATTAAAATGGTGATTTTTGTCCAATAAGAATATTGTTGGAATTAATGTACCAGAAAACATTGCCAATCAAGTGCTTATTATTGAAAGTAAACTTAGTGATGGATCATTATTTCGTTCACAATTAGTATTGAATCGTTAGGGTTTAATTTCATTACAAATACTATCTTTGGGCCATGAGCAAACGCCCATGGCTTTTTTTATTTAACCTAATTATTTTTATTGTCATTGCGTTAATAGGTACCTCCTGTGAAGGAAATACTGACCGATATTATTACGTTGCCAACACCACTGATGATACTATTTACTTAAAAACAAACTATTGGGATTATTTTGGCGACTCGATTAAAATTGATACTTTTATAGAAGCACAATCTGCATTACAGATTTACACAAGCAATTCCCTAGGCGGAGATCCTACATTAGATGATATGCCTGGAATTATATTCGCAAACTGGTTAATTACAAGAAAGGTATTACCGGATACACACCGTGTAGATTGGCTATCTGAATATTCTTGGGACAAAACATTAATAGAATTAAGTACTAGTCCTTCAAATATTGAACATCATTACCGCTTTGAGGTAAATGAAAAGAATTTTAAATAAGAATGGGGGACCTTTTTTAGTGGTATTAGTATTCTAAACCTTTAAGAACTTCTTGTGATTTTTGTCATTATTTTTGGATCATGTCAATTACACAGGAATTTAAAGAGTTTATTTCAAGAGGTAATGTTATAGAATTAGCCGTAGCTAGCAATAACTTTAATAAGAAACAATCTAAATGAGGGCAGTTATTCAACGAGTATTAGAGGCCTCCGTTAGCATTAATAACCAAGTTTTTTCTAAAATAGATAATGGTCTTTTGGTTTTTTTAGGCATTGAAGAAAATGATAATAAAGAAGACATTGATTGGTTAATTGGAAAAATTCATAAAATGAGAATCTTTTCCGATGCCAATGGGAAAATGAACCTTTCCCTAAATGAAAATAACGGATCTTTACTCTTAGTAAGTCAGTTTACTCTGCACGCATTAACGGCAAAAGGTAATAGACCCTCGTTCATCAAAGCAGCTAGGCCAGAAGAGGCTATCCCTATGTATCAACAATTTATTAAAAGGTGGAAACAAGAAACTAATGTCCCAATTAAAACTGGAGAATTTGGCGCCGATATGAAAATTCAGCTTTTAAACGATGGTCCTGTAACACTAATCGTGGACTCAAAAGTAAAAGAATAAAATCTTAATAATTTAAATTCTATTTATAGAAACATTAGGACTCCAATTCACCCAAAATAATATTGTCAATTAATCGTACTCCTTCTAAATAACCCGCAAAAATAATTGCTCCTGATTTTATATCACTTTGATTAATTTCCATATTAGGAAGTGATATTTTTTCTAAATATTCAATCTCAATTTCTGCATTATTAATATTCTCTTTTTCATTTTTTAAGGTTGATTCGTTAAAACACTCCTTTAATTTATTTAATGTCCTGAAGATTTGTGAAGCTTTCTTTCTTGCCGCCTTCGACAATCTCTCATTTCTACTACTGTAAGCCAAACCAGATTCTTCTCTGTGGGTAGGTACCATGTGAAATTCAATTTCGGGATAATTGGATTTCATCATTTCCTTCACAACCATACATTGCTGCAAATCTTTTTGACCAAAATACACGCTCTTTGGTTTTATTAAATCATAAAAGGATGACAACACATCTACTACACCCTGAAAATGACCTTCCCTAAAAGCACCTTCCCAAACTGAAGCCACAGTAGGCAAATCAATTGTTAAATTAGTATCTGCAGAATAAACATCAGTGGCAGTGGGAATAAAAACCGCATTTACTTCATATCCAGATAACAACTCCAAATCACCCCTTAAATTAACTGGGTATTTATTTAAGTCATCTTGGTTATTAAATTGCTTAGGGTTAATAAAAATACTCACCAAAACAAGGAAGCCTTCCTTTTTAGCTGATTGGACTAATTTCATATGCCCATCATGCAATGCGCCCATTGTGGGAACAAATGAGAGTCTACCGCTGCTCTCAATACAAAACTTTTCAAGTTTACTTCTAGTATAAAAGATGTGCATTTATTCGTAAAGCCCTACAAATAAAGGCACAACGATTGGTTTTGTTTTGAAAATTCAATTTTTTTTCGTTAATTTTGTATTCTATTTCTTTTTAGAGATTAGGCAGATTATGGAAGTAAAGAAAAAAAGAGTTCTGTTTGTGAGTTCCGAAATGTCACCCTTTCTTGAGACCTCTCCACTCGCAACAATCGCTCGAATGCTACCCCAAGCCTTACAAGAACAAGATAATGAAATCCGTATTCTCGTTCCTCGTTTTGGCGTTATTAACGAAAGAAGAAACCGATTACACGAAGTTGTAAGGTTGTCTGGAATTAACATCTCAATAGATGACAATGACAATCCTTTAATAATTAAGGTAGCCTCGGTTCCAGATACTAAAATGCAGGTTTATTTCTTGGATAACGAAGATTTCTTCCATAGAAAAGCCGTTTATAATGACGAAAATGGTAAGTTTTTTGAAGACAATGATGAACGAACCATATTCTTTTGCAAAGGTGTTATGGAAACTGTGAAAAAATTAGGTTGGGCTCCAGATATAATTCATTGTCAAGGATGGATGACCAGCTTAATTCCTCTTTATTTTAAAACCATTTATAAGGATGAACCTGTTTTCAGAGATGCGAAAGTAGTATACTCTGTCTATCATGAAAATTGTGATAGTGTGCTCGGAGATGATTTTGTGCGTAAAGCTAGCCTAAACAGCATAGATGATGCCTGTTTAGAATGTTACAGTGATACATCAATCAACAAAATACACGTAGGTGCTATTCAACACGCAGATGGAATTGTTACCGCTTGTGATGAAGCTCATAGAACTGTAGAGTCTCACTTGGATGGTAAGTTGGTAATGAAGCATAGTGACACAAACACAGAAGAAGAATACGTTTCATTCTACGAAAAATTAATGTCGTAATCTATTTCCTCAGTGAAAATCAGATTTGCAACAAACATAGTATCCATTGCGTTACTTATTCTAGGAAGTTGTTCCCGAGAAGAAGGCAATATTATTATTGAAGGGCAAGATGGAAATCAACAAATGTCCATTTTTGTAACAGATACACTCACTTTACATACTAAAACCGTTAAAGAGGACTCATTACCAGGCAATGGCTTAAGTTACGCCTTACTCGGGTCTCTAAACGATCCAATATTTGGTAATAGTAAAGCTAGTATTTATGCCGATCTAACAATTGTTGAGCCCAATAACCAATTTCCAAATACACTTGAACCAGATTCTGCAATACTATTTATTCCCTCGGTAGATGGTCTTAATTTTTATGGTGATAGAAATTACATACATAATATAACCATCGCACCAATAACCGAAAATATTGATCCGGCTAAAACTTATTATCAAACAGATTCATTTCCTTTAGATCTAAATTTAGCTACACAATATACCGGACAACTTATCAACGAATACAAAGACTCACTTCCGTATCGCAATATAAAATTATCGCCCTACAAAGGATTAAGAGTTAAATTATCAACTGACTTCGCAAAGTTTCTGATGAATATGGATTCAGAAGCTTATGAAACTAATGCTGGTTTGGATGCACATTTAAAAGGAATAGCTTTAATACCAAATTCCACAAAAGTAGGAAATGGATCACTCGCTGTTATGGATTTAACTAATATTATTTCCAATTCTTACAGAGCAAAAATTTTGTTGTACTATTCAGATACACAAACATTCATGTTTGGATTTAGCGGTAAAAGCAGTGTTATAAACAGAGGCGAAACTGGACCATACAAATCTGAAATCCAAACTCAATTAGATAATCCAAAGGAAAACTATACTACTACCTATGTACAGGCGTTAAGTGGGGTAAAAACAGAAATTCAAATACCCTATTTGTTAAATTTGGCTAAAAATGGAAATATCTCCATTCAAAAGGCAGAAATTGAGTTTTCAGCAAAAGACTTTGATGAGTATTTCTTCACGGCTCCCAGACTTAGTTTATTTAAGCCTTTTACGGAGGGTTCACAAAGAAATTTCTTAATTGAAGATGCCGTTAGTTCGAGCAATTATGGAGGAACTTACAATCGGAGTAATGGCACCTATACTTTTACCATCACAAGACATCTTCAAAATATCATCAACGCACAATTTTTTAATAAAGAAGATATAAATTTAGGTTTATACCTGGCAGTACCTTCAGACCAACCTGTAATTGGCGCTAGAAGTGTAATAGACCACACTAAAACAAGATTATTAATCACCTACGTCAAACCAAACTAATTCATTTTCGTTTATTAGATAATGTCGAACTCTCGAAAGCCATATCAACTCGTTAGCCGCGAATGGCAGAAGTCAGATACGATAATCAATATCAACGGCACGGAAGTGGGTAAAGATATACTTCTAATAGCAGGACCATGTGCGGTTGAAAACGAAGATCAAATATACACTATCACTGAATTTTTAAAGAAAAAAGGGATTCGTTTTCTAAGGGGAGGTGCATATAAGCCAAGAACAAGTCCTTATTCCTTTCAAGGCTTAAAAACGGAAGGCTTACAACTTCTTCGAAAAGCTGCAGATGACCATAATATGTCAGTGGTTTCTGAAATAATGAGTATTGATAAAATAGAGGAGTTTGATGAGTATGTAGATATACTTCAAATAGGTACACGCAACATGCAAAATTATCCTCTATTGAAAGCAGTTAGTAAAATAAAGAAGCCAGTATTATTAAAAAGAGGAATGAGTAGCACTGTTGAAGAATGGTTACTTGCTGCAGAGTATATTGTTTCAAGCGGGAATAGTCAAGTAATTTTATGTGAGCGTGGAATTAGAACATTTGAAACAGCAACTCGTAACACCGTAGATATTGCAGCAATTCCTTTGGTTAAGCAACTAAGCCATTTGCCTATTATTTTAGATCCATCACAAGGAACAGGTAATCGAGATTTAATCGAACCACTCAGTTTAGCTGGACTGGCAGCTGGAGCAGACGGATTAATCATTGAAGTACATAACCAACCCGAAGAAGCCCTTAGTGATGGTGAACAAAGTGTATATCTTGACCAATTCGAAAATATGCTTCCTAAGTTTCGGCAACAAGCGAACTTTAGAGGCAAAAAATTGGCAATTAACACTAACGCCAAATCAACTTCATTATAAAACCCTAACAACAGTTAATTAAGTTGTGATTTTTACACTTAATTAATTGAGAATTTTTGTCATTCTTCCTTTTTCTCCTATTTTCGGAAGTTACATGTCGACAAGCAATCAATCATGGGGAACTCGAGTTGGACTTATTCTTGCAATGGCCGGAAATGCCGTAGGATTAGGTAACTTTCTTAGATTCCCAGTTCAAGCGGTAAATAATGGTGGTGGAGTCTTTATTATTCCATATTTAGTGTGCTTTTTTCTAATGGGCATTCCTTTGTTATGGATTGAATGGTCTACAGGCCGATTCGGTGGTAAAAAAGGAAATCATTGTACGCCATTTATAATGGATGATATGGGTAAGAAACGCTTATGGAAATACTTAGGAGTTTTTGGAATTTTCACCAACGTAGCCGTTGCAGCATACTATTGCTTTATTGAAAGTTGGACGCTTGGTTATGTTTTTCATTCGTTAGGACAATCATTTGAAGGCCTAAATCAACATAGCATAGCTGGATTTTTCGGGGACTTTATATCTATGGATGGCTCTACTTTAGGTATCCCTTTTCAACCAGTTGTATTGTACATATTATGTCTTGCCATTAATGTATATATTTTATCAAAAGGTTTAGAGGGTGGGGTTGAAAAGGTAGCAAAAATTGGAATGCCCCTTCTTGTTTTATTTGGTATATTCCTCGCAATAAAAGGGTTAACTTTAGGCGATAGTGGTGCTAGCCCCGAGTGTGAAGATTGTAATGCTTTCGCCGGTTTGGACTTCCTTTGGAAGCCAAATTTTAGCTCATTATGGGATTTAAAAGTGTGGCTTGCAGCTGCAGGACAAATATTCTTTACTTTATCTGTAGGGATGGGTACAATTCATTGCTACGCTGCCTATATAAAACCAAAAGATGACGTTGCATTAAATGCTATGGCTGCAGGATGGATGAATGGATTTGTAGAAATTGTTTTGGGTGCATCAATTGTGATTCCAATTTCCGTTGGATATTTAGGACTAGATTGGCTTAAGGAAAACGCATCATTCTCTATGGCATTCCAAACTATGCCCTATTTATTTGGAAAGTGGGGACCATTCCTTAGTACATTATCCGGATTTATGTGGTTTGGCTTATTATTCTTTGCTGGAATCACCTCCTCCCTTGCCATGGGAACACCTTGGATGGGATTCATGCAAGATGAATTTGGTCAAAGCGTAAAAAAATCAGCACTAACATTTGGTATTGTAACTCTAATAATGGGTTTACCTACAGTTATCTTCTTTCAACAAGGTGTTTTTGACCAATATGACTATTGGGCAGGAACAGTGGTTTTAGTAGTTTTCGCACTTGCAGAAACTATATTATTTGCATGGGTTTTTGGAATAGATAAAGGATGGAAAGAAATCACAGATGGGGCTGATATTCGTTTACCTAAAATTTACAAGCCAATACTAAAATATGTAACTCCGGTTTTATTATTAGTAATTTTTATTGGTAGCTTAATTCAACCAAAGACACAACCCAAAGGCAGTAAATGGGAAGGCCGTGAGTGGGAAAAAGCATTTACCGAAGTTTGGGAGTTTGATAATGGTAGTATTATTGGACAAATAACAGATAACGATATTCAATATAACCGAGCACCTTTCAGCAGTGTGTATGAATCGGAAAAATCGGTAACAATATTATCAGTGGACCACGGTTCAGAAAATGATCAAATGGCCATAATTCGCTTGAAAACAATAGACGGAGATACAATAAATAAAGAATTTAACCCTGGTGATAAGATTCTTGTTAAAGAAGGAGATATAATTAAAGCTGGATTCCCAATTGCAGAGGGGTGGCATTTAAACCCAATCTTTTACAGATACTTTGCCAAGTTAATGCTGTTAGGTTTATTTATTTACCTAGCAATTTTGGTACGTATGGCTAACAATAAACGAAAACTTAAAAACAAATAAAATGAGCACCTCAGCAATAATAACAATGGTTTCTACACAGGTTTTTGTAACCTTAGTAACTGCTTACTTTTTTTATAAAGTGCTTAAAAAACCTGTTAAAGAGAATTAAATAACACCTAACTCCTTGCCTATTTTAGTAAATGCTGAAATAGCTTTGTCAATGTGAGCATCTTCGTGTCCAGCAGAAAGTTGTACTCGTATTCTTGCTTGTTCTTTTGGTACAACAGGATAAAAGAAACCTATAACATATATTCCTTCCTGTAACAACTTATCAGCCATTGTTTGACTCAATTTAGCATCGTACAACATAATTGGGACAATTGCGCTATCACCGTCTTTAAAATCAAAACCAGCCTCTTTCATACCAGTCTTAAATCGCTTCACATTTCTCTCTAATTTATCGCGTAATTCTGTGGTTTCTGTTAACATTTTAAATACCTCAATACTAGCACCTACAATACTTGGAGCTAATGAGTTTGAGAACAAGTATGGTCTACTTCTTTGACGTAAAATTTCAATAATCTCTTTCTTTCCTGTTGTATATCCTCCCATCGCGCCACCGAGTGCTTTTCCAAGGGTACCAGTGACAATATCTATTTTACCATGAACCCCACAATATTCCGGAACACCTCTTCCCGTCTCTCCTATAAAACCAGCGGCATGGCACTCATCAGTCATTACTAGTGCATCGTGTTTGTCAGCAAGCTCAGAAATTTTATCAAGTTGGGCAACATATCCATCCATTGAGAATACCCCATCTGTCACAACTATTTTAAATCTAGCGCCATCAGAATTGGCTTGTTGTAACTGCTTTTCAAGATCCTCCATGTTGTTATTTTCATAACGATAGCGCTTCGCTTTACACAATCTTACACCATCAATAATTGAAGCATGATTGAGCGAATCAGAAATTATAGCATCTTCGGGACCAAATAAAGGTTCAAAAACTCCTCCATTTGCATCAAATGCTGCTGCATACAAAATGGTATCTTCCGTACCGTAAAAATCAGCAATCGCCTTTTCTAACTCTTTATGGATATCTTGAGTACCACAAATAAAACGAACACTTGACATACCATAACCATGTGTATCTATTGCCTTTTTAGCAGCGTCAACAATACGCGGGTGTGAACTTAGTCCAAGATAATTATTTGCACAAAAATTTATTACTTCTTCTCCTGAATCAAGTTTAATAACAGCATCTTGCTCCGTTGTGATAATTCTTTCTCTTTTTAGCAGCCCTGCTTCCTCAATTTGTTGAAGCTCAGATTGCAAGTGTTCTTTAATCTTGCCATACATAAGTCTTCAAAAATAACCATTTGATTTAAAGTAAACTTAACACTTCTTCAATTATTTGTCTATCATTTCTCAGTCTTGGAACTTTGTTTTGACCACCTAGTTTTCCCTTTATTTTCAACCAATTATGAAAGGTTAAATTAGGGGCTATTATCACTTTTGGAGGCTTCATTAATAAATCTCCTACCCGTTTACCTTCATAATCGCTATTAACAGATTTAAGAGCAAGGTCTAACTCATCGCGAAATTGATTTACATTTGATGGTGGCACTTTAAATTCAAAAATCCATTCATGTCCCTCTTGACCTTTATCAAAACAAGGTGCTGCGGTATAATCTACCAACTCAAGATTTAGTTTTTCGGAAACATAAGAAACTGCAGTTTCAGCATTTTCCATTATCAACTCTTCTCCAAAAGCATTTATAAAGAGTTTAGTTCTACCTGAGAAACGAAACAAATATGGAACATCGTAATTTGCATCCGGCGTTTGTGTAAATATGATGGTATCTCCAATAGCATAACGCCACAATCCACTATTATTTGTTACAACTACTGCATATTGAATGCCCGGTTCAACTTCCCATAATGGTATAGCAAAATCAGGGCCTTTTGTTACAGGATAAAACTCGTAAAATACTCCGTGATGCGTTGTTAACAACATCTCTGACTGATGCTCATAAGCTTGAACACCAAAAAATCCCTCACTTGCATTATAGGTTTCGATATAACGCATTTGGGGGGAAGGTGCTAACTTTTGAAAAATTGATTTGTAGGGTTCAAAGCTCATTCCACCATGAATAAACAATTCCAAATTTGGCCAAACTTCATGAATGTTATCCGCTTTTGTAATTTCTAAAATTCGCTGAATTAATACCATTGTCCATGTTGGGGCACCACTAATACTTGTTACGTTTTCATCCTTTGTAGCATGTGCCATACGCTCAAGTTTTTCTTCCCAATTTGGTAAAGTTGCAATTCCTATATCTGGTGTGCTTTTCCAATTTGCCCAGCTTGGTAAATGAGCCATAAGCACTGCACTTAAATCACCTACAAATACATTTTCATTGGTTTGACTAATGTTGTTTGAACCACCAATTAGCAATCCCTTGCCCTCAAAAAGACGTGAATTAGGATTAAAATGAAAATGCTGAGTTAATGGTTCTTTACTACCCTTGAAGTGAGTATATTCCATAGCCTCATAGGTAATCGGAATAAACTTACTTTCATTACTTGTAGTGCCTGAACTTTTTGCAAACCACGTGATTTCAGAAGGCCAAATTAACCCTATTTCGCCATCCATAGACCGTTTGATAAACGGTTTTAATTCTTCATATCCAATAATTGGAAGTTTTTGAGAGAACTCCTCATACAAATCACCTGCTTTAATTTGATATTTCTCACCATATTCTGTTCGACTTAAAATGCGAGTAAAATAATCAAGTAATTCGCGCTGCTGGTTTTCTGCATCCATGGCTAGACGCCACAATTCAACATGACGTTGTTTAAAATACCAAGAAATTGCAGTTGGAATCATATACTTTCAGTTGCAAGATGAAAAAAAGAAATGTTTTAACCAACGGTTAATTCACTTTTTCTATCATTCCGTCTCGTAAGCGTACAATAGATTTGGCATGTTGGGCAATATCTTCTTCATGCGTTACTAAAACAATTGTATTTCCTTGATTGTGGATTTCCTCAAATAACGCCATTATTTCATGGCTCGTTTTTGTATCTAAATTACCGGTGGGCTCGTCTGCCAATAACAAATTCGGATTATTAACAAGGGCCCGTGCCACAGCAACACGCTGACGTTGACCACCAGAAAGCTCATTAGGCTTATGTAACATACGGTCTTGTAATCCAACACGCTCCAAAACCAATGAAGCTCGTTCTTCTCGATCTTTGCGTGAAACACCGGAATATACCAATGGCAATGCTACATTTTCCAGTGCGGTCATACGGTTTAATAAATTGAATGTTTGAAACACAAATCCTATCTCCTCGTTTCGTACACCGCTAAGTTCAGAATCGCTCATCTTGGAAACCTCATTTTGGTTTAACCAATACTCGCCTTGTGATGGAGAATCTAAGCAACCCATAATATTCATTAATGTACTTTTTCCTGAACCACTAGGGCCCATTAATGCAACATATTCTCCTTTATTAATATCTAATGAAACACCCTTAAGTGCATTAACTATTTGTTCACCTAAAACATAGGTTTTCGTAAGTTTTTTAATAGATATTAATGGATGAGTTGAATTAGGCATTGTTTTCAATAACCTTAGGCACTCTAAAAAAGTCACTATCGGCCTTTGGTGCATTTTTTAATGCTTGATCTTTGCTGATTTCTTGAACCACATTGTCATCTCTTAACTCTGTTTTTGTTTCGGTCATGTAAATTAGCGGCTCTACCCCATCGGTATTCACTTGCTTTAATGACTCGCACATATCAAGAATTTTGTCTAAATCTTCCCTTATTTGGTCCTTATCAGCACCTTCAAATTTTAAACGTGCCAACTTGGCTAGTTGCTCTACTCTTTCTTCGGAAATTTTCATATTGCTTTTGAGTCTTTAAGTTGTTGATTTATTATCGAATATACTTGCTCAGCAAGAGCTTCTGCTGAATCACTCGATAAATCTTTTGTTTCAATCGGTGCATGAACAATCATTCTCATTCTACCTGGTGACATGGTATATTTATAGACATCAAAACGTTTATGATTGTCTAGAATAGTTACAGGAACAACCGGAAGTCCTTTTTCAATAGCAAGTTTAAATGCCCCTAATTTCAAAGGGTGTTTTAACTCCGGGACATTTTTAGGGATTCTTCCTTCGGGGAAAATTATTAAACTCATACCCGTATCAAGTTTCTTACCGGCCTCAATAAAGGCCGTATGCGAACTTCTTAAGTTTTCTCTCTTAACTGGCACGTCTATAGTTTTAAACCAAATATTAAATATTGGAATATTCTTAAGTTCCATTTTTGCCATGAAAAAGTTAAATGTTGGCAAGAATCCACCTGTAAGAACAATATCAATATATGAGATGTGGTTAGGACAAATTATATATTGCTTCTTAGGGTCTAAGCGTTCTTCATAGGTGATTTTTGGAATCATTAGTCCTACATAAGAAGCAAAACGACCCCATGCCTTTCTGAGGTAGTCTGCAGATCGATATGTTTTTGGAGAACGAAGTAATAACCACAGTATTGGATATATTGCAAGAAAAAAACCTACAAAAACAATGGCATACCAAGCAATATAAATATAGGTTAATACTTTTTTCACTTTACTATCTTTTTGAATTGGAAAGATACACCAATAGTGTGATAATTAATGCAATAGATAAAGACATTTGAATTTCTGAACGGGCAAAATTTCCCCAACTAAAATTTTCATCAATACTTTTTTCCGAGTCCTTTATTTTCACTAATTTATCGTTTTCATCAATGCTTGAATCCGCCATTATGTGACTTTTCATAGCCTCCTTTTGCACAGATATATAGGTTTGATAAACCTCTGTTTTATTGTTTTGGATGTATTGATAAGTCCCCACATTTACCAACGATGCAAACAAACCAACTATTAGGCTCCAAAACAGTGCCTTTCCCAATGTTAGTGGTTTGTCAGTCGCTATTTTCATACTTCCTTTAATGAACAAATAGACACCCATACCAACAATGATAATATTCGCTAGCATTGGCAGTGCCGATAACCAATTTCTTTGTCTATACAATTCATTCATCAAAAAGATCAGAACCATACTTGCACTCAATGAGCCGAATGCAAGTCCATAAATAACTGCGCGTTTAAGCATACAACAAAAATAGAACGAAAAGATGTGAGTAGCCCAAAAAAAAGCAGAGCCCAAATTTGGGGCTCTGCTTTTTTTAAACCAGTGGATTTTTATCCTTCTGAGGAATCGTCCTCCTCGCGACGGGTATACTCATCAAAGTTATACTCCGGCAATAAGTTCGACTTAACATGACCAACGGTTTCGTTAAGTGCATCAGAGAACTTGTTAAAATCTTCTTTATACAAATGAAGTTTAGTTTTCACAAAACTTCCATCATCAAAGCGACTGCGTTTACTTTCGGTTATTGTAATGTAATAATCGTTGTTTCTTGTTGCTTTTACGTCAAAGAAGTAAGTTCTCTTGCCTGCGCGAACTCGTTTGGTAAAAATTTCCTCTTGCTGGTTGTTTCCATTGTAGTTGTCTTCATGCATAGGCATTCCTCTCTTATAGATTACTAATTAGCAAATATGCAAAAAAATACGGGTCAAACAAGCAACCATTTACTTTATTTTTACCATTTTTTGAAAGTGTACAATCTTAATCAAGTGTTATTTAAACACTTTGTTTTTAACCAATTGTAAATCAATACTTTTCTCTACCTACAAATCTTGTTGATTTTCATTTAACCATTGGTAAAAATGGTTATTTTCTATTAAGTATTTATGATTTCCTCTTGCCGTAATCGATCCATCTTCGAGCACCCAAATCTCGTTTGAATTCAGTATTGGCGCCACTCTATGAGAAGACATAATCCAAGTTTTGCTTTTTTTAGTGTTACTCAAGTTTTCTATAATTTTTGACTCTGTTTCTGCATCCACCGCGCTCAAGCAATCATCTAATAAATAAATATCAGCATCCCTTAATAACGCCCTTGCCAAAGACAATCTTTGCTTTTGCCCCCCAGACAAAGACACTCCGCGCTCCCCTATTACTGTTTCAATGCCATCATTAAATAGTTTTAAATCGCTATCCAAGGTAGATAATTTCAAAACTTCTTGCAGCTCTTTTTCGCTTACCTCTCGTTCTGCTCCAACTAAAATATTATCCTTAATGCTTGCCGAGAAGAGGAATACATCCTGTTGTACATAAGCTATTTTAGACCTAAAATTACTTAATTCAAAATCTAGAATTGTGCGTCCATCAACCAGATAATCTTGTCCTTCAACAGAAAGCTGTCTAGATAATATTTGAATTAAAGTAGATTTTCCACTTCCCGTTTTACCAACAATTCCATATGATAATCCTTTTTTAATTTCAAGGTTAATATTAATCAACGCTGGATAATTTTTGTCATTATATTGATAAGTAAGATCTACTAATTCAATATTTTTCTCAAATTGAAATGCATTTGTACCAGGGTTAACTACCTCTTTTTGATCAAGAAAATCATTTATTCTTTTTTGGCTAGCACTGGCCTTTTGGACTAGCGCAGTGGTCCAACCCAAACTTGCTACCGGCCAAATTAGCATATTTAAATATATTATAAACTCAGCTACGTTACCCGCAGTGAACAAGCCTTTTTCCACTTCTAAACCACCTATATAAAGTACAATTACTGTACTAATTCCCATTAAAAAGGCCATCAATGGAAAAAACAAAGCATTAATTTTTGCCAATTCTATGCTTTTCTTTTTAAGCTCCTTGCCTGATTGATAAAAATCTTTGTTAAAACTTGATTCCGCACCAAAAGATTTAATAACACGAATACCCGCGAATGTTTCTTGTGCTTTTGTAGTTATTATAGATAGTTGTTCCTGAATTTTCTTATTTCCAATATTTATTTTTTGACTTACCCGGTAAATAGAATAAGACAGAAATGGTAAAGGGATCAAAACCCACATTGCAAGTGTATGATTTACCATCCACATCTGAAAAACAATCAACACAAATGAAAATAATATGTTCGCGAAATACATGATGGATGGGCCCATGTACATTCTAACATTAGAAATATCTTCGGTGATACGATTCATAAGGTCTCCAGTGTAATTATTCCGGAAAAATGTTTCGTCTAGTCTTAAGTACTTTTTGAACAACTGATTCTTTTGGTCAAATTCTATTCTTCTAGAGTTAACCACAATCAACTGTCGCATAAAATACATAAAAACACCTTTCAATATAGCAGCTATTAGAATTGCCAATCCAAAACCCATAGCATTCAGTAGTGCCCCTGAGTACAATATATTCGAATTCGGAATTGAAGAAATCCGAGAAACAAAAAGAGCATCATCAATACCTTGCCTTACAAAAACAGGAATATAAATTGAAAAAACATTGCTGAGGATAACGCATAGTATTCCAAAAAGAAAATACCAACGATACTTTAATAAGTATACATTTAAATTTTTAAGTGGACTTAAGCTACTCACGAATAGTACAAAGGTAATTTCAAAAAAAATTAAGTTTCTTAAAACTTTTATAGGATAGTGTTGTTTGTATGTTGGGGTAGATTTAAGTTTTCATAGCTGGCAGAGTCCTGGGTTTTCCCGGGATTTTGCTTTTTTAGAGCTTATTGAATTCAAAAAGTTCCATTAAAAATATTTTTACTGAAGATTTCCACAATCTGTCAATATTTTGTATCTTTGCCCTCCAATTGATTAAAACATGCAACTAACAGCGGAAAGAAAAAAAGAGATTTTTGCAAAGTTTGGTGGAAGCGAAACCAACACAGGAAGTACTGAGGCACAAGTGGCAATGTTCACTGAGCGCATCAATCACATCAGTGCACACCTTAAAGGTGCTCGTAAGGACAAGAGTGCTGAATTATCACTAATTAAGTTAGTAGGTAAGAGACGTGCGTTATTGAACTACCTTGCAATGCAAGATATCTTCAAGTATCGTGAATTAATTAAGGAATTAGGTTTACGTAAGTAATCTTGATCCAACGTATGATAGAAAAGCCCCGTTCGTGAAAGCGAAACGGGGCTTTTTGTTTTGTAAAAAATAAACCATTATGAGTATATATAATATTAAATTCGACTCTGGCGATGGCCGGACTATCGAAATTGAAACGGGTAAGTTAGCCCGTCAAGCTCACGGTAGTTGTGTGATTACCGTGAACAACACAAAAATTTTAGCGACTGTAGTTAGTAATTATGAAGCTCGCGAAGGTGTTGATTTTTTACCTTTAAGTGTAGATTATCAAGAGAAATTTGCTGCAGTAGGTAGAATACCAGGAAGTTTCTTAAGAAGAGAAGCTCGTTTATCAGACTATGAAGTATTGATTTCTCGTTTGGTGGATCGTTGTTTACGTCCATTATTCCCAGAAGATTATCATGCTGAAACACAAGTAATGTTATCATTAATATCTTCTGATGAGAATATTATTCCTGATACATATGTAGGTTTAGCAGCTTCAACCGCAATAATCTTATCTGATATTCCATTTAACGGACCGATTTCTGAGGTGCGTGTAGGAAGAATTGATGGAGAATTTGTATTGAACCCAACTAAAAGTGAACTTGAAAAATCTGATTTAGACATTCTGTTGGGTGGTACTATCAATGACCTTAACATGGTTGAAGGTGAAATGATGGAACTTTCTGAAGATGAATTCTTGGCAGCATTAAAATTTGGACATAAAGCTATTCAGCGTCAATGTGAATGGCAGATGAAGTTGCTAGAAGAGATGGGAGGAAGAAAACCAGCTCGTGAATACAATCATGAGGACAATGATGAGACCTTGCGTGAGAAGGTAATTAACGAAACATCTGCAGCAATTAGAGAAGTAGCAGAAAGCGGAAAATCTAAAAAAGACAGAAGCGAAGCTTTCAAGGCTATCATCGATGAATACGTAACTCAATTTGAGGGTCACGAAGAGCAAGACCGCATGGTTCGCTTATCAAAGAAATATTTCCACGAAGCAGAGTACAACCAAATGCGCGCTATGATTTTAGAATCTGGTAAACGTTTAGACGGTAGGAAAACCACTGAAGTTAGACCAATCTCTACCGAGGTAGGATATTTACCAGCGGCACATGGCTCGTCTGTTTTTACAAGAGGTGAAACTCAGTCTTTAACCACTGTAACATTAGGAGGTAAATTAGACGAACAGTTACTTGATGCTCCAATGTTACACGGAACCAGCCGTTTAATGTTGCACTACAATTTCCCGGCATTTTCAACGGGTGAAGCAAGACCAAACAGAGGACCTGGTCGACGCGAAATTGGACACGGAAATTTAGCCTTAAGAGGGCTAAAACCAATGCTTCCAAAAGATGTTCCTTATGTAATTCGTATTGTAAGTGACATCTTAGAATCGAACGGTTCATCTTCAATGGCAACAGTTTGTGCTGGATCAATGGCATTAATGGATTCTGGTATAAAATTAAATAAGTCGGTAAGCGGAATTGCTATGGGATTAATCACAGATGACAAAGGAAACTTCCAAGTTCTAACAGATATTCTTGGCGATGAAGATCACTTAGGTGATATGGATTTCAAAGTTGTAGGCACTGAAGATGGAATTACTGCTTGTCAGATGGATATTAAAATCAATGGTTTGAAATGGGAAATGGTAGCGCAAGCTTTGGAGCAAGCTAAAGCAGGACGTTTGCATATTCTTGGAGAAATGAATAAAACTATTTCTTCTCCAAATGTTGAATTAAAGCCACATACACCAAGAATTGAAATGGTGATTGTAGATAAAGACTTTATTGGAGCAATTATTGGTCCTGGTGGTAAAATCATCCAAGAGATTCAAGCTAAAACCAATACTACAATCTCAATTGAAGAAAGAGATGGGAAAGGTTATGTGGAAATCCTATCTAATAATGGCGAAAACATGAATGCAGCCTTAGATATCATCAAGGGTATTGTTGCAGTTCCTGAAGTTGGTGCAACATACCAAGGCACCGTTAAAAGTATAATGGACTTTGGTGCATTTGTTGAATTCATGCCAGGCAAAGATGGGTTATTACACATTTCTGAAATTGCATGGGAAAAAACACCAAGTATGGAAGGTATATATAACATTGGAGATGAGTTAGAGGTAAAGCTACTTGAAGTAGACCCAAAAACAGGTAAGTTCCGCCTTAGCAGACGCGCATTATTACCTAAGCCAGAGGGATATGTTGAACCAGAAAGAAAAGGACCTAGCAAAAAGCCTCACCATAGAAACGATAGAAATGATCGTGGAGACCGTGGACCAAGAAGAGGATAAAAAATAGTGAAATTATAAAAGCGGCTTTATGCCGCTTTTTTTATGCCTTTTAAATTCAAACTATAAGTAGCACAGGCCCAAAACAATATCACAGGAAACACTTTTAATTGTGCTTTTTCTACAATCCATATTCGCCAATTCACTGGATAAATATCTGTTGGCCCTAAAATCGTAAACAATATTACTAAAAGCCAAATTAAAAGATCAACTATGGAAAGTCGATCTTGAAGTAACCCATAAACCATCATACCCCCAATAGCAATAACAAAAGTAGCAGACTCTGCCATGTGATTAAAAATCACTGACCAAATTATCCATAATGCACCCCATTGAATGATCTGATTTCTATTGGGCGATTTATGTGTAACAACAAATAGTAATTGTAAAGCAAAGCCAACGAGTAACAATACTATTTTATTTGGCTCAACATTAAACCAACTTTGAATCCAGCCCATAACAGAGTACTTCACAAATCGAGAACTGTCCCTCGAAAGCAGCTCAATCCAAGAAATATATTGCTCTTTTAAATATTCAAAACTCACAACAACGGAAGGCAAGAGTAATAAAACAAGACCTATGGTTAAAGCAAAAGGTATAATTGTCTTCAGTTTATCTCTCCTAAACCAATACAGGGCAAATAACAAAACACCAAAGACCTTAATAAAAGCACAAAGCAATATATAGGTTACAGCACTATAGTCTCTGCCTTTTTGAAAACTAGCTAATGCCAATATCATTAAACCTAAAACGACTCCGTTTGATTGTGAGTTTAATAAAGATGTAAGTGATTCACCAATCAACAAAATGCTAAAACCAGATATTCTTTGTCTAACAGTAGAAACTAATTTTAAAACAGCAATAAAAGGCAATAAAGAGTTCAATAGCGACCATAAGAGCAAGCCTACTAAGTCGCTGCCCCAAGAAAACAAGCCAAAAAACAAAGCATAAGTGGGGGTATATTTAAACAAATCATAACACTCTATCTTATTCCACAGATACAAGGGTGTTTCAGAAATAATGTGTTTAAAGGAGTATTTAAATATTAAAAAGTTATTGTACGACTTAACGGGATATGGCACCATTGGCATATCTGCTTCAGGCATAAACCAATTTTTCAGTGCTGCAAAGACAGCAATTCCAACAAACAAAATCAATAAGACTCTGTAAACTTGTTTAGTTGGATTGTGAAAGTTCATATATAAAAAAAGGGGGATATCCCCCTTTTTAAATGTATTTAAAATTAATTAATTGATCCTTTGAGTACCTTGAAACTTAACAATAAACGCATCGTTATATCCTTTACTTATTACGATTGCTTTGTAAGCTTCGGCGTCATTAAAGTTTTCAAACTCGCCTGCGCAATACTTAAAGTATTTTCCACTTTTATATTCAAAAACGCCTTTCAACCCTTTTGCCACAAAGTTTGCTGTATTCATTTTACGATTAGCCATTTGGAACTGGACTCTATAAACAATTTTTGTAACCTCTGACACAACCGGCTCATTGAAAACATCCTCATCTATTTGGGTAACAGGAAGCTTTTCATCCATTGATTGTTCGTCTGAAATTGATTCTCCACTTTCATCAACAGCTGTAGTGGCTTTATTGTCTTGAGATATTGGTTTGTTTACTTTGACGGGCTCTACGTTTTTTGGGTAGTTTTCATAGTTGGCAGGAGCCTCATACTTGTCAGGGATTCCATCTTCGTCAGAGTCTGTATCTAGATAATCAGGCTTACCATCCGTATCACTGTCTCGAGTCCCTTCTACTTTGTCAGGAATATTATCATTGTCTGAGTCGGTATCACGATAGTTTGGTGCCCCATCCCGATCTGTATCTTTTGTGCCTTCTTCGGAATCCGGAATACCATCATTATCTGAATCTGTATCCAAATAATTCATTATTCCATCTCCATCAGTGTCTTTATTTCCTTCTAACTTATCAGAAATACCGTCGCCATCAGAATCAAGATCTAGAAAATTAGGGCTACCATCGTTATCTGAATCTATAACACCCTCTTCATTATCAGCAATTCCATCGTTATCTGAATCAGTATCAATCGAATTTGGTTTACCATCTTTATCAAAATCAAGACCCTTTTCAGCTAAATCTGGAATACCATCGTTATCCGAATCTTTATCAATAAAATCAGGCAAGCCATCCTTATCACTATCTCTCCTACCTTCGGTTGCATCTGGAATACCGTCATTGTCGGAATCAGAATCTAAATAGTCTGGTGTTCCATCACCATCAGCATCTCCTATTCGCATTTCTCCTTGTTTAAGATCTACAGATGCCATAGCAAATGATGGATCGTTTTGAGCCAACGCATTAACGACATCCTCCGATCCGCAAGGCACAATTCCTTTAATTAAGTACTCAGTACGTCTATTGATAGCATGTTCTTCTTCTGTACACTCAATACCGTCAAAACATTTGTTTATTAACTTAGACTCACCAAATCCTTTGTAAGATAATCGATTAGAGCTAACGCCCTTTTCTATTAGGAAATTATAAACTGATTTAGCTCTATTATTAGATAAAGTAAGATTAAAATCTTCTAACCCCCTTGAATCTGTATGTGATCCAAGCTCAACAATCAATGCTGGGTTCTCAACTAACACTTTTGATACTTTATTTAACTCTCTTTTGCTCTCAGAAGTTAAAGCGTAACTATTTAATTCATAGTATGTAGGTTTTACCTGGAACAACACACCTAGGTCCTCACCTTCAATATATTTTATTGTACGTATAGTAAACACACGTTGCCCTAGCTCATTTACTGAGAAATCCGTTGTGCTTGAGTATTTATAACCACATGGTTGAGCTGTTAATTCCAACTCTAGCGAAAAAGGGATAGAATCAATAGATGCTAAACCATTAGAATCTGTAACTTTTCGATAAGTTTTATCGGTATCATTTATATCAATCAGAGTAACTAAAACATCCGCCAAAGATTCTCCAGTTGCATCATCAATTACCTCAACAATAATCTCTTGATTTGTAGGTTCAACCTTCGTAGGATCTTCTAGCCATCTGAAAAAGTACAAATCGTCATTATATCCTTCATTTCCTCTGTTAGATGAAACAGTACCCCACTTTTCATGGAACTCAGCGCTAAAGTCATCACGAGCGGAATTAATTGGTTTACCCATGTTTATAATTAAGCCCGAATTGCGATCAATTGTGTACACATCCAAACCACCAAAACCAAGATGGCCTTCTGAAGAGAAATAAAAGTCTCCAGAGTCAGAAAATCTTGGAAAGTTATCTCTCAAAACAGTATTCACTTGGGGCCCCATATTAATTGGGTCACCAACACGAATACCTTTTTTGTCTAGTGTAATAATTGGCGCTTCATATAAGTCTGATTTTCCAAAACCACCAGGCATGTCAGAGGTAAAAACTACTTTAGATTTATCAGGAGAAATTACCAGATCCGATATTGAGTACTTATCCGTGTTTAAATGGAATGGTACTTCAGTCCACTTCTTAGTATTTGTATCTTTCATCAATAAAAAGATATTCAACACTCTTTCATTCTTGCTGTTTGATTTTTCTACATTTCTTGTAACAAAAACCCAACGAGTATCTTGATCTACATAACTAACATGTTGACTTGATCTAGCTTTGTTAAAGCTTTCTACTGTTTCTAAAATGTATGAACTATCGGAATAACGAGCAGAATATATTTTATGGTGATTTCGCTCGTGAGTAGCTGTCTTAATCTTCCATAGTCCTTCGTTTGGAGCGTGTTTTGTAAAGAAACATTCACCATCAAACCCTTTAATTATTGAATATTCGCCATCTTGTGTATTTTGCTTGAATGGCTTAATTGTGTAATTGGGTTCAAAATTAAACTCTGACCAATAATCAGATCGTTTTTCTTTATTTTGATCGTAAAATGCATAAGTGAGTTCTTCAAAAAGAGGTTGACCAGCCATTGCAGAATCTTTCAAGCCTAAAATTAAACTGTCCGACAAACCGTATAATTCGAGTTTTCTAGCGGTTAATGCATAATAGAGTTGATCAATCGCGTCAACTTGAGATGGATATTTTGAAAATAGTTCATAATATGCATCATATGCTTTATCGGTAACCTCCATTTGGGAATATGAATAAGCTAGAGCTCTCTGGTTTATGTAATCTTTTTTACAAGCAACTGTTTTCTCGTCGTTCATCTGCACGATCTTAGCATATCGTTGCTGTTCTAACAACTTTAACAACCTTGTTTGTCCGTTGACAACACTTACCAAAACTGTAAAAGAAATAGTAAGTACTAATTTTTGTATAAAGGTTTTCATTATATTTTTAGAAATAACGTGGAACTCTAGTTTTACTGTTTGAGATATATGGAATCATGTATTGTACACCAAATTCGTGAGAACCACCGGTGTATTCATTTAGAGGCGCCATACGACTATCATAAGAATAAACCAAAGTAAAACTTGGTGATAAATTTGCCATTGCCATAATACCTGCCTCCCCACCAGTTCTATAAAAACCTCCAATTGAATAATTGTCAAGATAAATTAAGTGAAGGTTTAGATCAACTTGCATTGGGGCACCTTGAACCATTTTTATTTGGGTTGTTGGCTTCAATTTTACATCGGTATTTACATCTATTACATAACCAGCAAATGCATAATATTGGGTATTTGTTGCATATTCTATATCAACATTAGATACTGATTTGTTTTTAACAAACACCATTCTTGGCGCGGATAAACCAGCAAAGAACTTATCTGAGTATACGTATAAGCCAAAACCTGTCATTGGAGCTGTTAGATTGATATCATTGTTTTGGAAAGCAACATCACCCGCCTTATCCGTTTGAAGCTGAGATAAGTTTACATTGTAATTATACATACCTAATCTCAAACCAACAGCAACTCTTAAGTTTTCACTTATTTGTTTATTATAAGCACCAGAAAGAGCTATTTGAGTTTCCTTCATTGGGCTGGCAATTTGGAATTTACCTAATGAACCGGTTTGAAGATTTAAGCCCGCTCCAAAATCGCCAATTACTGGTGAATGTATACCTAGGTTATAATATCTGGGCGCACCTGGTAAATTTAACCACTGCATACGTGCCAAGCTGTTTGCAACAAATGTTTGCTTAGACCCAGCATATGCCGGATTTAAAGCTAATGTGTTGTAATCATAATGAGAATACAGTTGTTCTTGTTGAGCCATTAAGGAGCTCACCCCCGTAAAGGTCATAACAAGTGACAATGTGTATATTAAAAGTTTTTTCATTTCTTCGTTTTTTATTGATTATCGTTTGATGTATACGTTTCCTGTGATTGGTTCACGACCTTGACCATTATATTTAAATATATAGTAGTATAAACCTTCGGGTAGGTCACTTCCCCAACCTGGAGTTGAGTTAGTACTTGTTCCTCCCCAATTGTTCTTGTAACCAGGACCTGACTCAAACACGATTTGACCATTTCTATTGAACACAATTATTTCTGCCATTGTGTATACCTTTAATCCCTTGATGTAAAATACTTCGTTATCTCCGTCTCCATTAGGTGAGAAACCTTCCGGTATAACTACTTGTGCATCTATATAGTCTGGAATTCCGTTTCCGTTGGCGTCTACTGTTCCTTCATCAGCGTCTAATAGTTCGTCCGAATCCGAATCGGTATCTAGATAGTTAGGAATTCCATCACCGTCTGTATCGATAGTTCCTTCTGTTTTATCAGTTATTCCATCACCATCAGAATCAATATCTCTAAAGTCCATAACTCCATCACCATCTGTGTCTAATGGATTAGTTGGATCAGAACCTGCCTCAGTTTCATCGTCAATACTATCGTTATCAGAGTCAAGATCTCTAAAATCCATATCTCCATCACCATCTGTATCGTCTGGGTTATTTGGATCTGCGCCTGCCTCTACCTCATCTGGAATTGTATCATTATCGGCATCCGTATCAACATAATCAGCAGCACCATCTGAGTCAGTGTCTACTGGATTTGTTGGATCTGCACCTGCTTCAATAGTATCTGGGATTGTATCATCATCAGAATCAGTATCTAAGTAGTTAGCATCTCCGTCACCATCAGTATCTACTGGATTTGTTGGGTCTGAACCGGCTTCTACTTCATCTGGTAATGAATCACCATCAGAATCTAAGTCTCTGTAGTTCGGCAAACCATCGGCATCAACATCTGCATCTAATTCAACTGAATCTGGAATAGTATCACCATCAGAATCGGTATCTCTGAAATCCTCATCACCATCACCATCTGTATCTACTGGGTCTAGACCATTCATATCGCCAAAACCCGGAGCACCATCAGCATCGTCCTTAATTCCATCTCCGTCAGAATCCACTCCATCCACAACACCGTCTTGGTCGGCATCTGTTAAACCTCCTAAACTCTCTAATAAGTCGTTCAACCCATCATCATCAGAATCTAAATCTAGATAATCCGCTAAACCATCGCCATCAGAATCCGGAGCAGCAATTATTAATGTAGTTGGATCGTCTTTCATTCCATTTCCATCAACATCACCTGCTTTTGCCTCCCAGGCATCGTTTATTCCATCATTATCTGAATCTAAATCTAAATAATCTGGGTGTCCATCGGCATCAAAGTCGATAGGCAAAACAGGATTTGCCCCTGCCTCTGTGGCGTCTGCAATTCCATCATTATCTGAATCAAGATCTAAGTAATTTTTTATATTATCGTAATCAAAATCACTACCCCTTTCTACATAATCTGGAATGCCATCGTTGTCCGAGTCGCCAACTTCCACAGTCACAACAACAACTTCATCAGTAGAATTACCAGACTTGTCAGTAATTGTAACCGTCACATTGTTTGGTCCAACATTTGTTAAATCAAACGAATCTTTTGAAAGTACCACTGTGTCTACACCACAATTATCATCAATTAATAACACAACCATGGATTGTTCAAGTTTTGCACCTCCTGCAGTATCAATATAAATAGTAGTATTTTGAACGGTAATAGAAGGCGCTACAGTATCTTGAACATTAACTGTAAATGTTGCAGAGTCTATATTTCCATTAACGTCTTCAGCATAAAATGTAATTGTATTTGTTCCAAGGTTTGCACAACTTAAAACAGAGTCAGACAACCATCTTCTTTTTAGTGCACAATTATCATAAACCCCATCGTCCACATCGTATACCGTTATTGTGTCATCACCATCAGCATCAATAAACGCAGATACATTTTTCAAGGCCAAAATTGGTTTAACCGTATCCAACACCAATACTGGAGTCGTTCCTGTACTTGTGTTTCCATTTACATCTGTAACGGTTAATGTTACATTAATTGTTTTGTTTGCGTTGATGCAAGAAAAATTCGTTACATCAATGATCATTGACTGTATTCCACAATAGTCAAAAGAAGCACTGTCGATATCGGCTGCTATCATTGTAGCCAATCCATTTGCATCCAGATATACCGTATCTTTTGTTTTGGTAATTACTTCTGGTTTTGTAGTGTCATAAACCAAAACTAAAATAGAGTCGTTGTAGGCATTTCCGTAAATATCAGTTAGAGTAATATAAACCTTGTTTAACGAACCAACGTCTGAACAAGTAAATCCTGTTTGACTTAGCGTGGTATCTTGAATTCCACAATTGTCAAACGCTTGTACTACTACACTGTCTTTTTCTAGGTTGGCATTACCCATGTCTAGATACAAGTCTATGGTTTTATTTAACACCACATCAAATGGTGCTAATGTATCTAAATATGTAATAGTTGCCGTATCTGTAATTGTGTTTCCACTTGCATCAGAAATAGAAACTACTACATCAACTGTTCCAACATTTGAACAATTAAATATAGAATCAGAAACTTCTATTTGAGTTACTCCACAGTTGTCCGCAGATGAAACATACACATCAAATACCGAAATAGTGTCTGATCCTGAACTATCTAAATATCTCGTAATGTCTTGAACTACCAGACTATTTGGTTTTATTGTATCTAACACCTCAACGTTTAAGGTTTTAGTGGTAGTGTTAGAGGATGGATCTGAAATTGTTACCGTAATACTATTTGATCCTAAGTTGGTACAATCAAAACTAGTTTGACTTAGAGTAGTGTCTGTAACACTACAATTGTCGCTGGTATACAAAACTACTGAGTCAGCAGAAAGAGTTGCCGCACCAGAAGCATTTAAATAAATAGTGAAGTCCTGAACGCCAAGAGAATCTGGCGCCAAGCTATCTTTTGCTACTATTGAAATAGACTTGGTTGTCTCATTTCCATTTACATCTTTCAAGCGAACCTGCAGTGTTCTTGTTCCTGTTTCAGAACAATCAAATATTGAATCTCCAATAATGTATAAACTATCAATGCTACAATTATCATCTGCATTGGTTACAATCATTGAAGTTGTTACCGTGTCGCTACCATCTTGACCAATGTATAGATCGTAGGAACTTGCAAGTGTAAATGTTGGCGAAATGGTATCGTTAATTGTAATTGTTGCAGTGTCTGTAGTTGAATTTCCGCTTGCGTCAGTCACTGTTACTAGAACATCTACTGTACCAACCTGAGAACAATTAAATATTGAGTCTGAAACCTCAACCTGAACTACTCCACAGTTGTCAGATGATGAAACGTAAACATCAAACACAGAAATAGTATCTGCGCCATTTACGTCTAAGTTTCTTGTAATGTCTTGAACAACTAAAGAAGTAGGATTCAATGTATCATAAATTGTTACTGTACAAGTTTTTTGTGTTGTATTGCCTGAAGGGTCGGTAATTGTAACAGTAATACTATTTGAACCTAAGTTGCTACAATCAAAACTAGACTTGCTTAGTGTTGTGTCAACCACGCTACAATTATCACGTGTAAACAACACAATGGAGTCTGCGGATAGTGTTGCTGATCCTGCAGCATTTAAGTACAAATCAAAATTTCTTAATCCTAGAGAATCGGGAACAAGTGTATCCGCCACATTGATTGTCATACTTTTTGTAGTTGCATTACCGCTATTATCTACAACACGAACTTGCATTGTCTGTGACCCAGTGGAAGAGCAATTAAAAATTGAATCTCCCACAACAAACAAATCTGCAATACTACAATTATCTGCCAAACTCGAAGCGAAAGTTGCAGCAGAAAGAGTATCTGCTCCGTCATTATCTAAATACAAATCATAAGAGCTTGATAAAGTAAATGTAGGTTTAATTGTATCAAGAATAACAATATTAACTGTTTGATTCGAGATGTTTCCAGAATAGTCTCTCAGCTCAAATGTTCTCTGCACTGTGTCACCGGCAAAAGAGCAATTAAATGAAATCTGATTAACTGATTTTTGAGCAATTCCACAGCCATCAAAAGATGCACTATCTACGTCGTTTGGATCTAATGTAGCTGTACCATTCACATCAGAATAAATAGTGGTGTATTGATGTGCTAAAATAGTAGGTGCTCTATTATCAACAACAGTGACTATAACAGATCCTGAAGATGCATTACCCGATTCATCTGTTGCTGTAACCGCAAGAGTTGTTGTTCCTGCAGTGTCTGCGCAAGTAAAAGCATTTGCTGCTACAGTAAGAGTAAAATTACAGTCGTCTGTAGTGTTAATATCTACATCTGCAGAGTCTACAACTCGCGTTCCAAGAGAATCTAAGTAAACTGTTATTGCTGCGTTAATTCCTAAGGTTGGACCAGTAGCATCGGTATTGGCTATAGAAAAACTCTGTTGTGTTCCCGCACAGCCGTTAACATCCTTAACGTCAACTGTATAATTCCCGTTCGCAAGGTTTGGATAAGACGCTGTAGAGCTGTATGTACCGGAAGAATTAAGATCGTATGTGTAACCACCTGAACCGCCCGTAGCTGTAAAGCTAACTGAACCACTGTTTAAACATATCCCATTTACTGAATTAACCGTCAGAGAAACCGCTGTTGGCTCAGTGATTGTTACAGATTGATTAACCACACAACCACTATCGTCTTTTGCATAAACAGTATATGTGTTAGCTCCCAAGCTAGAAAATAAATTAGTTGACGAATACCCGCCTGCGTCTAATTGATATGTATATCCTGAAGCAGCAACCCCTCCTGCAGCATTAGCAGTAATTGTTCCTAATAAATCGCCATTACAAACATTGTCAACCTCTGTCGTAGATATGGTCAAGGCAGATGGTTCTGTAATATTTGTGACAAATGTATCAGTACACAAATTCCCATCAATTACAATGAATTCTATATTGGCCCCTGCAGAAAAACCTGTGTATGCGGTTGTCGTGGAAAAACTACCCCCGCTTTGTTTGAAATTATAAATCCCACTATTTCCGCCCGCAGCAGAAAGATAAACTGCTCCATCTGAACCGGAGTTACAACTAACATTTTTAATTACACCAGTAAGCGCTACTGCTGTTGGGTCTGATAAAATTTCTAAGGATGTATTTGAAAAATTTACACTATCCTCGGTTAAAAAAATTGTATACCCGTTTGCGTTTGCCCCTAAATTTGGTATAGTGTAATCTGCTGTTGCTGCACTTATACTGAATGAATCAAAATCCATGGTTGCAGTATTAATGTTTCCAACAGAATCTAAGTGATAATAAAGATAACCACTTCCAGATGTGGTAACGTTAACTACAATCTGCCCGTTGAAATACCCATTACATGTTGGATCAGTTGGCGTAGTTGAATTAATTGTTTGTGCAGATAAAACACCCACCCACAAAAACACAAAAAACCCTAATAGGGCCTTTGTAACTTTCCGTGTGGAAATCCAAAAATCCGAATAAACGGGACCGGTCATCCACATTGTTTGCTTGCGTAAACTATTCATTTTGTTTGCTTTGCTTTTAATCTTTATTGGTAAAAAAGCCGATTGTTTAAACTTTTCTCCAACACAAAAATAAACTTTAATCATATTATATTACTATCATCGGTTAGCATGTACATTAAAAAAGACAACAATAATTTAATCTTCTCCCGAATAAAAACAACCAATTAATTGCACATTTTGCAATTAACTAATCTGTAAAAGACAGATGAAGATTAAAAAACATTGACCATTAATAGAACAAAAAATATGCCAAAACAACCAGTCCATTAGATAATAGATTTACCTGATCGTTATTTAAAAACCTAAATCCTCCCACTTGCCGCAAATAACCTGTATCGCTTATTCTGTCGTTTTTAATGTATCGATGCTGGAACAAATCACCCAAAACACTGTCCAACAACATTCCTATAAAACCCCAAATTATTAAATCTATAATGAAATTTGGATTATCCGAAACCTCCATCCACGACAAAATACCAACAATAACAGCACCAAGTAAACCAAATAGCGATCCATAAAAACTAACACCACCAGAAACACCCGCCGGTATCGGTTTTAATGTTGTAACAGACCATGTTTTCCCTTTGAAAAACATGCCCAATTCACTGCTAAGGGTATCTGCCAACGCTACTGCCATTGAAATATAGATTAGATTATTAAAAACCTGCTTATAGTCCGGGAAAACACCAATTAATAAAGTCATTGCCCCAACCAAACCACCATTTGCAATTACCTGAAAGGCATCTCTTGGCTTACTGTGCTTATTATCGCTATTTGTTTTTATAGCAACTTTTGAAGCCAAAGATCCCAGAACAAAAAACACAATTACAGGCAATAATGTTAACCCTTGAGCGTAAATCAAAATGCCTAAAATCAATGCAAACAAGGCCCCAGAAGGATGTAACCATTTCATTCTAATTGTAATAAACAAAAATATTAAACCCAGGGTCAAGGCAATATATCCTAATTCATAGATTGTGTTCCAACTATTTGCAATAGGAAATGCAAAAAACACCCACAACGGCACCCAACAGTTATCTCTGCCTTTAGAAGAAATTAACTCCACTAATGCTGCAGAAATTGAGATGAAAAATATCAGTGAAACTTTGAACCCGTTACTTCCTTGGTTGAAGTTTACACCATCAGAAAACCAAATACATATAAAAGTAGTTAAACAAAAAACAATGGACCCAAAAACAGTTTTTGGGTCAGAGCCCCATTTTAATCTATTCCAATCTGGCATAAATCTTTCTAAACCTCTACCAACAATTGCCGATAAACCATCAGACCAAGCCAACACCATAAAAGATAACCCTATTTCACCCAACCGGGTAGGGAACAACAACACAAGTAAACTGAGTACAGTAGGAAAGTAGGCTATTCCCCAACTCTTTCTATTCTCTGTTTTAAAAACACCAAATAATACTACAAACCATAAAATTGCAGAAGCAACAATTAGCTGTATAACAAAAAAATAATACGTTTGTGCTGTGGTTATTTGTGCAGCTAAAGAGCAGGCAGAGATAGCAAAAATATGCAGGATTTTCCTAGATAAGAACTTATGTCCAAGCTTGTACAAAACAATACTTACAACTATTGATGCAAGAACAATTCCCCAACAAGGTAAATAGCTCGAAAAGAACATTTGTACAATTTTAGGTATAACAAATTGCTTTTCTTTGTATCTGATAATAATGAGTTTTATTAAAACATTATGGAGATTTGGAAGGCCTCACACAATAGTGGGAACAACTATAAGTATTTTTAGCTTATTTCTTGGAGGCTTATATGCCAGCAAGGATTCATACGATACATGTTTGTATAATAATAATCTAAATGAATTGCAAGGTTGTTTTGTGTTGTTTTTTTTAACCTGGGCTGCTTGTTTATTATGCAATGTTTTCATTACAGGACTTAACCAAATAACAGATTTTGAAATAGATAGAATCAACAAGCCAAATTTACCTCTAGTTGATGGTTCGTTAACCTCAGCTGATGCTAAGAAAATTGTAACAATTGCCATATTAGGATCATTGAGTTTAGCGTTTTTTCTATCAACCAAACTTGGTATTTTGATATCGCTTATTTCTTTTTTGGGATGGGGGTATTCTGCAAATCCCATACGCTTTAAACGTTATCACATTTGGGCAGCTATGGCAATTTCTTTGGTACGTGGTCCTTTGGTAAACTTGGGTTTTGCAATGTTCTTTATAACCCGGTTTAAAGGAATACACATAAACAACTGGAAAGACTTTTATAACACTCTTGTTGAAATAAGTGTGGGTGTTTGGTTGATTCCATTAACGGTATTTATAAGCTTATTTAGTATTGGAATTGCTTGGTTTAAAGACCTTCCTGATACAAAAGGTGACGCAACGCATCATATTAATACTTTATCTGTAAAACGCGGGCAAGCATTTGCCTTGAGATTAGGTGGTTTTTTAATTGCTCTAGCTTATTTGTCTATGATTTTTTGGGGCCTTCTTTGGTCTTATTCCATGTTATATTTTCACATGTTAGGCTTAGCTATATTTAGTTATTTATGGTATCGTGTTGATTTGAATAAACCTTTGTCAATTAAGCGATTTTATATGGGTTATTGGATGCTTTTCTTTACTGAATATCTATTTTTCATTGGTTGGTTTATCTGGTAAACCTTAAAGGTTATCAACAACACTCCTTATTTTAACTTTTCCACTCTAACTTTGCCTAATTTTAAGAATCATGCCAAAAGACCTTAGCATCAAACACGTACTAATTATTGGAAGTGGCCCTATTATTATCGGTCAAGCCTGTGAATTTGACTATTCTGGATCACAAGCAGCAAGAAGTTTAAGAGAGGAGGGAATTGAAGTTTCTTTGATTAATAGTAATCCCGCCACCATCATGACTGATAAAATCAATGCAGATCATGTATACTTGCTTCCTTTGAATCCAAAAAGTATTGAACAGATTCTAAATGAACAAAATATTGATTCCGTTTTGCCAACAATGGGTGGTCAGACTGCACTAAACCTGGCAAAGGAAATTGAAGAGCTCGGCATTTGGGAGAAATATAACGTTCGCATTATTGGGGTAAACATACAAGCTATAGACAAGATGGAGGACCGTGAAAAATTCCGTCAACTTATGGTTGAGTTGGGTGTTGGTGTTGCTCCTAGTCAAATAGCAAATAGTTACTTAGAGGGTAAAGAAATTGCCCAACGAATTGGTTTTCCATTGGTAATTAGACCTAGTTATACATTAGGAGGAACTGGTGGAGCATTTGTACATAAAAAAGAAGACTTCGACAAATTATTAATACGTGGTCTTGAAGCCAGTCCGGTACATGAAGTACTGGTAGAAAAAGCTGTTTTAGGGTGGAAAGAATATGAGTTTGAATTACTGCGAGATGGCAAAGACGACATCGCCGTAATCTGTACCATTGAGAACTTCGACCCAATGGGAGTTCACACAGGTGATAGTATAACTGTTGCTCCCGCAATGACCCTAAGCGACACCGCATTCCAAAAAATGCGCGACATGGCTTTCAGAATGATGCGCTCTATGGGTGTTTTTGCTGGAGGTTGTAATGTTCAATTCTCGGTAAATCCTGAAGATGAAGAAATTATCGCTATTGAAATTAATCCACGTGTAAGTAGAAGTTCAGCATTAGCGTCTAAAGCAACAGGCTACCCAATTGCAAAAATTGCGGCTAAATTGGCAATTGGTTATTACATGGATGAGCTCATTAACCCTGTTACCAAAACTACTTCAGCGTTCTTCGAACCCGCTATCGATTATGTAATTGTGAAGGTTCCTCGTTGGAATTTTGATAAGTTTCATGGCTCCAACAAAGAGCTTGGACTTCAAATGAAAAGCGTTGGTGAGGTAATGGCAATAGGAAGAAGTTTCCAAGAAGCCATTCAAAAAGCATGTCAAAGTTTAGAAATTGGTAGGCATGGAGTTGGTGCTGATGGTAAAGGCTCCAGAAACCTTGAAGAACTAGCATATGGTTTAGAGCACCCTAGCTGGAATAGGTTATTCCAGGTTCATGATGCAATTGCATTAGGCGTGCCTATCACGTCTATCCAAAAAATGACAGGTATAGATCGCTGGTTTTTAGAGCAACTACATGACATTGTAAAAACTGAAAATGAAATTCGTCGTTACAGTTTAGAAAATCTACCTGAAGATTTACTGCGCACCGCGAAGGAAAAAGGATTTTCAGATGTTCAATTGGCTTGGCTTATGGGCGGAAATACAACTGACGAGGATGTTTATGAAAAAAGGAAATCCCTAGGTATTACAAGGTCATTCAAAATGGTAGATACGTGTAGTGCCGAGTTCCCTAGCCCTACCAACTATTTTTATTCAACTTTCGAAGAAGAAAACGAAAGTGTTTCATCTGATAAAAAGAAAATACTTGTTCTAGGTAGTGGACCGAATAGAATTGGCCAAGGTATTGAGTTTGATTATTCTTGTGTACACGGTATACTCGCAGCGAGAGAGTTGGGATATGAGGCAATCATGGTAAACTGTAACCCTGAAACAGTAAGTACGGACTTTGACATGGCTGATAAGCTCTATTTTGAACCTGTTTATTGGGAACATTTATGGGAGCTAATTGAACACGAAAAACCACATGGTGTAGTAGTACAATTAGGAGGTCAAACCGCATTAAAACTAGCTGAAAAGTTAGACGAAAAAGGCGTAAATATAATTGGTACTAGTTTCTCAGACATGGATGTTGCTGAGGACAGGGGTAGATTCAGCGATTTGCTCGCAGAGTTAGATATTCCTTACCCTAAATACGGGGTTGCACTAAATGCAGATGAAGCTATAAAAATTGCAAACGAAGTTGGATATCCGGTACTTGTAAGACCTAGTTATGTACTGGGTGGACAAGGAATGGTGATCGTAATCAATGATGAGGAATTAGAAACAGCCGTTGTTAAGCTACTCGGAGATTTACCTGGAAATCGTGTATTAATTGATCACTTCTTAGATAGAGCTGAAGAAGCTGAGTCAGATTGTATATGTGATGGAGAGAATGTACATGTTATTGGCATGATGGAACATATTGAACCTGCAGGAATCCACTCTGGTGATAGCAGTGCCGTATTGCCACCCTTTAGTCTCAGTGATAATGTTTTACAACAAATAGAATATTACACAGCCAAAATAGCAAAAGCCCTTAAGGTAAAAGGTCTTTTGAACATACAATTCGCGGTAAAAAATGAGAAAGTATATGTGATTGAGGCAAATCCAAGAGCTTCAAGAACCGTTCCCTTCATCTGTAAAGCATATGACATTCCTTATGTAAACATTGCCATGAAGGTTATGCTTGGTGACAAAAAACTTTCTGACTTTACATTTAAAGAACATCCATCCGGCTGGGCCATCAAACAACCTGTCTTCAGTTTTGATAAATTCCCTAATGTTAACAGAGAATTAGGCCCTGAAATGAAAAGTACTGGTGAGGCTATTGTTTTTATAAAAGATCTTAAAGACCCAGAATTTAGAGACTTATACAAGCAAAAAAGCATGTATTTAAGCCGATAATTCAAACTTTATCTACGTATTTCACCTTTTCGTCGGCTTTTTAGCCAAGTGTTTAAACTTGGTTTAAAAAATAGCGTCCAATTCAAAACACTAAACAATATGAGAACATTAATGATTATTGCATTAAGTGGCTTGGTAGGGGTTGCTAGTGCACAAAGAGTACACAGAAAGGACATTTCATCAGAGGAAAGAGCACAAAAGGTTTCTGAAAAAATGAAAAAAGAACTTAATCTTACAGACGATCAGTTTCAAAAGGTTAAAACCGAAAACCTCGCATTCTTTAATAAGCAAAAAAGTACCCACGATAAAATGGACGCTGTCCGTAACGAATTAAAATCGAACCTTGAGGAACACAAAACAAAGATGAAAGGCATATTAAATGAAGAACAATATGAAAAAGCCAAAAAGATGCTCGAGGATAAGATGGAAAAACGAAAAAAGAGACACAGAATGGATTAATAACAAAGGGGCTTATTCGGCCCCTTTGTTGTTTTCATTGTTGTTATTTCTAGGTGGTTTGAGGTTATTATTGCGCTTGAAGTTTTTCCTTTGACCTCCATCTCGGTTATCACCACCATCTGATTTTGGCCTGTTTTCTTGATTTCTATTATCCCTTTTATCCCTTTCAGGATTTCGATTCTCTGAGTTTCTATTCTCTTGGTCTTTATTGTTTTGACCTCTGTTATCGTTGTTAGGGTTTCTATTATCGCGTCCCCGATTGTTGTTATTATTCCGATTGTTGTACCTGCGATTCTTATTTTTTGGTAAGTCCTTTAAATCGGAGAACTCATCATCCTTTAATAACTCATTATTGTCAATAAAGTCATTATCTGTATCCTCTATCGCTTTCTCAAGCAACTCGTTGGCCTGTGAGAAATCTGCAAGATTTGGGGAGATTTTTCCTTCTTTATTTTCTTCTATTAACTCATTTACCTTGCTAACTTGTAGCGGTATCCAATTGGGTTGATCGTCGTAAGCAAACCACATTAATTTTTTAAGTATGTCTGTTTTTCTTGCATAAGCAACACCAATCTCCGTATCAATTTTTATCACCTTGGCTTTAGGAAATTCCGACAATGCCTCGGTATAAAGGTCAAGCTCGTAATTTAAACAACACTTTAAGCGCCCACATTGACCTGCTAGTTTTTCCATATTAATAGAAAGGTTTTGCATTCTTGCAGCGCCAGTATTTACTTGTTTATAATCGGTGAGCCACGTAGAACAACAAAGTTCGCGCCCACAAACCCCAATTCCACCCAGTCTAGAGGCCTCTTCACGATAACTTATGTGTCGCATTTCAATTTTTACACGAAACTCATCTGCGTATCGCTTAATTAGCTCTCTGAAATCAACTCTTGTTTCTGCTGTATAAAAGAAAATCACCTTTCTACCATCGGCTTGAAGTTCAATATCGGAAATTTTCATTTGAAGTTTCAGGCCAAAAGCTATTGTTCGTGCTCTTTCGAGCATATCGTCTTCTTTTGCCTTAGCTGCATCGTGTTTCTCAATATCTTTCTCCGTTGCAATGCGTTGTATTGATGGTAATTCGTCGTGGTTTTCAGGGACACGATACTTCTTCAATTGAAGACGAACAATTTCACCTGTAGCAGATACGGTTCCAACATCAAATCCGATTGAGGAATCTACAACTACATAATCTCCAGTAAAGAGGTCGATATTGTTTGAATTCTTAAAAAACTCTTTTCTACTTCCTTTAAATCGAACTTCTACCACATTGAATGGAGTATATCCTTCGGGGAAGTCCATGTCTTTAAACCAATCGTATACGTTAAGTGCATTACAACCTCCTGTGCTGCAGCTACCATTCCCCTTGCAACCTGCAGGAGAACAACTACCACCTGATTTTGTACCGCATGATGAACAACTCATAATATTATATTATTAAACTCAAATTTACACTTTCCTTTCATGGAATGGAGAAAACCCGTTTATTTTTCCTTGAACACCCAAAGTTTTTGCCCAATAAAATTGATAATCATGCCTACTATTGTGGCAAATATCATGGCAAAAAACTTGTCTACCTTAAATGCAAAAAACGGCTTGGAGGAAACAAAACTTGCTCCGTTTAAGCTCAATAATAACTCTGTATTTGGTAGGGTTGCTAAAAAAATCTCATTAGAAATAACATTAAGAAGTCCACTAATAGTATACAGCGCAATATATTTCACCAATCGCTGATTGTTTTTATCTTTTTGTCCCCATGTCCACCACTTGTTTAAAAGATAATTAAACCCAGTGGCAAAAATGATTCCTAAAGATTTCGCTAAAAACGTTGGAAAAAACTGGCTTGTTGTATAGTAGACAAAGAAGTCAAGGCCGAAGGACAAGCCCCCAACTATTGCAAACTTTGTTAATGAGATATAGGTTTTACTCGAAATCACAGAAATGAAACCGCTTATAAAGAGGCAAAGGTAACATCTACGCCAAATTTAATTGCATAATTTGGATGTTCGTGTCCAGATTTAATTCCAAAAATAACCGGGGTATTGACCAAATCTGCATATTCCTTAATGATCTCATTTGCTGTTTTTCCAAATGGAATCTTATGGTCTTGTGGTTTTGTAATATATCCAACCACAATAGCTTTTAACTTATTTGAAATATGACCAGCAAGACATAGGGCCCTCATCATACGATCTATGTGGTATAAATATTCATCCACTTCTTCAATAAAGAGAATCGCGTTATCAGGTATTCTCAAAAGGTTCGCAGCAGATAGTGCATATAGCATGCTCAGGTTTCCCCCATACACTGGTCCTGTTAATTTAGAATCCACACCTATCAACTGATTTTTTTCTGCTGTAATTGCTTCAAAAATTGAATTAAAGGACATGCGAATCTTTGGAGCTCTTTGTGCTTTAAATTGCATAGGCATACTTGCGTGCAAAGAAGCTAATCCTTGCTTTTGAAGAACGTGGTGTAAAACCGTACAGTCAGAAAAACCAATCCACCATTTTGGATTTTTCGTAAAATCCAAATCCATTAATTCGGGTAACAAATCAATTAACCCAAACCCCCCTCTAGCACAAAAAACTGCTTTTACTTTCTTATTTTCTAAAGCAAATTTGATTTGATTTAAACGGTCCTCTTTTGTTCCACCTACTTGATTATATTGGCTAAATAGTTCCGGTGAATTTATTATTCTAAAACCCCTATTCTCAACTTCATCAACAAAGTCTACAATCTTTTCCCGTTCAGCAAATCTCGATGGCGCTATAATTGAGATTGTATCTTCTTTTTTTAATAATGGCGGAATAATCATTTTGATTTGGGGAATAATAAATTACATTGTGAAACAACGGTGGTCATTTCTCTGTTTCTGCTGTCCGAGGGATATTCATAAACAGGGAAAGCTAAATTTTTACCTCTTTCTGTCAAATCTTTGTGTATACTTTGCCAAGCCGCTGCAGATTCTCCAAGCCCATAGTTTGTTGTTGCTTTTATGTATTTCCCTGCAGGGATTTTCTTCCACTTAAACCCATCAATTTCTTTCTTTTTGTTTACTGGTACACCTACAAAAATTTCTATTTCTTTATGTGGACTAGGCAATTCTTCGTATATGGCCATTATCGAACCTGTCATTATCCATTTGTTTTCCGTAACTACGTTTGTAACTAGTCTTGATGTTGCAATGTAAAGTGTTTTTAATGCCTCTGGTTTGGTTTTATAACTTCTACCTAGGACCCACATTTCCTTCCGTTCCACATCTCTTGAAAAATAATCAATTGAAGAACTTACAACATTGTCGTCGGAAATTATTTCTTCTGTTTGGGATTGGTTGCTACTGTTTGTGGTTTTGTTTCCTCCAGAACTTGTGCACGCCACAAGTAATAAAGGTAATAAATACGAAAGTCTCCTGATTATTGCCATAATTTTTCGCTAATTTAGGGTCAATCGATTGTTTTTGAAGTATTTTTGTGATGTGAAATTCAAAGCAGAAATAGAAATCCTTCCAAAAAAAGGTTTATTAGACCCACAAGGTAAAGCTGTACTTCACAGCATGCCTAGAATTGGCGCTGACAATGTTACAGAAGTTAGTGTAGGGCGATTTATTACTCTTGAAATTGATGCTGAAAATGCCTCAAAAGCAGAAGAAACAGCAGAGTTGGCATCAAAAAAACTACTAGCCAACTTAATAATGGAGAGTTATAATATCAGAATAAGCGAATTATGATTATTTACAACGTAACCTGCAATGTAGAAAAACACATGGCTGAAAATTGGTTACAATGGATGCGCGATGAACACCTTCCAGATGTAATGGGAACCGGTTGTTTTAAAGATTATAAAATCCTAAAACTTATTAATCAAGAAGAAGACGATCATGGAGTGAACTATGCCATTCAATATACTTGCGAATCACATGAAACTCTGAATAAATATAGAACCGAGCACGGCCCTGGATTACAAGCAAAAACACTAGCCAAATTTGGTGATCAAGTGATGGCTTATCGCTCAGTTTTAGAAGTTATTAAATAAAATGCAGGCCTCCGAAATCCAAATTGAGGATGTTTTAAATGGGGGGGTAAATTCCTATGTGCTTATTGATGTTCGCAGTGAAAACGAGTATCAAAAAGGACACATGTCCGGTTCAATAAATATTCCTTTATTATCAAATTCTGAGCGAGAAGCTGTGGGTACAACCTACAAACAAGAAGGAAGAAAAGAAGCGGTAGCATTGGGTTTGCGACTAGTTGGACCAAGAATGGAAGAACTGTACCGAAAGTATTCTTCTTACTTTGGAGAAAAACAAGTAGTTTTTTATTGTTGGAGAGGTGGCTTAAGGTCTGAAATTGCTTCTGTTATTTGTGCTTGGGGTGGACATAAGATTTTAAAAATTAAGGGTGGTTACAAATCCTTTAGAAATCTAATTCATCAGACATTTGAAAAACCCTATCAACTTATAGTTTTGTCTGGAAAAACTGGTTCTGGAAAAACTGAAATATTACACCTTTTAAAAGAAAAGAACGAACAAATAATTGATCTAGAAGATCTCGCAAACCACAGAGGTAGTGCTTTTGGTGCATTGGGAATGCCAGAACAACCCTCAACAGAGATGTTCGAAAACTTACTAGGCTTAGAATTATTATCACAAGATCCAACTAAAACGACTTGGGTTGAAAATGAGAGTCGTTTAATAGGAACTTGTTTTTTGCCTACTGCATTTTGGGATAAATTATCAACCGCAAAAATTGTTAGTGCCAATGTGGATGATGAAACCCGTATAAATCGACTGTTAACAGATTATGGGCACTTCCCAATTGGCCAATTGACAGAAAGAACAGAGGTTTTGCGCAAAAAACTTGGTGGGCAACATGCAAATACGGCTATTGAGGCATTAAAAAACGGTGATTTGCAATTATGGCTTAAAACAGTTTTAGTTTATTATGATAAAACCTATGGTTACGGTGAACAAAAACACAAGGACCGTGTTTTACATGTTGTAGTTTTTGATTGGAAAAACAAATACGGCAGTGTTAATGAGTTAATTCAAACAATTAAATAGAATACATGAATTTAATAGGAAAAATAGCAGTGGTTACAGGTGCAAACAAGGGTATTGGTATGCATTGTGTGAATCAATTATTGGAAAAAGGGGCTATTGTTTATGGCATATGTAGAAGCGGATGTTCAACTAATCACAAAAACTATACGTGCATAAGGGCGGATGTTCAAGAGTTTAATCAACTTGAAAAAGCGTTTATTTCAATTCTTGAAAAACATGATGAAATACATGTGTTAATCAATAATGCAGGTTTAGGTTATTTTGGAAAATGTGAAGAATTGCCTATTGAGCAGTGGCACCAGATGATGAACACTAATGTTACCGGATTGTTCTACTCTACTAAGTTAGCATTGCCAAGTATGAAAAAGTCTGGTGAAGCACATATTATAAATATAGCTAGTATTGCTGGATTAGAGGGTTACCAACAAGTATCGGGTTATTGCGCTACCAAATTTGCAGTTCGCGGATTTAGTGAAGCGCTTTATAAAGAGGTTCGTGAGTTTGGTGTTAAAGTAACCTGTATTTACCCTGGCTCTGTAAAAACTGATTTTTTCAGACACAATGATGCTATTGAACCACATGACAATATGTTAATGCCTGAGGACGTTGCATCTCAAATTGTTTATGCAATAGAGTCGCCTGCAAACTTTCACCCAGTAAATCTTGAAATTAGACCCTTAAAACCAAGAGGATAATTTTTTTAATCGTATTTTTGTGTCGTAATAAAAATAATTACCATGAAAGTAGCCATTAATGGATTTGGACGTATCGGGCGTCACGCATTTAAATTCCTTTTGGAAAACCCCGATGTTGAAGTTGTAGCAATTAACGATTTAACAGATAACGCAACTCTTGCACATTTGTTGAAGTACGATTCTGTACACGGCAAGTTCAATGGGACTGTTGCTTCCGATGATAATAATCTAGTTATCAATGGAAAAGCAATTCGTGCTTTAGCTGAAAGAGACCCAAAAGCATTGCCTTGGGGTGATATGGGTGTTGACGTAGTATTAGAAAGTACTGGAATATTCACATCACAAGAAAAAGCAAGCATGCACCTTGAAGCAGGTGCTAAAAAAGTAGTTATTTCTGCACCAGCAACTGGTGAAATCAAAACGGTTGTTTTGGGTGTGAATGACTCAATTTTAGATGGTACTGAAACAATCATGAGTAACGCATCATGCACTACAAACTGCCTTGCTCCAATGGTTAAAGTATTGGATGAGGCATTTGGAATTGAAGAGGGTTTTATGACTACAATTCATGCATATACTGCAGATCAAAATTTACAAGATGCTCCTCATAAAGACTTAAGAAGAGCCAGAGCTGCTGCCTACAGTATTGTACCAACAAGTACTGGCGCTGCGAAAGCTGTGGGTTTAGTTCTTCCTCATTTAAAAGGAAAACTTAATGGTAATGCTATGCGTGTTCCTATTCCTGATGGTTCTGTAACAGACTTTACCGTAAACTTGAAAAAAGAAGCTACAGTTGAGCAAGTTAATGCAGCAATGAAAGCAGCAGCAGTTTCATCATTAAGTGGAATCATGGAGTATTGTGATGAGCCCATCGTAAGCATAGATATTGTTGGAAATCGTCATAGTTGTATCTTCGATTCACAACTAACACAGGTAATTGGTAAAACTGTAAAAGTTGTGGGATGGTACGATAATGAAACTGGTTACAGTGCACGTGTTGCAGACCTAATCGCAAAAATTGGATAATTGATAACAATTAACTTATTAAAAAAAGCGGCAATAGCCGCTTTTTTATTGAATGTCATTTAATAACACAGAAATATTTCCGTCCATTCGAATTCTAACAAAGAGTTCTTTAGGTTGGGTTTGAAATTCAACCACTTGCAAATTGTCTAAACCACCTTTTAATACCACCCCTTTACTGACTTCTGAGTTTAGTGATTTGTTTACGGCCTTTTTTGCATCGGCAAGATCTTTAGTCAAATCATAGGTCATAGCTTCTTGCATTTTAGTTCTTATGGTTTCATTTAAGAGCCATTTCGCTGACTTTAACAATAGGTTTTTTGTAGATATATCATATTCTAGATCATCTACTCGCATTTGTTGTTTTTCAGAGTCAAAAATAGGTTTTGCTAAAAGATAAATAGTGCCTGATTTCGATCCAAGGAAATCAACTTGTACCCCTAGTTTTTCTGCAGCTGAAAACATTTTTAAACTGCTTACCATAATCTTATTTCTACCCACTTCAAATACTTCCTTTTTCAAGCATGATAATACTTGTTTAGAAAGTGTGTCGTAATCTATTTTTAGGTCTGCATAAAGCTCAAAACCCTCGCTCTTTTTGTATGTAGTAAGGTTGGGGAGTTTCTCTGGAACTACATTAAACGGCGTGCTCTTTATTGTGGGAGCAGCCTTAAGACCCAATGAAACGTTCAATTCGTCTTTATTAAAGGTTAACTTGCTTAAAGATATTTCTTTTGGAAACAGGGCCAAATATCCTACCCCATCAATGAAAATATCCTTCTGTAGGTCATCGTAAGTAGGTTGAATATATTTCTTCAGGTCAATTTTGTTGATTTCTTCATCTACTGTTTTTGTTGCCTCTCCCAAATATGGTTTAGCCTTTTTTAGTAATAAATTGGTAATGTCATAACCAAAAATCTTCTTAATTGGGTCAAAAGGAACTATTTCCTTAATTTCTGATTTGGTTTTCAGGTGATAATTAGGCAGTAAGTCAATTTTACTTTCAATAGAAAGTTTAGCTCTCTTCATTTTGTCTTTGTTCCCCACATCAAAACCTATTGTTGGAACCGAACATGACTCCCCAAAACAATATGCACAATATGCACCTTTGGCAGAATACGAAAATTCCATATCCATCGATACACTATTGGAGCCCTTACCATCTAAATCAAACTCGCCCAGAATGACATTATACTCATAACGCAAACCCTCACAAGGCTTTTCTGAACCGCTATGTTTTTTGGGAATTTCATTATTTGCCATTTCAATAAAGGGCGTCATTTTTATGGCAATAGGTACATCAACTCGCGATAAAATAACAGGAATATTTTTAACTGCTGATGATTCATTCATATTAGATGGTGCCGGAGGTTTTATTGTTTTACAAGCAAATGCGCTCGAGACCAATATCATCAAGAATAAAAAGCGATTTATCATTTGTCTAAAACAACAATTTGTCTTTGAAGGTTGTTACCTTTTGTAGTTCTAACAATAACATAATATATGCCTTCAGATAAAGATTCTGAAAGCTCAACAGTAAAATTTTTAGTACCGTTATGGTGCCAATTAATTGGCACAGATCTTCCAGTTGCATCGTATAAGAATACCTTCTCAACGTTAATATTTGAAATTTCAAAGGTGTTATTTGGAACCGGGTTTGGGTAAATTTTCAATCGATTTTGCGTTTCTTTGATTTGGTTTTGCTGAACAATCAAAGTATATGATAAAGTATCATTGGTCAACTGTTCATCTATGTGGTTTTTATTGTAAATAAGAAACTCATACGTACCCATATCTTGGAAATAAAGCACTTGTGTAGCTTGTACTTCGACGCTGTCTCCGGGCGAAATAACCGGAATAGGTATTTCTTCCGAATACCAAGGTGAGCCATTTTTTTGGGCTGTATATAACAAAGTTGTTGGACGAGTGTTAGAATCTTTCCCTAAGTTAGACATAGTAATTTTTGGATAGTACTTTGTATTTGTTACATAAAAACCACTTGTCTGTGGCGAGTCTACAGCTAAAATTGCCAAGTCATATTTAGATCTCAATTCAAATTTATGGGTTAATGTGTCGTTAGAATTATCCTCATCCTCAGCATAATCAAGAACCGCCTGTATTGTATATTCTCCTAAAGAGGTAATCTTCTGATTTACTATATAATTTACTTTTACTTCTTGATCCGGAGCAAGATCTAATCGCTCCTGATAGTTTTTATAAACAATTGCTTTATTGTGAATAATATCAAAATACACATTAACACCTAAAACAGTGTCTGTGCCTTGGTTTTTCAACAACACCTCAAAACTGTCTAAGTTGTGGTTTTTATATAGAATTTTTGAATCGTGATTAGGTGTTATTTCAACGATTAATGGGTCTTTTCCTACAAGAACATCAAAATTGAACTTGAAAGTATCATTGTTGGATACGGCATCGTTCGGATGAAAAACAGTAGCAATTGCATTGTATGTTCCGGTAAAAAGTGGTTTGAATGTTTTGGATAATAATACCGTTTGATCTGACTCAGCAGTAATGTCTATATCGATAGTCTCACTATGCCATTTAACTTGACTTTTGAATATTTCTAATTTAAACCTTACGGTGGTGTCTATGATGCTAAAACCATTGTTCTTAATTTTAACAGAAGGTATCACACCATTTCCTGCAGAGGATAATAGAACTGGAATACCGATGCTATCAACTTCAAAATCAACTTTGTGACCCACTGTAAAATATTGAATTTGCGTATCGTTATATCGATATTTATCAAGGGTGTCATGAGCTAACAACCTAACTTTATACACACCATTTTTATTCGGTGTAAACTTCTTTGTTGACTTAGTTTGGGCATCCATACCAAAGTATACAGTTTTGAACGAGTCGGTATATATCAATTGGTTTGATGGATCAAAAATATCAACTTGATAACGCGTATCATAGCTTGGCATTACACCTTCGTTTTTTACACCCAAAACTACATCTATGTCATTACTTTTAAAATAGGTACTATCTGGATTAGGGCTGTAAATTGTATCCGACACAATATCCAACTGTTTAAAAACAACAACAGTGCTGGAAATAGTGTCGTTAAATAAATAACGATCCCCCGCCATTGAAGTAAAGAAAAGAAATTTCAAAGTACCCGTGTCTGTGCATTTGTAGGTCTTCCAAAATAATACCTGAGAGAAAAATCCATTTAAACTGATTTTTTGAACATCTTCGTAAATTTTATTCGTGTCATGGAATATCTGACAATACGCATTAAATGGTTTTGTGTTGTCATATCCAAGGTTTAACACTGCGGCCAAAGGCATTATTGTGTCTTGTTCAAAAAGATACACACCTCCACTTTTGGGATCGTAAAGCGTGCGCATCATCACATCCTGCGTTACGCCACTGTAAAAGTTATAAACTAGAGTGTCATTATCCTGAATTTCATCTAGATAGTGGCTAACAATTAACCACATGGTATGTTGGCCAAACTCTTCTGGTTTAAACGATTTATTGAATTTATAGGTTCTCGACAACCCAGGTGACAAAGTATCCAATATTACTTCATCAAAATGCAATTGATTTAGGCCTCTAATTATGCAGCGTACAGTAAAGCTATCTGCTGTTTTATAAACCCCAATATTCGATACTGTTACCTCTGGAATGAATGAATCATTATCATAGATGTTTAAGGTGTCTTTGGGTGGTTTTGCGGATAACACTGTATAATCGTAATCTGCTTGCAATCTTGGCTCAATAATAAAACGATATGGTGCATTTGGGTGGAAATCAACCCAATTTGTATCTCCCGCTGGAGATGTAAAAAAGAAGGTCTGAGGACGAACCGGTTGTTCAAACTGAAAACCAAAACCAACATTGTTTAGGTCTAATTGCCTAACACCCACATAAAACGATCCATTTACTTGTATTGGTTGGGGTAAATCAAAAATATAAGTTCCTTGTTTTGAGTACAGGGAGTCGCTTATATATATTTCTTTACCCGGTTGGGCTTTTATTGTGTCATGCTCCCATATTCCTAATTGAAACAAGCGGCCCGAACCAGAAAAAGCAACTGTTATTTGGTTTAAATTTTTCTTATTGTTTGAGTGAAAACGCGCTACAAAATCACCTTGTGCACCATTAAAACCAATACCACCTCCAGCAGGCGATTGTGTCACATCTCGATAACTATAAATATTGGGATTGCCCAGACGGTATGAAAACGCTGTGTTATTCGCTTTGTTGCTATCATTTGCCTCTACATATACAGTATCAAAACCTTTTTTTGAAGGACTCAACGAAGGAACCATTACAAACTTTTCTTCCCCTAGTTTCAGCGAAATGGTAAAACTATCCTGTTGTGCGTTGTTTCCTCTGCTATAGGTGTAACATTTTAAGTTTTTAATCTCCTGTTTTCCTACATTTCGAACTAAAGCCTTAACGCTATCTGGGTTTCCAAGTGGAATTGGCATCTTGCCCAATGTATAAACACCTCGAATCATGGCATCTTCGGCAAATCGTGGATAATTTAAAATAATTGTAGGATGATATTCTAACGAAGATCTTAAACTATCCTCGTTGGTAATCCCTATATAGTATTTCACCTGGGGACTGTAAAAACCACTTACTGTATTACTTCCTTCAAAATAAAAACTGTACGCTGTGCCTTGGGAGTCGTATTGAATACACTCAACGTAAATTGCTAAATTCTCTCCATTCGTGGAAGAGTCATAATAGTATGCTTGTGAAAAAGGAACTGTATAAAAGCTCTCATTCTCACCAAAAATGGTGGAGGGATGATCATTGAAAACTAGTTGCGCTGAATTGGTTTCAGTTGAAAAAGAAATTGGCGAGGTCCCAAAATCATAAAGAGGGGTGTTGGATATCCAAACTCGCATTTGTACATCGCCATTGAACAAGTCACCATCTGTTTTATAGAAGGCTAATGAAGTAATTGAATCACCCTGCGTTATATTACCTAATTCTGATTTGGGATATATATAGGCATACTTAGATACAAATGTGTCTGATGTGTTTGAAACCCTTATGGGGCCTGACAATGTCCCCAAATAAGAACCATTACCAACTTGAACAAATTGAGATTTTAATCCTGAGAATAAAACTAAAAATCCAGCAAAAAAAATAAGCCGCACAATACAAATGTAAATAATTACGTTTTGCTTTGCTTTAATTTGTAGTTGCTTTGAATAAACATGACATAATTAGAGAAATCCGGAGTAAGAAAAGCTACTTGTGTACGGGGCTAGATACAGAAATGGGGAAACTCCCTAAACATCTGACTAAAAACGAAAACGGTTTTCTAAATTTTAACAAACAAATTATTAAAGCCACATCGCCCTATTCTGTGGCTTATAAAATAAATACCGCCTTTTACGAGCAATATGGTGCACAAGGTTGGAATTGGATGGAAGAGACTCTTTCATACATCCCCGAAAATACTTTTACTATAGCTGACGCTAAAAGAGGAGACATAGGCAATACAAGTAAAATGTATGCTCGTGCTTTTTTTGAAAACCTAAATTTTGACGCGATTACTGTTTCTCCTTATATGGGAGAAGATAGTATCCGCCCTTTTTTAGAATTTCCAAATAAAACCATCATTTGTTTGGCCTTAACGAGTAATGAGGGACACAAAGACTTTCAAACAAAACATATAGATGGAGAAAAAGCCCTATATGAGTCTGTAATTGAAACGGTTTGTAAATGGGGAAATGAAAACCAACTCATGTTTGTTGTGGGTGCAACTAGGGCTGAAAAAGTAAAAGAAATTCGTAATTTAATTCCTAATCACTTTTTATTAGTACCAGGTGTAGGTGCTCAAGGTGGTAGTTTAACAGATATTACACATGCGGCGGCAAATGGCGAAGTGGGACTTCTTGTGAATAGTTCTAGGGGAATTATTTATGCCTCCGATGGTGAAAACTTTGACGTGGCTGCCGGAGAGTCTGCTTTACAATTATCCAAAGAAATGTCTGGATTTGTCGAGCAATATTTGGTGTAAGTTTTTGACTTGATGAATTAGAGATTTTTGTTCGTTGTTTTCAATGATATAATCGCACTTTTCTCTTAATTCTGAATTAGATAGTTGGGAATTCATGATTTTTATTATTTCCTCTTCCGTTCGAAAAGGATCTCTTAAGATTGTTCTTTTCAAACGAACTTCTTCTGGTGAAATAACACCAATTGTTAAGTCAACCGTTTTATTCGCGCCACTTTCAAACAATATAGCAGCCTCTTTCATAACATAGGGCGAAGTTTGGTTATTTACCCATTCTTCAAAAGCATGAAATACAAAAGGATGAACTATTGAATTTAATTTTTCTCTTTTTGAAGAATCCTTTAAAATCAATCGTAAAAAATCAATACTTATCGTGTTGTTTTTTAAGACATCCAGGCCAAAATTTTCAACTAAAGCATTTTGCAGCGCTTGATTTTCCTTATATAAGGTCTTTACAGCCGCATCTGATTCAAAAATAGGAATACGTAACTGTTGAAATATTGAACAAACCATTGATTTGCCGCTTCCAATACCACCAGTTATTCCAATTTTTAACATTTTTATTTGGGCATTTGACCCATAACATGGAGAATAGATTACTTGGTAGCAGTTTCTTTAGGGTAAGCCGCTTGGGTGTTTTCCATGCTAATTCCAGTTGGATCAATTTTCATTTTACCTTCTTCCAAGTCTAAAGTAATTTGCTTTTCTCCTATTTGTGAAATTTTACCATGTATGCCACCAGTAGTAACAACTTTGTCTCCCTTTTCAAGGCTTGCAACAAAGTTTTTAGCCTTTTTTTGACGACGCATTTGAGGCCAAATCATAAAAGCAAAAAACACAGCCATGATAACCAACATTAACATGCCTTGACTTCCGGCACCAGCACCTTGTAATAGATTAATATTTAATAAATTCATAATTAGTAATTTTCTTTTTCGCTGTAGATATGAGAAACAAAGGTAAGGTTGATATAATCACGAATGGCATTATCAAAAAACACTTCTACACTTTTTTCAACTAATGGGTTGTCTGGACCACCTCTACCTGTGCTGTTAAACGTAGCCACAATCCTGCCCTCTCCACTTGGAGGAACAACTTCTCTAGTCCATTCTGGCGTCGTGCAACCACACATGGCTTCAACACTTTTAATTGACATTGGCCCTTTACCAATGTTCTTAAATTTAAAAACATGCTGTACCCTTTCTCCATCTTTAATATTTCCAAAATCAAAAGTAGTGTCTTGAAATTCAAATGCACCCATAGAGCTAGTATCCCCTTTATGTGTATCGCGGTTACTGTTTACAATATCTGAAGTTTCAGCGCTGCGATTATCACTGCCACATCCAAAAACAAATAAACCAACTACAACAAGAAAGGGTTTTTGTATTTTCATATCACAAAAATATAAGTTTTTATTTCAATCCACGACCGGTTTTTTGGATTTCGCCTTTTTTAGAAAGGTCAATTTTTAATTTGTCCATAATACCATTAACAAACTTAGAACTGTTTTGAGAGCTATAGTCTTTAGTTATTTCTAAATACTCATTAATAGTAACTTTCAAAGGAATCTCAGGACAATGCAAAAACTCTGTAAGGGCAAGTTTAATAATCAACAAATCCATTGTGGCAATCCTTGAGGGGTCCCAATTTTGCGTTACTGAAGCAATCAATGTGTCATATTTTTCCGAGTTCTCAATAGTTTCTTCAAGTAACCTAGTTGCCAATTGTACCTCTTCACTATATTGGTCTGTAGGTTTAGAAATACCTATTTTAATATCTTCAGGGAATGCATTAATTGATTTAGCTAATTCTTTAACAATAAATTGATAATCACTACTCCAAGCTGGATAAACCTCTTCAAGTGTATTGTTAAAAGCCTCGTGTGTTTCAAGAAATACATAATAAAGGCTTTCTATAAATTCGTGCTGTTGTTGAGTGTTAGGTTCAAGAAATATTCCATAATCCTGTGCAAAATCCCACTCGTAAAGTTGATTGTACCATTCGGAAAAATTCAGTTCCAAATCAGACCAATCAAACCTTGAAACTGATGATTGAATTAAAATTTGCTCATGCATTTTTTTTGCTAAAGAAGTACCCTCAAGTAAGGAAAACTTTCTAACTTTTGCAGGATCTGGATAAAATTTACTTTCCTCTTTTTCCTTTTTTTCTTTTGCAAAACTTTGCAAGACATAAGGAAAGTCGAGCAAAAACAAATACATTTCATGGGTTTGATCGATACGATCTAAAAGGTCATTTTTAAATGGTCTTATATCTTGGGTATCGGTGGTTCTATTCCACGCATACAAACTTTGTAAAACTTTTACTCTAACGAGGCGTCTAGAAATCATCAGAACGAAATTGAGTTGCAAATATAGTCCTTTGTTTTAAAAGAATCTTTCAATTAGTGAGGGATTATTATTATCCGTTTAAACACGTTTTTAGACACGATTAACTTGAGGTGAAACCTTGAACTTGCAAGGATGAAAAATACTATGCATTTAAACCAAAGGTTCCACAGCACAAAGAAGCTACAAATTAACAACAAGCATCACAGTGGTTTAGGGTCTGAACTAAAATCAATGTTGATTGAAATGGCAGTTGGGGTTGCAAAAAGCGAGTCTTTAAATCCTAATTATATAAATAGAATTAAGGATATTGAAACTCTGTATATACGATGTAACCAACTTCTTTCTTTATTGCATATCGCACATAGTGAGAACGAGATTAACAAGTCAACTTTTCTAGGTTTTGAAATTCAAGTTCAATCACTACTTCATCGTTTACTATGTGTGAGTCAGAAAATTAGCTCGCAAAATAGATAATTTTTACTCCAAGTAATTAAACAACAATCAATCAAAGAAGATTTTTTGTTTCCGAGCAAATGATCCGTCTGACTTTTTGATGACTACAACATACACACCAGTAGAAAAACGCATACTCGGGAATATTGTTTCGTTATTCTGTAATATTGTATTAGAAATAATCAACTGACCAATAGAATTATAAACTTCAACGCTCACGTTTTCCAAAAGGTCCTCATTAGTAACTTCAATTACTAATTCTCGTTGAGGGTTTTGAGGAAGAATCAAAATTTGATCGTAAATAACCGTATCAAAAATTCTTGACCTAACTTCAACTTCTTTTTTGACAATTAAACTTGGTCGATAATTTGTCAATGCCACCAACATCATTTGGGATTGCTGTTTGGTAAACATGTTCTGACAAGCATGGGTGCTGTAATCCATATAGTTTTCTACCATATCGGGTAAATCATCTACAAGGTCTATGCAGGTATTTCTTGTGGCATAACAAGTAAAATTCGAACCCGTACCCTGTTTGGGTGTGTCATCTATATAATCATCTACCAAACAACGATTTGCCGAAAATTGATCATCCGCCCAAATATGTCTTAATCCAAAATAATGCCCAAATTCATGAACAGCCACACGTCCTTTATCTGATAGGCCGAGGGCTCCTCCTACAGATAATGGATTGTTTCTTCCTACAACCTTGTAGTGTAAAACAACACCTTGATTTGCATCTCCCACCCAAGAGTTTTGAGTCCACGACGGATGGCCAAAAGGAGGGTAAGCAAAACCAAGCAAGGCGTCTTGTCCATTAGAAGATAAATCACAAACCCATACATTCACATATTTTTTAGGGTTCCATGGATCATCTCCAGCAGTAGAGCTCGACTTCATGTTGTTGTTAATGCTTCCATTTGCTCTTCCAAAAGAAGTAACTCCTGTTTGTTTTCTAACAATGCCATTTGTTGGGTTTCCATTGGGATCCTTGTCTGCAAATACAAACTGTATTCTAACATCAGCAGCCCTATCCTTAAAAAACGAACGCGTCAAAACGGTGTCTGAATTTCTTCTTCTAAAGTCCTGATTCAACACTTCTAATTGATTTAGAATTAGACTGTCATTAATATTCTCTGATGAATTGTTATATAAAACGTGAAACACTACAGGAACTGTATAAACAGTATCATAGTAATACATAGTGTCGCGAATGTTTTTCTTTCTTTTACCAATTGTTTTTGAGCTGCTGATTGCACTGAGATATTGTTGGTTATAATTTTGCTTAAAACCTGGATATTGTTTTTCTAGCGACTCAATAACACCTACTTGGCCACAAGGTTCAACAAAAGTTTGGGCATAGACATTGTAAAAACCTAAAATAAAAAGGAAAAAGAACAGTCTACTCCACATAATTTATTATGCAATAAACAAAAAAAGTCCCGTTTGACAAAAGGCTGCTATACTATCTAAGTATACTATTGTGGTGTTAAAATTGCAATTATTGATTGTCGCGCCACTCATACACCCAAGAAGATTGGATCATTTCTAGGTGCCCCTCATTGCAATCCTCACGAGTGCCTTTAAATTCTTCAATTTCCAACACCCACTCAATTAAGTCAGTAAACCTTATTCGGTATATTTTATCCTCTCCAAACTCATCGCCAAATTTTTCATACAATTTCATGGCAATGTCTTCATAATCGTTCCAGTAAATAGGTAATTCCATGTTTTTTAATGTTCGTGTCCAATAATGTCGCTCTGATCAGGAATAGTTACCGTAAGGTCACCATCTTCCTCAAGTTTGCATTGGCAAGCAAGCCTACTGTTAAATTTGGGGTTACGTGCACGATCGACATATTCTTCTTCTCGATCTGAAATTTCTGGAAGTAAATCTTCTCCAGATTCTATGTATACATGACATGTGCTACAACCACAAACGCCACCACAATTGTGGTTTAGGTGGATGTTGTTATCATGTGCTACCTCTAAAATAGTTTCACCATCAAATATTTCGCATTCTAACGGCTCTTTATCTTTTTCTTCAAATAAAAATTTGACCTTTCCCATAGTTACACTGCAAATATAACAATGGTATTTACGAATTGTTGTTAGACTTTTAAAAGCTAATATTGAAAATAAATGTACTTATTGTATTTAAGTCTTATTTTTGTGCTCGCGTTATGAATTTTCAATTAACAGAAGAACAATTAGCAGTACAACAAGCAGCTAGAGACTTCGCTCAAACCGAACTTTTACCCGGTGTAATTGATCGTGATGAACATCAAAAGTTTCCCGCAGAACAAATTAAAAAACTAGGAGAATTGGGTTTCATGGCCATGATGGTAGACCCTAAATGGGGTGGCGGTGGAATGGACACAATGTCTTATGTGTTGGCTATGGAAGAACTCTCTAAAATTGATGCTTCTGCTTCCGTTTGTATGAGCGTGAACAACTCTCTGGTTTGTTGGGGTATAGAAGCATACGGGTCTGACGAGCAAAAAGAAAAATACTTACGTCCTCTTGCATCTGGTCAAGCTATTGGTGCATTCTGTTTATCAGAGCCCGAAGCGGGTTCAGACGCTACTAGTCAAAAAACAACAGCATTTGACCAGGGTGACCACTATCTTTTAAATGGAACTAAAAACTGGATTACAAATGGTAATTCTGCGAGTTATTACGTGGTAATTGCTCAAACCGATGTTGAAAAAGGCCATAAAGGTATTAACGCATTTATTGTTGAAAAAACATGGAATGGAGTAACTGTAGGTAAAAAAGAAGATAAATTAGGAATTAGAGGAAGTGATACTCATAGTATAATGTTCCAAGACGTTAAAGTTCCAAAAGAAAATAGAATTGGTGATGATGGTTTTGGTTTCAAATTTGCAATGAAGGTTTTGAGTGGCGGCCGTATTGGTATTGCTTCGCAAGCTCTAGGAATTGCTAGTGGTGCGTATGAGTTGTCATTAAAATATTCTAAAGAACGCAAGGCCTTTGGTAAAGAGATTATGCATCACCAAGCGGTTGCATTTAAACTAGCAGACATGGCTACAGAAATTGAAGCCGCTCGTTTGTTGTGTTTAAAAGCGGCTTGGATGAAAGATAATGGCCAAAACTATGATAGAGTAAGCGCCATGGCAAAACTATATGCTTCAGAAGTGGCTATGAAAACCACTGTTGAAGCTATTCAGGTGCACGGTGGTTATGGTTATGTTAAAGAGTACCACGTTGAGCGCTTGATGCGTGATGCTAAAATCACCCAGATTTACGAGGGTACATCTGAAATTCAACGCGTAGTTATCTCGCGTGATGTATTAAAATAAAAAGCAAAGTGATTTATATAAGGCGGCTCCGTTTCGGTCGGGGTCGCTTTTTTTATGCTTGATTTTCCAACTTAAGAAACTCTTCGTAAGCCATTCTTATACCTTCCTCTAAGTTTACTTTGGGCTTCCAGCCTGTATTAAATAATTTACTCGAATCCATAAATTTCCTTGGTGTACCGTTTGGTTTTGTAGAATCCCAATTTATACCCCCCTTAAAACCAATTACTTCTGAAACCTTTTTTGCTAACTCTTTAATAGTAACATCTGATCCATAACCAACATTAACAAATTGCTTCTCATTATAATTTAACATCAAATAAACTAAAGCATTGGCTAAATCATCGGCATATAAAAACTCCCTCATTGGACTACCATCTCCCCATAATTCAACAGCCGGTTTGTTTTGTGCTTTGGCTTCATGGAATTTACGAATCATTGCAGGTAGCACATGAGAATTTTCCGGGTGGTAGTTGTCGTTAGGACCATATAAATTGGTTGGCATAGCAGAAATAAAGTTACAACCATATTGGTCACGGTATGTCTCACACATTTTTATTCCTGTAATTTTAGCAATTGAGTATGGTTCGTTAGTTGGTTCTAAATATCCGCTTAACAACGACTCTTCTACTAGTGGTTGTTCGGCTAGTTTAGGATAAATACAACTACTTCCTAAAAACAAAAGTTTCTTTACATTATGAACATATGATTGATGAATTACATTGTTTTGAATCATCAAATTATTATATAAAAATTCAGCTCGGTAAATATTATTGGCGTGTATACCTCCAACTTTGGCAGCAGCCATAAACACATATTCTGGCTTTTCAGACTGAAAAAACGCAACTACATCATTTTGGTCTTTAAGATCTAACTCTTTGGATGTCCGTGTAACAATGTTATTGAAACCTTGGTTTTGCAATTCTCTAACAATTGCACTTCCCACCATTCCCAGGTGTCCAGCAACATAAATTTTTGCTGATTTATCCATTACTCGTAATAATTATTGGTTTCAAAACCACCCTCTTTAAGGTAGGTTTGTTTTGTCATTAACTTTAGGTCTGAGGACATCATATCATCTACCAAGCCGGCTAAGTCATATTTTGGCTTCCAACCCAATTGGGTTTGAGACTTAGTTGGGTCTCCGATTAGTAGGTCTACTTCTGTAGGTCTAAAATATTGTGGATCTACAAAAATAACCTCATCACCAACCTTAAGCTCTGAGCTTTTACCCACTGCTTTTAGAAATTTTTCACTATCAATAGAAGAAACAAAACCAACTTCGTCGACACCCTCACCTTTAAAGTCTAAAGAAACTCCCATGTAGTTAAAAGACATGCGAACAAACTCGCGGATCTCCGTTGTTTCTCCGGTAGCAATAACATAATCCTCAGCCTTGTCTTGTTGCAAGATTAACCACATCGCCTCTACATAGTCCTTTGCATGACCCCAATCTCTCTTTGCATTCAGGTTTCCTAAATATAGTTTTTCTTGGAGCCCCAAAGCAATTCTCGACGCTGCACGGGTGATTTTTCGTGTTACAAATGTTTCACCTCGAACTGGGCTTTCGTGGTTAAAAAGTATTCCATTACAAGCATACATACTATACGCCTCCCTGTAGTTTACCGTAATCCAATATCCATAAAGCTTTGCCACCGCATATGGGCTTCTTGGGTAAAATGGAGTTGTTTCTTTTTGTGGAACCTCTTGTACTAAACCATACAACTCAGAGGTTGATGCTTGATATATTCTGGTTTTCTCTGTTAGTCCTAAAATTCTAATTGCCTCTAACAGCCTTAGGGTTCCGACAGCGTCTGTATTTGCTGTATATTCAGGAGTATCAAAAGAAACCTTCACGTGGCTCATTGCTCCAAGGTTATAGATTTCATCTGGTTGAACCTCTTGGACAATTCTAATTAAATTAGTTGAATCACCTAAGTCACCATAGTGAAGTTTAAACCTTGAACCTTCAATATGTGGATCTTGGTACAAATGATCAATTCTATCTGTATTAAAAAGAGAACTACGGCGCTTAACTCCATGCACCATATATCCCTTTTTCAATAAAAATTCAGCAAGATATGCGCCATCTTGACCGGTTATTCCTGTGATTAAAGCTACTTTCATTATTTTGCACAAAAATAAGAAGTTTTTCTATGTTCGCCGTACTCGTTCACACAATTTCTCCGCGCATTTGCTATATAGTTAAGGAGTTATTGGAGCGCAGACATGGTTTTGTTGTTGAAATTTTGGAAGATGAGAAACAATTCAAAGAATCTTTAGAACCAATTAAAATTCAATATCTTAAAGAAAAAAATAAAACTCTTCCTGGCTTTTTTGTTCAACAAGACCAAATAATGAGCCAGAACAGAATTAACCAAGGCTATTCTCCTGTTATGGGAAGTGTAACCCTTAAAGAAAATCAGCGGCAAGAACTTCTCAATAATCTTCCCGAATGGAAATTATTTTCCAAAGAAGAGCAAATTAGAATTAATACTTTTTTAAAAGAACCATTTCCTATTTTATTTCCGACTGAAGACGATTTGGGGTTTGATGTTTTTGCAATGTCTTTTTGGTTTCTAAGTAGGTATGAGGAATATCAGAGCTTCCCAGCAGATGATTGTGGTCGTTTTCATTATCACCATAACATATTTGGTAAAAACCACCAAGACCCATCTCCTTGGGTTGATATAGCCCTCTATGTTTTTCTTAATTCTCTTGGTGTTCCTCTTTCTAGCTACTGGAATTTTAATGTTGCGGCAACCGTGGATGTTGATATGGTTTTTAGATTTAGGAAAAAAGGACTCTTTCGTAGTTTAGGTGGCGTTTTGAAAAAACCTCAATTTATACTGGATCGTATTAAATCTGTTTTTTATAAAAACGATGCTTTTTCCCCTATTAAAACTATACTTCCATTTTTCAAAAAAATTGCACAACCTGAATTAGTTACAAGGGTTTTTCTATTGTCTTCAACAAAAAAAGATTCAATAAACAAACAAGTTGAAATTGAAAATAACGCTGTAAAAAATCAAATTAAACAATTGCTTCCTTATACAGAAGTGTGTCTTCATCCTTCGTTTTCTAATCATCCTAGCAAAGATTGGCTTGAAGAAAAAGAATGGCTTGAGGGAGTGACTGGTAATCTCGTAACTAAAGCACGTTTGCATTATATTAGATTGTTGTTTCCAGATACTTATATTGTTTATGAGAAGTTAAATATAAAGGAGGATTGGAGTATGGGGTTTGCTGAATATATTGGCTTTCGTGCGGGAACTTCTTACCCGTTTATTTGGTATAACCTGATGAAAGAAAAAGAAACTGATTTAAAAATTTATCCATTCCAAATTATGGATGTAACCTGTAAAAATTATATGCTCGCTTCTGCAAAAAATTCTATTTCTATAGGAAACAAGATTAAAGTGGTTGTTAAACTATTCGGTGGAACCTTTTGTTTTATTGTTCATAATGAGTCCCTTTCTGAAAAAGAGGGATGGCATGGTTGGCGGCAAGTTTTTGAAAGTTGGTCCAGTATTAATATAATTAAATCTTGAGCATTCGATTTTTTACTAATAATGAAATAGACCGAGCCAAATGGAACGAATGTGTTTCAAACAGTCCTCAATGTTTACCATATGCAAGGTTTGAATATCTAGAAGGGGTTTGCAACAGTGTATGGGGTGGGTTAATTTACAATGATTATGAAGCCGTATTTCCAATTCCATATCAAAAGAAATGGGGATTGATTTATTATGTGTACCAACCCTATTTCTGTCAACAATTGGGTGTTTTTGGTTTATCCAACATAACCACAGAGGCGTTTCTTAAAAAACTTCCTCTTCGATTTCGAAGGGTGCACTTGTGTGTTCATTCTTCTGCTGGAGATGTGAAAAAAGCAGAAGAAAAAACCAACTTTATATTACACCGAAAAGATGGTGAAAAACCATTCAACAAAGACGCAATAAAAAATGTAAATAAATGTAAAAAAGCAGGTTTATCTTATACCCAAACAAAAGATGTTGGATTAGTGATAAAAACATACCACGATGCTTGGGGTGATAAAGCGGAACTTTCGTTTCCTGAAGATTACATAGGTTTTGAAAAAGCTTGTCGTTCATTAATCGGCTCCAACCATATTTATGTTTGTTTGGCGAAAAACAAATACACTTTACTTGGAGTTGCAATCTTTTTAGTATCAAAAAAAATGGTACATTATGTTTGTGCAGCTCCTACAATAGAGGGAAAGCGCATAGGTGTGATGCATGGAATAATTGATCATATTGCCGACCATTTTCCAAATAAATCTATTGATTTTGAAGGCTCTTCTATTCCATCGGTGGCGAATTTTTACCAAAAATTTGGTGCACAAAACGTACCTTATCTCAGTATTGAACGAAATTTACGATTACTCTGATGAAAAACCCTTGGATAATATCTGCTAGACCAAAAACATTACCTCTAGCCATTAGTGGTGTTATAATGGCTCTCTCATTTGCTTTACAACAGATTGACATTATTAATTGGTATGTACTTTCTGGGGTTGTTTTTGTCGCTGTTGGACTTCAAGTCTTGTCGAACTTCGCTAATGATTATGGTGATTTTCAAAAAGGTACTGACCAACTAGCAAACAGAGTAGACCGCATGCTTACTACAGGTGCTATAACGCCATCAAAAATGAAACGTGCTCTTTGGATACTTTCTTTTATTGTTTTTTTGGTTGGGATTTCCACTCTATATTACAGTTTTTTCATTGGCAACCTAAGCCCCATTAGTATGTTTGGAATACTCTTTTTAGGTGTGTTAGGGATTCTAGCAGCCCTGTTTTACACCATTGGTAAAAAAGCCTATGGATACAATGGTTTAGGAGATTTAATGGTTTTTGTTTTCTTTGGTTTGATACCTGTAATTGGGGGTTTGTTAGTTCTTGGAGGAACAATTAACACTGGTGTTGTTTTGGGGTCTGTTGGGGTTGGGTTTTTATCTGTAGCGGTGTTAAACACAAACAACTATCGTGATTTAGAAACAGACAAAGAGTCAAATAAACAAACTATTGCTGTTTGGCTTGGTGAAAAAAACACGCTTCGTTATCAAAAACTGCTTCTAGTTTTTGGTTTTTTAGGAATTGTTTCATCTTATGTTTTTTATATAAATCAATTGTTTAAAGAAAGCACCTCAACACATTATCTTGAAATGCTTTTGGTTTTTTTTGTTTTTCTTCCTACTGCCGTTTTTTTGGGTCGATATTTTGCAGAAATGGAAGGATTAAAACCCAACAACAGCAAAGAAATTAATCCATTGTTGAAGCGCTTTTCACTAACAACACTTCTTCTTTGTGGTATTCACCTAGTTTTGAGCCTTTGTTTGCACGATATTATTGGTCCCATATAGTTGTTTATGATTTTTGATTTTAAAAAAGAAACCCTCCACTTTATAAAGCCAGCAAAAACCTCTAGGGGTGAGTATCTCGAAAAAACCTCTTATTTGATTTCTCTTTCAAATGGAAAAAACCTCACACTTGTGGCAGAGGCTTCTCCGCTTGTTGATTTGAGCACCGATGGCACAGTAAACCTTGAAGAACTTCTTAAACCATGGGTAGGAAAGGTGTTTACACGTGAAACACTAATTTCCATTATTGAAGAATTTGAGCCTTATCCCACCCTTCGTTTTGCTTTCGTTTGTCTTTTAAAAAAGTGGGATTCCAACAGCAATACTTGGGTTATAAATACATTTACTGAGGGCAAAAGCAAAATTGAAATTAATGGCCTGGTTTGGATGAATGACATCAACGGAATGAGAGAAGAGGCTTTAAATAAAATTGAAGCTGGTTTCCGTTGTATTAAACTAAAAGTAGGGGCTTTAGATTTTGATGCTGAATGTAGATTAATAGAGGAAATTCGTAAAAAACACAATGCTTTTAAAGCCGAAATTCGACTGGATGCAAATGGCGCCTTTTTAATAGACGATGCCAATGAAAAACTTCACGAACTTTCGCGTTTTGAAATACATTCAATTGAACAACCAATTAAAGCTGGACAATGGGACGAATTAGAGTGTGTAATTGCACAATCTGAGATAGATATTGCTCTGGATGAAGAGTTAATTGGCTTACCCTTAAGTAGTGCAAATTTGTTGCTAAATAAGACAAATCCAGAATATTTAATACTTAAACCAACACTAATTGGTGGTTTTGATCGCTGCGAGGATTGGATAAATCTTGCAGAAAAAAACAACATTGGATGGTGGAGCACCTCTGCCCTAGAGGGTAATATTGGTTTATATGACATTGCACAGTGGGTCTCTCAATATGATAACTTATTACCTCAAGGGCTCGGTACTGGAAGTTTGTTTGTGAAAAACTTTGACCCTAAAACAACCATTGAGTCGGGCTATCTTTATTGTTTAAAATGAAAGAAGATTTTAAAACTTTGTTATTGAAAACGCTTCCCCTTCCAGAAGCCAACGATTTATACGAATCTCTTCAATCAAACCCAACAATATCGCTTCGAATTAACCCAAAGAAAACAAACTTGGTGCCTAAAAATAGCAACAAGGTAGCACATTGCAACTCTGCTTACTATCTTGAAGAGCGCCCTGTGTTTACTGCCGATCCGGCTTTCCATGCTGGTGTATATTATGTTCAAGAAGCAAACTCTATGTGGATTGGTCGTGTTTTCGAACACCTAAGATCCTTGATTGCTGAAAGTGTTGTTGTTTTAGACCTTTGTGCGGCCCCAGGTGGAAAAACCACTCATCTTTCTAGTTTAATGCAAGACTCTGACTTATTAGTTGCCAATGAAGTTATTTCTAGTAGGAAAAACATCCTCGCCGAAAATGTGTCTAAGTGGGGAGATGGCAATACCTGGGTTTGTAGTGCAGACCCTGTGCAGTTTGGTAATTTGGGCCCTTTGTTTGACATGGTTTTTTGTGACGCACCTTGTTCGGGAGAAGGAATGTTTAGAAAAGATCTGAACGCTCAACAAGAATGGTCGCTTGAAAATATTGCTCTTTGTTCTTCACGGCAACAACGTATTGTTAGTGACTCTTGGAACTGTTTGAAAGATGGTGGTTATTTTATTTATTCCACTTGCACTTTTAACACCAGTGAAAATGAAGAAAACGTTAATTTCATTTGTGATTCTTTGGGCGGTGAACTTGTTGATGTTTCAAAAATTGATCCTTCTGGGGTGTTATATTGTTTAAAAGAATATCAATACCGTTGTTTTCCACACAGATCTACGGGAGAGGGGTTGTTTTTTGCTGTTATTCGAAAAAACATCAGCACTTCAAAACCCATCAAAAACAAGGCTCAACAAATTGAAATAAAAAAATCAGATATTAACGGGTTTTCATACGTTGGTTTTCGTTCAAAAAATTGGCTTGTTCCAAACTATCACCTTCAATGTTTAAACCTACTCTGTTTATTGCCTGGGTTATTTCATGTGGGTACGTTGTTTGGTGATGTTTTTAAAGGAAAATGGAAGCCACATCCTGCAATAGCTTTATTGGCGATAGAGTCCAGTCTTCCTTTGGTTGAATTAAACGACCAAGAAGCAATGGCTTATCTTAGAAGAGAGTTTCTTCCTAAAAAATCATCCCAACGTGGGGTTGTTATAATGCGTTGGTTTGAGTTTAATATTGGGATATCTAACTCTATAAACAATGGATTGAACAACCTCTGGCCTATGGAGTGGCGAGTAAGAAACCAATTTCTTTGCAACACCGTGTTTCCTCGTTGAAAACTACGCCTATTTAGGCGCCTTTCAGAAGTATCTTTGTGGTGTGATTGAGTTTGATCGTTTTGTTTTAAAAAATGGGTTGCGCGTAATTCACCATTACGACCCAAGTGTGTCTACTGTGGTATTAAACACCTTATACAATGTGGGTGCTAGAGATGAAAACCCAAAAAAAACTGGTTTTGCACACCTGTTTGAGCACCTGATGTTTGCAGGGAGTAAAAATGTACCCTCTTTTGATCAAGAAATCGAAAATGCGGGTGGACAAAATAACGCCTTCACAAACAATGAATATACCAATTACTACATAAGTGTTCCTGTTGAAAATATTGAAACTGCTTTTTGGCTCGAGTCGGACCGTATGTTTCAATTAAACATTAATGATAGCTCACTTAAGGTTCAAAAAGGTGTTGTTGTTGAAGAATTCAAACAACGTTGTTATAATGCACCATTCGGGGAATTGTGGCATCATATAAGAGAACTTTTATACAAAGAAAGCCCTTATCGATGGCCAACAATTGGTACAACGCCCGCACATGTTGAAGAAGCTACCCTAGAAGATGTAAAAGCCTTCTACGATAAGTATTACCATCCTAAAAATGCAATATTATCAATTGCTGGTAATTTAAACTTAGAAAACACCAAAAGGCTTTGTGAAAAATGGTTTGAATCAATAGACAGGGTGGGTTCTGAAAATAAAAACAAATACATCGAAGATACGGGTTTCACAACAACAATAAGAAACGAAACAGACCTCTCTCCCAGCCCTGCTGTTTTTTTAGTTTGGAAAGGACCTCACTTGGGCCAACAAGGGGCTCTAGAATTAGATGTTTTTGCAGATATGTTAGGAGGTTCCGAAGTATCAACACTTCAAGAAGCCCTGGTTAAGGGCGAGGGGATATGTAATGCTGCAGAATGTTTTTATTTAAGGGGTCTCGGCGAGGGTGTCTTCTTTTTATATGGTATTGCTAACCCCGGGGTTTCCCATGAAACTGTAAAAAATAGACTTCTAGAGGTTATGTGGTCATATATAGAAAATACGGCCGATTGTGTTTTTGATTTTGAAAGCATTAAAAACAAAGCTTACACCAATGCTCAATTTGAACTCATAAACCCCATGAACAAAGCGCAAAAACTGGCCTTTTGGGAGAATGCAGGTAATGTAAATGGCATTAATCAAGAGTTGGAGAATATGAGGTTTTTAGACTTTCAATCTGTAATAAACCAAGCAAAAACAACCCTAAAAAGTGATTCTGTTTCTGTTTTAAATTATTCACCCAAAAAACAAGAAGTGTAATATGAAAAACTTCAGAGAACAAGCCCCTCAAACCAAAAGTATATCATTTTTTGATGTCCCTGAGTTTCATTTTTCAAAAGACAATCAAGGGTTTCCATACTTCCACAACTATACAAAAAATTTAGGTGTTGTCGTGCTGTCTTTGTGGTTTCCAACGGGTAAATTAGCGCAAAAAAATGCTTTCATCGCACAAGCTGCTTTTGATTTGATTTTATCTGGGGCTAAGGGGAAAAGTGAAAAAGAAATAATGAAACAAATTGACCACCTAGGTGCTGCTATTACCAACGATGTAAACGACTGGGGATCAAAAATTACAATCCGTTGTTCTGTGGAACACTCAAAAAACCTATTAGAATGGGTAGAAGACCACATAATAAATGCCGAATATCCAGAACAAGAGGTGTTACACTATATACCTGTTAAATCTGCTGGTATTGACAGAAGAAAACAAACACCCAATTACTGGTCAAATTTATTAGCTAGACAAACTCTTTATAAAAACCATTATTTAGGAATAACAGGTGATGTTGAGGATGTACAAACACTAACAAGGGATGAAATTTTTGCCTTTTATCAATCGGAAATCAAGAGTTCTGGTCCTATGTTAGTCGTAAGTGGTGATTGTTCGGATTTTTTGTTCTCAGAGCTTCTGTCTATTCATAAGTCTTTCTTTAGCAAAGCTTTTCCTCTTGCAAACCCGTTTGTAAAAATGGATAACCCCTTGGCCTGTTCTAATGCCAGTGTTATTAAACACACACTTCCCAATAGTAGTCAGGTTAGCATGGTGTTACAATGTCACCTAGACAAAACAGAGCCCAAAGTTAATTTCCAACTTTCATTACTCAACATGGTTTTAGGTGGTTATTTTGGGTCTAGGTTAATGCAAGAGCTTCGTGAAAAACAAGGACTTACATATGGTATTTCTAGTTTTTTTAAACCGGCTTTTCTTGGTAAAACGTGGACTATTGCCGGAGAAATGAACTCCGAAAATGCAGAGATGGCACTACAAAAAACTTTAGAAATAGCCGAACAACTACGGTTGGAACCAATTCCTGATGATGAGCTTGAACGAGCTAAAAGATATTACGGGGGACTGTTTAGACAGGGTTTTGATGGTCCTTTTTCCGCCGCCTCTAAAACTCAGTCTATCTTCTTACAAAATCTAAAACCAGATTATTATCAGTCTGCATTAAAAATTGTTTGGGAAACAACATCCGAAGATTTGCGAGAACTTGCCCAAACACATTTAAATGCAAATAATTTCGTTAAAATATTATCCGGCAAGGTTTAATTAGACTATACACAACAAATGCTCGTTAATATTTGTCATATATAAGGACAACTTGCGTTTTAAATTCTACCATATTGAATTTTGGCTTTTAGTTTTACTTTTTATTGTGAAGCCTGTTTTTTTGTTTTCCCAAATTAATCCATTTGGACACAAAATTCCAGAAAGAGGGCTAATTGCTTATTATCCAAACAGTTCCAACAAATCGTTGCTTTACGACTCAAGCGCCAATGGAATTCATGGGTTGAGGTACAACACTAGCGCTGAAAATGACAGACACAGTAGTATGACTTATTCTTGTGCTTTTTCTGGATCGACAAACTCTTATGCGGAAATCGAGGCTGATTCCTTTTTGCGTGATGAGTATACTATTTCGCTTTGGTTTTATCTCGACAACAAACTTTCATCCAACTCCTTGCAGGTTTTATTAGAGATTGGAAATAACACCTCTAGCTCAGGTCAAAGTATCGTTTTGGCTAATAACTACATGTCAAACATTGACGGTGTGGCTGTTTTAGGGTCAAATAATTCAGGTACTTCGCTTTTTGTCTGCCAATCTAAATCAACAATACCAACTCAAAAATGGGTTAATGTTATAGCTGTTAGGAATAATAATTCTCTGTCTCTATATCTAAATGGTAAACTTCTTGACCAACAAACCTCTGCAACCAACAATACCCCAAAATATCCTACGTCTGCTGCTGTGTTTTTAGGAATGAGCGCAAAGTCCTTTTTTCCTTTTGGTGGAAGATTGGATGAGGTGGCTTTTTGGGACCATCCACTTACTGCTTGTGAAATAGAACAAGTTTATGGAAACTATTATTTAGACCTTAATCAGGGTGGGTTAAGTTCCGCTGTTTTACATAGGGCTTGCTTGGATAGAATAACGGGCGAACTCAACCTATCTATAACGCCCTCTAATGACACGTTTGGTTTGTTCCATCATTATGGTTTGTGGGGACGAGATAATAGCACTGGTTTGTTTGAACCACTAGTAGAAGAAATAGATATTAAATCTGTGATAATAAATACTATTTTACCAAATAAAAAACGGTGGGAGTTGTATTTAAGTAGCTACTCGGGTTGTGTTGGCCGAGATTCTGTTTTGTCCAATATAGTTTACATTGACGACAAGGCGCCAGATTATATTGAACCTGACTCCGTAAGTGTTGATCCAAATTCTCAGAAAATAATAGCAGGCTGGAGCAAACCCAGCGATACCGATATTATGGGGTATTCTCTGTTTAAGGTAGACGATCAGGGTAATAATATTTTAATTGACGAACCCAATGCTTTGAGTTATGTTTTTGACATAAATACATTTAGATCCTCTCAACAAGGCAACAAGTTGGCTATTGCTGGTTTTGATAGTTGCAGGAATGGAGGCGTCATATCCAACCACCACTCTCCTATTTATTTACAAGGTTGGTTTTCTCCGAAATACCAATGCGATAAACACTTAAACCTAAAATGGGATGAATATGTAGGTTGGGCGAATTCTGGTCATAGGCTAATAATTGTTGATACAAACACCAATCAAACACTATTTGATTCTTTGTTTAGTAATGGCAACAACACCTATACCTTCACACTCCCCTATCTAAATGTAGATCTCAAGGTAGTAGTGAAATCCACCAAATTGTTAGGTGGGGCTAGTTCTACGTCAAATATTCTCAATTTTTCTTTTTCCGAAATTCAACCACCCACAACAGCAACTAGTCTGTATTTTACGTCTGTAGAAAACAAAAACGAAATTCAAATATCGGCAAATGTAAATATTGGGGATAGTTTTTCTCTGTTATACCAAACACAAAAGGATGGAAATCAATGGTTTGGGGGTTTTTCTGGGGTTGTTAATAGCACAGCGTTTAATTGGACACTCAGCTCAGCCAAAACTAACACAGAGGTTTATTTTTTCAAGCTAAATCGCTATAATGTTTGTGGCGTTGTAGCGGATAGCTCCACAATAAGTAGTAGTGTTTTGTTGTCAACAAACAACAACGCTCTCAACTGGAATCTTCCCAACCACTTCGTAGAAAATAACTGGTCCAGTGTTTATGAAATCGAAAGGTTTGAATTGGGTTTTTGGACTTTGGTTACAACAACAAACTCCCCTTTTTATATTCCTCAAGGGTTTGGTATTCAACGTTTTAGGGTTCGAACAACCACCAACTCGCCTATGCCAAACAACAAAAACTGGAGCCTTTCTAACGAAACAGAAATAGACCTCGGGTTTGACTCTACTAAGCTTGATAGTTTCTTTGTGCCCAACGCTTTTAGCCCGGAAGGGGTAAACCCTGTTTTTAAGGTAGTAAATTCTGCCCTAGATTTTGGTGATGCCCAACTGTACATTTATAACCGTTGGGGTGAAATTATCTGGAATGGAGATGCGTTAATTGGTTGGGATGGTAAAATAAACAACATTACCGTAATGGATGGTATGTATATTTATATGATTGAGGCGCATTATAAAAATAAGCGCAAAAAACTGTCGGGAACTGTATTATTGCTTCGTTAATGTCAGAATCAATTTTGTTTGTAGGTAAGTCTCGTTTTTTAAATAAAGCAGAGCGCAAAAAAATAAGATCTATACTAAACCAAAAGGCCTCAGAATTAGACTTTACAATATTATGGCTTCAGTATGTGTTTGTTTCAGACAATGTTTTATTGGAAATGAACCAGTCTATATTAAACCATGATAGATATACAGATATAATTACCTTTGATTTATCTGACCAAGAAGGAATAATTGAAGGGGAAATATATATTTCTATCGATCGAGTTCAAGAAAACTCAGAAAAATACAACGTTTCTTTTCAAGAAGAATGTATTCGTGTTGTTGGACATGGCCTACTACATCTTTTAGGATTTAAAGATAAAAACACAAAAGACTCTGAAAGAATGCGTCTTCAAGAAGAAGAATTAATTTATCTTTATAAACTACTTAAATAAGGTTTCACGTGAAACTGTGTCTATCTATATTGTTTGTTTGTAGAAATAACCACATACTCTCGATAAGCATTTTACCGGTATTGTAAAATCAAAAGTATCTTTGCTATTGTTCCCCGTGAAACATGAAACAATATGATGTAATTGTAGTAGGTGCAGGTCACGCCGGGTGTGAAGCCGCCCACTCAGCAGCCAGTATGGGTTGTTCTGTATTATTGGTAACCATGAATATGGAAACTATTGCTAAAATGAGTTGTAACCCTGCAATGGGTGGAGTGGCCAAAGGACAAATAGTTCGTGAAATAGACGCTCTTGGAGGAATGTCGGGAATTATATCTGATAAAACGGCTATACAATTTCGCATGCTCAACAGATCCAAGGGTGTAGCTATGTGGAGCCCCAGGGTTCAATCCGATAGGTGGAGGTTTGCAGAAGAATGGAGATTGGCCCTAGAACAAAATAAGGATGTCGATTTTTTTCAAGACAGTGTAACCGAATTAATAATTGAAAAAAACAAAATTACCGGTGTAATAACCGGAATGGACAACAAATTCTATGCTAAAACAGTGGTTTTAACCGCAGGAACCTTTTTGAATGGTATCATTCATATTGGAAAAAAACAACTAGGAGGCGGAAGAATGGCTGAAAAAGCATCTACCGGAATCACAGCACAACTAGAGTCCTTGGGTTTTGAGTCGGGGAGAATGAAAACTGGTACACCCCCTAGAATAGATGGGCGAAGTATTAATTATTCCAAAATGGAAGAACAGTTTGGGGATGATCTTCCTGGTAAGTTTTCTTTCTTACCAGACATTCAACCTATTGAAACACAAAAAAGCTGTCATATAACCTATACCAACAATATTGTACATGATATTTTAAGGGAAGGGTTTGAAGAATCACCTATGTACAACGGTAATATTACGGGCCTTGGTCCAAGATATTGCCCATCAATCGAAGACAAAATAAATCGTTTTGCCGAAAGAGAACGACATCAAATATTTGTAGAGCCAGAAGGGTGGAATACTGTTGAGGTTTATGTAAATGGATTCAGTACATCGCTACCACAAGAAATTCAAACCAAAGCATTACAACAAGTTCCAGGGTTTGAAAATGCTAAAATATTTAGGCCAGGCTATGCTATTGAGTATGATTTCTTTCAACCTACACAACTACGTAATTCACTAGAAACCAAATATATAGAAGGATTGTTTTTTGCGGGACAAATAAATGGAACCACGGGTTATGAGGAAGCGGCAGCACAAGGATTAATAGCCGGAATAAACGCGGTGCAATTTGTAAAAAATGAAGACCCTGTGATTCTCAAACGAAACGAAGCCTATATCGGTGTTTTAATAGACGACCTTGTGAACAGAGGAACACAAGAGCCCTATAGAATGTTTACTTCACGAGCTGAATACCGTATTACACTAAGACAAGATAACGCCGACGAGCGCTTAACACCAATAGGGTTTAAAATAGGCTTAGCTAAAAAAGAAAGAATACAAGAACTAGAGCAACAAAAATCACAAATAGAAGAGCTAACTAAAACACTAGACAAGTGTAATATAACCGTAGAAGATAGTTTAACAATTTTAAACGAAGATATTAAGGAAAAAACCAGAGCTTCAAAACTATTATTACGCACGGGGGTGGATATAAAATCAATAATGAGTACCTCTTCATTAAAAAATTACAATTATTCCCAAGAGGTTCTACAAAAAACCGAAACAAGATTTAAATATTCAGTATATATAGAAAGAGAACAAGAACAAGCTGAAAAACTACAGCGTTTGTCTTATATAAAAATCCCAGAAACATTTGATTATTTAAAACTCAAAGCAATGAGTATGGAGGCTAGGGAAAAATTAATGAAAGAAAAACCAAAAACAATTGCCGAAGCCCAAAAAATAAGCGGCGTTTCTCCTTCGGATATTTCCGTTCTTTTAATACATTTTGGCCGATGAAATATAAGATCTGCTTATTAATAGTTGTAATATATTTTAGTAATTGCGCTAATCCGGTTGGTCCTACAGGAGGACCAAAAGACGTAACCCCTCCTAAAATTATAAAAACCTCAATAGATAGTACTCAATACAACAGAAAAATAACCTTTTTCTTTGATGAAAATATAAAAATTAAAAATACTATTTCTCTCAACCCTTATAAAAAAACAAGCAAACCTAATTATACAAACACAAATAAATCTATAACCATTTCCATTGATTCCAATATAACATCAATTAATTTTAATGATGCAATATCTGATATAAACGAAAATAACACAGCCGTATTGCCCTTTTATTTAGTAGGTGTAGACACTCTTAAAACCCAAATAAAAATAGAGTGGGAGAAAGGACAAAAAAAGAATATAAAAGTATTGGCTTTGATTGATAGCTTTTATTATTCAGCCCGACAAGTTTCAGACACCTTTATAATTGAAGGATTACCAGAAAAAGAGTTACAACTTATAGCTTTTGAGGATAAAAATAAAAACAACACTCTTGACTCTAACGAAAATGTAGCCTTTATTAATACTTCTCCTTTATTAAATGATACTATTCTCAAACTAAGAGAGCCACTTAAGACGGAAATTATTTATGATTTTATAGATTCATCCCTTTATATAGTTAAAGGTTTAACTCCTAATAAAATAAATATGTTTAATATTGATATAATAGCTATAAATAAAGACACAATAGTAACTGAGTCAATCAATCAAATTAGAGATAGACTACCGTTTAATTATAAAATTAAAAAGAAAAGTATTACCTATGATACGAGTAGTGTGAAGAGATATTACACGAGAATAATTGAAAAGGACACGGAGTATTATTTTAAACCAAACATAGGTTACCAGTTAAAAAATAAAACAGTTCCACGTGAAAATTTTTCTATAACTAAAGATGATACATTATATAAAAAATCCAATCCCAAAAAACTAGGAAGAATTATTATCCAAAACGATTCATTTATAAACGTGTGTTTTAAATTGTTTCTTAAAGAAGAAGAAATAGAAACCTATCCCTTGGATAGTGGATCTAACATAATTGAGATACCCGTTGGACAATATAAATATTTACTCTTTCAAGATTTAAATCATAATCTAACACTCGATAGTAAAACCAAAGATGGATCTATTTTAAATGAACCCATCTATCATTTTTGGTTTGAAACGAGCGTACATCATAAATTAGAAAATATTATCACTGTTAATTACCAAGAAAAACAGCTTAAAAAAGAGAATTTACCCGTGAATATTAGCTCAGAATAAGTAGATAAATAAATACCTAAAAAACACCTGTTTACAATACAATAATCATACCCATAAATAAGCACGATATATTGGAAAAGTTCTTAAAAAATTAAATAACTAAGTAAAAATTAAATAACACATTATCAATTACTTAAATAAATAAAAAATATGTTTCACGTGAAAAACAGATATAATCCCCATATCCACAGAGAATTAAATATTATATAATATAATTTAAATTTAATATAGCTTATATATACTTGGGGTGTGAATATCAAAATAGATCTTAGATTAAACCAATTGAATAAAAGAAATTAGATTTGTGATATGATTGAGAAGATCCAAAGGCTGTTAAAAGAAATAAAAAAAATAGAAATAAAAAATTCAGAAGAATTAGAATCATTTCGTTTACAGTATTTGAGTAGAAAAGGAGTTGTCAGTCAGTTGTTTGATGAGTTTAAAAAATTCCCTGGTATCGAAAAAAAAGATGTTGGTAAGCCATTGAATTTACTCAAACAAGAGTTGGAAAAGATCTTTAATTCTAAAAAAGAAAACTTTGATTTAGAAAAAAATTCTCAACTTACACAAAATATAGACTCTTCTTTACCCGTATATAAAAATTTACCCGCTTCCACCCATCCATTAAAAGCTGTAGAAAATAAACTAATAGATATTTTCTATTCATTAGGTTTTGATTATTCTGAGGGACCTGAAATAGAGGATGATCACCATAATTTTGGAGCATTAAATTTTGAAGAAGACCATCCTGCAAGAGATATGCAGGATACGTTTTTTGTGGGTGATTATGTATTAAGAACACACACCAGTTCTGTACAAATAAGGGAAATGGAGAAGAAAAATCCACCTTACCGGCTCATTATGCCAGGGAGAGTATATAGAAATGAAGCTGTTAGTTCTCGTAGTAATTGTTTTTTCCATCAAATAGAGGGATTATATGTAGATAAAGGAGTAACTTTTGCAGACTTAAAACAAACCTTGTATTATTTTGTGCAACAGTTTTTTGGAGAAGGTACCGAGGTTAGGTTTAGAGCCAGTTATTTTCCTTTTACAGAACCTAGCGCCGAAATGGATATATGGATTGGTACTGAAAGCGAAGATACAAAACGATTAAGCAAAGGAACAGGGTGGTTAGAGGTGTTAGGTTGTGGTATGGTTCACCCTAATGTATTAAAAAGTTGTAGTATAGATCCGGATATTTACACCGGTTATGCTTTTGGTATAGGAATGGATAGAATAACCATGTTAAAATATGGTATTAACGACATACGAACGTTATTTCAAAATGATATTCGTATGTTGCAACAATTCCAAGGATTATAATAATGATTTATTTAGCCAGCGATTTTCATCTCGGGATGCCAGAAGGTGAACCTTCTAAACAAAGAGAAATAAAGATTTGTCGTTGGTTAGATGAAATATCTAAAGATGCTACACAAATATTTTTACTAGGAGATATTTTTGATTTTTGGTTTGAATACAAAACTGTAGTACCTAAGGGAGGGGTAAGGTTTTTGGGGAAACTAGCAGAGCTTAATGATAAAGGTATAGTGATATACGTTTGCGTAGGAAATCATGACTTGTGGATTGGTGATTATCTCATAAAAGAGTGTGGTATAAAAATATTCAGAGAACCTAAAATAATTACATCCGGAAATAAAAAAATTTACCTCCATCACGGCGACGGTTTAGGGCCAGGAGATAAAAAATATAAGTTTTTAAAGAAGATGTTTTTATCGCCGATTAACCAATGGTTATTTTCAAGAATTCATCCTAATATAGGAGTAAGGTTTGCTCGTTACTGGAGTAAAAGTAGCAGAAAAAAAACCCCAAACAGGGAAAAAGAATACCTCGGTGATAAAAAAGAGCATTTAACCCAATATTGCAACGAAATATTGAATACTCAAGAAATAGACTTTTTTATTTTTGGACATCGCCATTTACAGTTAGATATAATTTTAAAAAATGGAGTATCTCGCTACATAAATTTAGGTCAATGGTTTACAGGTAGCCGTTATGTAAAAATAGACAATGGGAACCTAGGGGTGATGGAATATTCACCGACTTAAAACCCAACACCATTGGGTAAAAAAGATATAAATTTGTAATATGCTTGAAAAGCTAGAAGCGGTATACGCAAGATACAAAGAATTAGAACTTTTATTAAGTAGCCCAGAGGTGTCAGGAGACATGAAAAGGTTTACTAAGCTGAATAAAGAATACCGCGACCTGGATGAGGTGGTGGAGGCATATTTTAAATATAAAAAGATTGTAGACGGGATAACAGAGGCCAGAGAAATTTTAAAAAACGAAAAAGACAAAGAATTAAAAGATATGGCCAAAATGGAGCTCGATGAATTAGAAGGGCAACAAGAGCCACTAGAAGAAGAAATAAGGATTTTATTATTACCAAAAGACCCCGAAGACGCTAAAACTTGTGTTGTTGAAATTAGGGCAGGTACGGGTGGTGACGAAGCTTCAATATTTGCTGGAGATCTTTATCGTATGTATAAAAAATATTGCGATGGAAAAGGGTGGAGGGCAGAGATTATGGAAGAAATGGAAGGAACGAGTGGTGGATTTTCAAAAATCAGTTTTAATGTTGATGTATCAGGGTCCTATGGAATACTAAAATATGAAAGCGGCGTTCACCGTGTTCAGCGAGTTCCTCAAACAGAAAGCCAAGGAAGAGTACACACATCGGCAGCTACAGTGGTGGTTATGCCGGAGGCAGATGAGGTAGATGTTCAATTAAAAGAATCTGACGTTGAATTGCACACCTCTCGAAGTGGTGGTGCGGGAGGACAGAACGTAAACAAAGTAGAAACCAAGGTTCAACTAACCCACAAACCAACAGGCATAGTAGTTATTTGTCAAACAGAAAGAACACAGTTGGGAAACAGAGAAAAAGCCATGAAGATGCTTCGTACAAAATTATACGAGGCCGAACTGGAAAGACACAACGCAGCAATAGCAGCAAAGAGAAAAACATTGGTTTCAACAGGAGATAGAAGTGCAAAAATCAGAACCTATAATTATCCTCAAGGAAGGGTTACAGATCATAGAATTGGTTTAACTCTTTATAACCTTCCGTCAATTATGAATGGAGAAATAGAGGAGATAATAAACGCCCTAATGGTGGCGGAGAACGCAGAGAGGTTGAAGGCAGAGAGTGTTTAGGTTTTTTGGTGCTAGGAGCTAGTCGCTGGGAGTTGGGAGCTAGTCGCTAGGTGTTTAGGACCAGAAGCCAGAAGCCAGTAGCTAAGGGCCGGTAACTAAGGGTTATTAACTAGCAAGCAGAAGCCGCTTGTTGAGGAATTCCAACCCCAGAAACACGGTGCCCTGTTTTAATAGGTTCGCTTTTAACGTTACTCTGTTTTTGTAAACTTTGTATTTTCATGGTTTTTCCTCCTTTCTTGATATATTATACTCAAAAGACATGCCAGATGTTGTGTTGCCCCCAAGGAATTGAGACCAAATACCAATTTTGCCGACGAAAAAACACAAACACCCGATACAGGTATAACTTCCTTCTACAAGTTGCTTAAGTAGTTTATATTTGTAATATGGCTTTGTCCCAGTCGCAAATTCAAACCCAACTTCAAAAACTTTCTCCGCAGCAGATACAATATATAAAACTGTTGCAGATGAACACTCTGGATTTTGAGGAAAAGATGTCTGAGGAGCTTTTAGACAATCCTGCTTTAGAAAAAGGAGACAATGAGGATTTTGGAAACAATTCAGAGGGCTCAAACGACTGGGAAAATGATGGTAACACTGATAATTCTTTTGATATTGATGAAATAGTTAGAGCTAGCGGTGGCGATGACGAGGCTGGTGGTTTTAGGATGGGAGAGGATTATTCTTCTGAAGACAGAGAGGAGTTGCCAATAAGGTCGGAATCCTCTTTTCAAGAGTATTTGGTTGAACAAGCGAGAGCTACGTTTTATGATGAAAAAGAAATGAAACTAGCACTGCACCTAATAAACTCAATTGAAGAAGATGGGTATTTGAGGCGTGAATTAAAAAGCATTGTGAATGACCTTGCTTTTAATGAAAACATAATGTCCACCGCTGATGAGCTGGAAAAAGTTCTCATAAAAATTCAAAATTTCGACCCCTCAGGAATAGGCGCCAGAGACCTTCAAGAGTGTTTGCTGTTGCAGCTTTACAAAAAAGACTACGGCGACAACGAGGCAATATCACTTGCTGAAAGCATTGTAGCGGAGCAAATGGATGCGTTTTCTAAAAAGCATTACGATAAAATAATTAAAACCCTAAACATTACAGAGGATCAACTCAAGGACGCTATAAATGAGATTATAAAACTAAACCCTAAACCAGGAGAGTTTGGTAGTACCAACTCAGCGAAAACGCAATACATTATTCCTGATTTTATTGTACGGGAGGAAGAAGGTGTTTTGTTGGTGAGTTTAAACTCAAGAAACGCCCCCGAGTTGCGCGTTTCTTCTTCGTATATACAAACATTAAAAACATACGAAGAAACCCCAAACAAAGATAAAGAGCTTAAGGATGCGGTGTTGTATATTAAGCAAAAAATGGATGGTGCTAGGTGGTTTATTGACTCTGTAAAGAAACGACAACAAACGCTATCTAAAACAATGGAGGCGATTGTAAAAAGACAAGAAGAGTTTTTCTATGAAGGCGATGAATCCAACCTAAAGCCCATGATTTTAAAAGACATTGCAGAGGCTATAGAAATGGATATAAGCACGGTTTCGCGAGTAGCCAATTCAAAATATGTAGAGACGGAGTTTGGAATTTTTCCTTTAAAATTCTTTTTCTCAGAAGGGGTGGCTAATGAGGAAGGTGAAGATGTTTCGAACCGTGAAATAAAAAAACACCTAGAAGAGGCTATTAACAATGAGAACAAAAAGAAGCCACTTACAGATGATGCTTTGGCTAAGATTATGAAAGAAAAAGGATACCCAATTGCACGTAGAACCGTGGCAAAATAT
>JAURFW010000023.1 GCA_030834125.1 Bacteroidota bacterium | reverse complement strand
TTTATTGTATTTGTTTGTCTTCGCATGTAAGCCTTCCAAGCATCTGATCCACTTTCTCTACCTCCACCTGTTTCTTTTTCTCCTCCAAAAGCTCCACCAATTTCGGCACCAGAAGTTCCAATATTAACATTGGCTATTCCACAATCACTTCCGTTGTGAGATAAAAATAATTCAGCTTCTCTAAGATTTTGAGTCATTATTGCTGAAGATAAACCTTGGGGTACTTCATTTTGTATAGAAATTGCCTTTTCCACATCCCCTGAATACTTTAATAAATACAGGATTGGGGCAAAAGTTTCATGGTGAACTATTTCTGCATCGTGATTAATAATGGCAATTGCTGGTTTTACATAACAACCGCTTGAGTATTGATTGCCTGTTAAAACTCCAGGTTCTACCAACCAAGTTCCACCTTGTTCTATTACCTTATTACAACTTTGTAAATAGGAATTAACTGCATCTGTATCAATTAATGGTCCCATATGAGAATTGGTGTCTAACGGATTTCCAATTTTAACTTGGGCATATGCTGATTTTAGAACTTCGGCAACTTCATCAAAAATTTCTTCATGGACAATTAATCTTCTGGTAGATGTACATCTTTGACCAGCTGTTCCAACTGCACCAAAAACGGTTCCCATAAGGGTCATTTTGATATCCGCGTTAGGTGTAACAATGATGGCATTATTTCCACCTAATTCTAATAAAGTTTTTCCAAGGCGTGCAGCTACTGTTTGGGCAACGATTTTACCCATTCTTATTGAACCAGTTGCAGAAACTAAAGCAACTCGTTTGTCTTTTGTTAATAGCTCACCAGCATTAACAGCTCCGTTTAAAATATTGGAAATCCCTGATGGGAGATTCATTTCATGAGCAACTTCCAAGAAAATATTTTGACATGCAATACTGCAAAATGGAACTTTTTCACTTGGCTTCCAAATACAAGCATTTCCGCAAACTAAAGCAATTGCAAAATTCCAACTCCATACGGCCACTGGGAAGTTGAAGGCTGAAATAATTCCAACCACACCCAACGGATGGTATTGTTCATACATTCTATGAGAAGGTCTTTCGGAGTGCATGGTAAATCCATGAAGTTGACGAGATAACCCAACCGCAAAATCACAGATGTCAATCATCTCTTGCACTTCACCAAGTCCTTCTTGAAGGGACTTACCCATCTCCCAAGAAACTAATTGACCAAGTTCGGTTTTGTACTCTCTTAATTTATTTCCAAATACTCTAATTATCTCACCACGTTTGGGTGCCGGAATATTTCTTAAATAATTAGATGCGGATTCTGCCGCATCAATAATTTTCTTATAGTCTTCTTGATTTGATAGGGTAACACTGCCAATTAAACTACCATCAACGGGACTGAATGATGTTATATTTTCTCCATTTGCAAACCATTCATTTCCTATCGAACATCCAGGGTTAGAGTCTAATAGGTTAAGTTTGTTTTTTATGTTATTTAAATTGAAATCTGTCATTTTCTTTTAGTTTGACATATAAAAGTACTTTCAAATATTTTATCTGCATTTGAAGTTTCGAATCCTTCTCTACGTTGGTCTCTATTTAATTTTTGATTGGTTTTGGATGAAAATTCGGGTAATGGTAATCTTTCGGCAAATTCTACATAACTACCTGATATGGGATGTGTTTTGCCACAAGAAAATAAGGCGTTAATTGTTTGAGCAACAGTTGAACTTTGTTTTAATAAACCATCACCACTTGTTTTTATTTCGCCCCCGGCATTATTGAAGACAATTCCATTTTTTTTCAAAAGGTAATTAAAATTTTCAAGCTGGTTGTATGGCTCGTTGAGTTCATGAACGCTTATAGTATAATGGTTCAAATAATAGCGATTGTAAATAACCCAGGCTGCATACTCACTTTCTTTCGATAAAAATTCATAGTCTTCCAAAGTAGGTAGACCCCATAATGGATGATTAAAGAAATGTAACACATCTTCGGGGTTATCCAGGTCAATATTATATACTGGGTCTGAAGAAATACTTTTTGTATATTCTTCAATTATTGCTTGGCTCGTTTTTGAAAGCTGATCAACTTTAAGTTCAGATATAAATATTCGGGGAAATTCCTCATTGGGTGGAGCATACCAGTAAGCATCTAGTTTTTTCTCTTCAAAATGATAGAAATCTCGTTTTGTGTAACCAAAATGAAGGAATATTTGTTCCAATGAATGAATACCTAAATTCGGCAACCCCAACGTGCGAAAAGCAATATGATCATTGACAATCTCAGATTGTGATTGAATTACGGAATTTTCAATGAGTATAGAACTGGTTTTCTTTACATCAGGAACTGCGTTCAGGTAGGTCTCAAAGAGGCCATTTAATAGATAATTAAGGTTACTTTTTCCTTCAAAAATCATGAATGGTAATTATTTGGATCTATGAATAATGAACCATTTTGGGTTTTAACAAAATCCTCAAAAGGTATATCCTCTTGTTTTATGAATCCTTTGTTTTGTAAACTGCCATCTGCAACCATTTCTACAACTGCAGCTAGTGACCCTGCAGTGGTCCAAGATATAGCGCGCCATTGTTTTCCATCAATTTCAATAGGGTAAAAAGCACGATAATATTCAGTCCGTGAAATTTTTTCATTTTGCCAACCTTCAACTACAGCATAAACATAAACTACATCATCTGCCACAGGTGGTTTTGCATTTGAAAGTATTTGCTCTAAAGTTTCTTTATCGTCTTTCATGATCAGTTCATACATTAAAAATCGCATTAATTTTCCATGTCCGGGGTATCTAATAGTTTTATAATTTAATGTATCAACTTTTCCTTTGTAGGTATCACACATTGTTCCAAGTCCGCCAGAGGTGGTAAATGCTTCAAATTCTTGGCCTTCAATATTAATATACTCAAAACCATCTAATGAGGGCACCATCTTCTTCACTCCATTATGAATGACTTCTGCATCATTCAAATATTCATTAATTACACCGTTCGAGGACCAATTAAATGAATAGGCAAGTTGCCCATTCGGATAACGTGGCAGTGCTCCTACTCGAAGTTCAATATCTCTTAGTTTATCAAACTTTCGAGCCATATCGCTACCAACAATCCCTATTAAACCTGGCGCTAAACCGCATTGAGGTGCCATTACACAATTTGCATTTTTAGATAATTCCAAAATGTATTGAGTGGTTTCAACGTCTTCTGTTAAATCAAAATAATGTTTACCGAGTTCGGCACAGGTTTTAGCAATAGGCTTATTCAAGAAATAAGGTAAAGCACTTACAACGGCATCTACGTTTTGTATTTGTTTTTCTAAGAATTCAGCATCTGTTACACTACCTTTTATTACTGAAAATGGGAGTTCCATATGGTAATGTGGGTCATTTTGATCCAACCCAATAACCGTAAACCTCTTACTTAAAAGTACACCTACTAAGGTGCCCACTTTACCTAAACCAGTGACCAATATTTTCTTCATAAATCTGAACAGTATAAATTTATCTGTAAATTAGTTTTTATTTTTAAAAAAGAGAAAAAAGTTATGAGAAAAAAAATTACTATCATATTGTTGCCACTTGTGGCATTAATAGGGAAAATTCATGCTCAGCAAATTCAAAAAAACAAATTGAATTTCCACAACAACATTAAGAATCAAATGATTCAAAAGAGGTCTTTGGAAAAGGATTTACCTGAAATTGAAATACATACTTGGTGGAACGAATCAATTGAGGATTGGGATAAGGAATCTGATACAGCAACCAATAAATATTCAAATAATGGTCTATTGATGGAAAGGACCTATAATAGATCTTGGAGCAAGGAATTGGAACAATATGCTTATGACGGATCTGGTAGGGAGTTATCAAATTTTGGTTTATATTATAATTCAGGAACAAAAAGTTGGGATACTTCTAGTTTAGATTTAACTATTTACGACGCTAGCGGATTACCTGTAAAGACAATTTACTATTATGGGTGGTCTTCAGGAACATGGCAAGATTCTAATGTAAATAGATATTCAAATTCAATAGATGGGAATAGAAGGATTACTGAACAGGTTACTGAAACCTGGGATGAAGTTAATGGATTCTTGAAAGAGCAAAAGATAGTATTTTCTTATGGTAAGGATAATAAAATTAACTTACTTGAATTGCATAATTGGAATGATAGTTTGAATGCATTTGAACTCTTTATTCAATACGATTCTATAGTTTGGCATAGTTATGTAGAAAATGATGCATTTTTGGAAAAATCAAAACCTACTTATGTTTCCGGAACTTGGAACATGGATGGAAATAAATCATTCATTGTGATAAATATGAATTATGATGTTGCAGATAATTTAATTCAACAGGTTATGTCAATGTCGGAAGACGGAATAGATTGGATTGATGATATTGTAGAACTTAATGAATATCAATACGACAGTAAAGGAAGGTGCATTGAACATTTAGAGTTAGATTATGTTGATTCAATCGATGATTACATTCCAAGTAAGAGAACGACTTTCTCTAGCTTTTACACAGCGCCTAATTTGGCGGTTAATACAGTTGATAATTTAAACTTAATTTATCCAAACCCGGCAAAAAACTGGATTATTGTGCCAGAATCTACTTTGAATATTAGCGTTTTTAACAGCCAAGGTCAACTTGTATTAAGTAGCAAAACTACAATAAATAATCAAGTTGATATTACTGAGCTTGATTCGGGAATTTACTTCGTACAATCTAGCTTAAAAAATGGTGAGACCTTCACAAAAAAATTGTTGATTCAGTAATTAATTCTTGATGAACCTGATGGATTGAACAGTTTTTATTGATTCGATTTTTAGGAAATATATACCAGGGCGCAATAAATCTACTTCTAGATGATTTGCGCCTTTTTCTATTAAGCCTTTTTGACAAATTGATCCAATTTTATCAATGATTGTATAATTTACCGTTTTTGAAATATTCAGATTTTCCCAAGATATAGAATGATCCACTGGGTTGGGGAAAATTCTTAGTTTTGGCATGTTCATTATACTATTCGTATTTTTTACTTTTCTTTCTTGATAAACCTTCACATAATCAACTTGCATCCTTGCTGTATCAAAATTGTTAGAAATGCTGGGAAGAATAGCCACATTTAATAAGATGTATTGGTCTTCAGTAAATGGCCAATTATCTCCATTCTTAGAAGTTGGGAAATATTCATAGGTTTCAACACTATCAACGTAGAATGTAAGCTTCTCTGGCGTCCAAACCATAGAATATAAATGATAATCATTATAGGGGTCATTAAGAGTTGTTCCCCCGGTTGGTACACTTCCAAATTGTGCTTGACAATGGACGGCAGATGAAACATAATTTGGATTGTGTCCCCAGCTTTCCATAATATCGATTTCACCACATTTTGGCCAACCTACAGTATTTGCATCTTGGCCCCAATAGTTTCCCGTTTCTCCTATATTGGTACCTAACATCCAAATTGCGGGCCATGTACCATTTCCATAAGGCAGTTTAGCCCTTACGTCTACCCTTCCATAGGTGAATGCAAATTTTGAATTTAAACGAGCAGATGTATGTTGTTTAACACTGCCTTCATAATCATATGTTTCCTTTCTTGCAATAATGTGTAAGCTCTCACCATCGCAGTAGGAGTTTTCAATTCTCTCGGTGTAGTGTTGGATTTCTCCATTAAACCAACCCCCTCCGTTTGGTGGTATTATTTGTGGGTGCCAATTATCACTATCAAATAAACCTACTCTATTAAATTCATCCTCCCAAACTAGAGAATCATATTTTGTCCAAATCTCATTTGTGTTACCACCATCTGATTGATTTTTACCAGTAAATGCAGAAATATTGTCGAAATATAAATTACCGGATGTTGTGGTTCCTGGAGCAAGAAAAATAGTAATCCGTTTGTATTGACCTTTTCCAACAATTGGCTCCTGCATCCCTACCGTTAGAGCACTTCCAAAATCAAAAGAATCATTTAGCCACGTACTAGTTTTAATTTTGTGCTCGACAAAAATATCAGATTGGCCGGATTGACTCTGTTCAAGCTTTAATTGAACCAAAACAGAATCAGCTAGCGAAGTATATATTTCAATATAAACTTTTTTAGAACTATCTAGATTAATTGGTTCAGAAACATCTATAAATACTCCTTCAAATATGTCGCCACCATTATTTATAATTTTACCAACCGTATTATTAGGCCTTAATGGATCAGACACTCTGGAAAAATCCGAACCACCAAAACTGGTAAAGCTATGTGTGGTTTTGTTAAAGTCTATTGGAAGAGATTGAGATTTTGCATTTATTACAATAAATAAAGTAGAAATAATTATTGTGGTTTTTATAAAAAAGCGCATAGATTCAAAAATAATGTGTCTTCGAGTTTTATAAAATTATTTAATCAATTAATTTTCAAATGTTATGAAAGATAAAAGAATAGAGTCTAATCAAAAACTTTGGGATTCCAAAGTGGCTTCACACTTTAAATCTGAGTTTTATCGAATGAATGATTTTATCAATGGTTGGAATTCTTTAAATTCAATTGAACAGGATTTATTAGGCGATGTTAAAGGTAAAAAAATACTTCACTTACAGTGTCATTTTGGGCAAGATACACTTAGTTTACAACGGATGGGAGCTAAATGTGTTGGAGTTGATTTTTCACTAAATGCCATTAGTCAAGCAAAAGAACTCAATGTTAATTTAGCTTTAGATGCTGAGTTTATCCATGCTGATGTATTGCAACTTTCTACCTTAGATCAAGGTCCATTTGATATTATTTATACAAGCTATGGAACAATTGGGTGGTTACCAGATTTGAAGGCATGGGCCAAAGTAATTTCGACTTAATTTGAAAATAGGAGGTAAATTTATTTTTGTAGAGTTCCATCCTTTCATCTGGACCTTCGATAATGATTTTAAAAAAATCACTTACCCGTATTTTAATATAATTGATATTGTTGAGGATGAGTCTATTTCTTATGCGGATAATAATTCTAATGGTTTAAAAACAATTACGTGGAACCATTCATTAGGAGAAGTTTACCAGTCGCTAAAATCAGAAGGTTTAAATACAATAGATTTCAATGAATTTGATTATTCGCCTTACAATTGTATGCCCAATTTAGAAGAAGTAGAACAGGGAAATATAAATTTAAACATGTAAATAGTGAAATACCCATGACATATTCAATAGTTGCAATAAAACAATAACTTTGGTACAATCATTGCTTGATATATACAAATCCCTTTTAATGTGAAGAATATTTACAAAATTATAGTATGGATATTTCTCCTTTGTTCAGGAAATAAAACTAGAGCCAGTCATATCATGGGTGCAGATATGGTATATACTTGCCTAGGAAATGGTAAATATAAAATTGAGGCAAAAGTATATAGGGATTGTAGGGGTACGAGTTTAGGAAGTATTAGTTTAAAAGCATTTGCAGGAAACAATGGATCCAATAATTGCGGAACGATTACTTTGGGTAAAATGACCGTTGTAGACATAAGAGATGTTTCTGCGCAATGCAGCACTGCTACAAACCCATGTGGATCACCAAATACGGCAAATGTTCAAAAAGGAATTGAGGAACATACCTTGGAGTTGATTGTTGATTTCAATGAATCACCATTAAGTCAATTTTATCAAAATAGTAGTTGTTGCGAAATAACATTTTTTATTGAACAATGTTGTCGGAATAATGGAATTACTACTGGGCCATCGGGCGATGGTTTTGCCACTACATGTATGATTAATCTGTGTAATATCAGACAGTGCGGGGATGACTGTAACTCCTCCCCAATTTTATCTAGTACTCCAGTTGGCTTTTTATGTTGTAATATTCCATGGTATTATAATAATGGTGCTTTTGATACCATGGATTATGATTCTTTGAAATACTCTTTAGTGGCTGGATTACAAAATGCACCATCTACAAAGGTTAGTTACAACAACCCGTTTTCTGCACAATTGCCGTTAACACCTTATTGTCCGGGTATAGGAAACTCTAATTGTACCCCTAAGCCATATAATGATCCACCAGAAGGTTTTTATTTTGATACTGTTACAGGAGACATCATTGTTCAGCCTGTAGATTGTAATGAAGTTCCATTGATTGTCATTGAACAAAAAGAATTCAGACAAGATACTAATGGAAATTGGGTTATTGTTGGTGTAACACGGCGAGATATGCAGTTGTGGATACAAAATTGTGGATACAATAATCCGCCAGTAATTAATGGACCTTTTTATTTTGAAGTTTGTGAGGGAGATGAAATTTGTAAAAAAATCAAAATCACGGATGCTACATTCTCACCAAATCAAATAGTTCCTGATACTGTTTTAGGCTCATGGAATGGAGGTATTCCTGGAGCAAGTTTTTCAGTTGTAGATTCCTCACTTAGAGAGAAAGAGTACGAGTTTTGTTGGCAAACTGATATTGGGCAGGCTCGTCAAAGCCCATATACTTTCATTGTACGAGCAACGGATCAACATTGTAGTCCTCCAATGACTTCAATTCGAAGTTTTCAGATTAAAGTATTGCCAAAAATTGAAGTTCAAATGGAGTTTGACACCGTTGGTTGTGGTGATTTAAAGGTTGATAATTATTGGATTAGCGGTCCTTCTGATTCGTTAGAATATAAATGGGAATTTCGTGATAGCACGGGTTTGAATTTATTAGGATCTAGCTTGAATAAAGCGGATACCTTTAAAATAAAAAATGGTGGAAAGTATATTGTTAGGTTAAAGGTATCTAGAAAAAATGGATGCGAAGTTTCCTATTCAGATACTATAGAAATGCCACAACCAAAAATTGGAGATATTATCTCAAATGATTTTGAAATTTGTAAAAATCAATCACTCGGTATTTCTCCCATTATCCAGACAAATGACTCGAACTATTCTATTTCTTGGGCCGGTTATTTTCCAATTATAAATAACGGGAGTTTGGAGTTAATAAATCCAGGCAACAGCGTTGCATTTATTGATTCACTATTTTTTAATAATTTACAAAATGACACTGCTGTATTTTTCACACTTGATTTTGGAAATGATTGTATTTATAGAGATACAGTGATTATTCAAGTAAACGAATTACCAAATATTGAACTTGGACCAAACAAAACCATTTGTTGGTTTGAAAACACTGTAATTGGAGATGCCGATGTTGGCGATTATCGGTATTTATGGAATACAGGAGATACAACAGCAAGTATTAAAATTAATTCGGCAAGCCAATATATACTAGAAGTAACGGATTCAAACAAGTGTAAAAACAGCGATTCTATAGAGTTGCTCGTTTTAAATGAATTTACTATTAGTGCAGGTTCTGATAAAGAAATTTGCCCTAATTTACCGTTAATTCTTAGCGGGTCATTTACCGCAAATAATAGTGATTCTATTTCTGTTAAATGGTTAAATGTATTAAATGATTCTATCCTTATGGATAGCAATGATCTTTATTTAGAATTAAATAATCCAAATGGAGAAGAGGGTGCAGATTTCTCCTATTCATTTAATTATAGAGTTACTGCCTATTTAGATACAAAATCATGTTGGATAGCTGATACTGTAAATGTGATTGTACATTCAACACCTAAATTAACCTGGGTAAACCCATTGCCATCACAGTGTTTTGAATTCGGAGATATAATCTTAAATCCTTATTTAAATACAGGTATAATAACTAATCCTAAAATTTGGTCTGGGAGTCTACTAAATCAAAACCAAATGGTGGATAGTATTCTACCTGATCGACATTTATTTAAAACCAGTACTATCGATAATGAACAACTTCAAAGTGGACAGAATAAATCTTTTAGTATTTATGCAAAAACGATTTCTGAATTTGGTTGTGTTGCAATTGACTCTACTGTTCAAACCATTTTGGGTAGCCCGATTATTGAATTAATTCCAAAGGAGTACTGTCAGAATCAAGGCGAGGCATCATTAGAAAATAATATTTTAAAACCAGCTTCAAAAACTGGAATTTCATGGCAATGGAATCAGATAGAGATACCGAATGATGTTAATGGTGAAACTGTAATTGAAAACAGAAACCCAAATGGTACTCCAGATTGGTTCTTTATTTTTGGGAATAGCGATGAAAATCAATATCAAGGAGATTATCAACTAGAATATTGTGTTACAGATTTATTGTCCAAGTGTAAGTCTTGTGACTCAATCGTTAATAGTGTAGTTGCAGAACCTACTATTACAATTACTACAGATATAGTACATTGTGTAAATACTGGATTTGTTGATCTAGAGAAATTAATTATTATAGATACAATTACGCAACAAGCAGTTTCAGATGGAACATTTGATTTGTATTCTGTAAATTCTGATACCAATGATATTAGAACCACTCAATTATTAATAGATAGTCATATTCTTCCTACAGGCTGGGGGGTCGGAAATTATTTATTTAAATATTCCATAATAAATAATGGATGTCTTAGCAGTGAGGAGTTTAATATTTTTGTACAGGATACTCCAAATATTGAAGTCCAATCAAAACTTCGGGTATGTAGTGAGGTGTCAGAAATCAACTTAGATTCACTGATTAATTATAATACGATTTATCCAAGCAATGGGAATATTAATTGGACAGGGAATTCAATTGAAAATTCGGTTTATTCTGTTATTTCACCTCAAATACAAACGATTGAGAATGGTGATAGTGTACTTCTGCAGTACGCCAATCAACACAGTTGTATTGATTCTGAGTGGGTAGAAATTATCATTCGAAACCAACCACAATTGACTATTACTACACCATCACCTACATTTACTTGTACCAATGAAAAAGTACAGTTAAACAGCAATAGTCAATGGTGTGATACATCACTAGTATGGGGTACAGATGGAGATGGTTTGTTTGGTAATTCTAGGGATAAGGTTACAACGTATGCGTTGGGCGAACAAGATGTAAATAATGGTGTAGTTAAGATCTTTATAAACAGCCTTCCATTATTGAACGATGTTTGTCCACCTGTTTTTGATTCAATAGAAGTTAGAATTGTAAAGTCACCAATATTAACTTCATTAGATAGTTTTGAAGGTTGTGTTCCTTTACAGGTAAATTGGAATTGTCAAGAATCGAGCGGATTGAATCCCGATTCTTTGTCATACCTATGGAATTTTAGTAGCGGTTGGGTGTCCTCAGAGAAAAATCCCGATATGGTATACAATGTCCAGGGTATATATCCAGTCACTTTAATAGCAATGCACAGCAGCAATGGACATACTTGTACCTCATCTGTCAATGAATCAATAGTAAAAGCCTATCCAGTTCCTTCGGTTTATTTTGATTCAGACCCTTATTATGGAACAACTTTTAAATCTCCCGAGATCCAATTTCTAAATCAAACAATGATCTATAATGACCCATTCAATCCTGAACTCAGTTATTATTGGGACTTTGGAACAGGCCTTAATATGGGTTACAGTAGAGATGCCAATCCAGAATTCGAAACTTGGCCCGATACTGGATACTATGAAGTAACATTAGTTGCAACAACGGATAAAGGTTGTGCAGATAGTTTCAAACGCACATTGTATATTGGACCCGATACAACAGTTCTATATGTATTTGTTCCGGATGCATTTACACCAGATCAATCTGGCCCGGAGGCGAATGAAAAGTTTACACCTGTAGTCACACATTCAAATACGTATGATTTTAAGGTTTTCAATAGATGGGGAGAGAAATTATTTGAGTCTAACCGACCAGGAGAAGGTTGGGATGGCACAGATAATAATGGGGCACCGGCTCCTGCCGGAGTGTATATTTTCCAATTACACGTCACTGATTACGATAATGAACCTTATGTTTACGGAGGAACGATAACTTTATTGAAGTAATTTCGATTTTATTTGACCTCACACATCGTAATCCTTATCTTTGAAGGGAAGGCTTCTTTTTTGTAGAATTAATCCTCTTTATTGCCTTCGGAATAGAACTTACTATTCTATTCCAACCAAGTTTTGGAAGTTATAGATTACATCATATTCTCCGTCTATTTGATTTCAATGGTCGGAGTGGGCATTTATTATTTTAAAAAAAATAATAGTCTCGATGACTATTACGTTGGAGGTAGAAATATTAGTTATGGTCATATTGGATTTTCAGTTGTAGCTACAGATGTTGGAGGTGGTTTTTCCGTAGGTCTCGGTGGACTCGGTTTTACAATGGGCCTTTCAGGATCTTGGATGTTGTTTACAGGTTTACTCGGTGCGTGGCTAAGCGCAGTATTCCTAATACCAAGATTATTCCGAATGTCTGAATTCAGAAACCTGTTTTCATTACCTGAGGTTTTTAAATCGTTGTATGGGCCCAAAGCGGCAATAATAGCAGCATTGATATCATTTGTTGGTTATTTGGGTTTTACATCGTCTCAAGTTCTTGCAGGTGCCAAATTAGCAACAGCTACAATTTCTGGCGTTTCGTTCAATAATGTTGTAATTATTTTAGGTGTATTTACCATTGTTTATACAGCATTAGGCGGTTTAAAAGCCGTAATAATGACCGATACTATCCAATGGATAATTTTGCTTTTTGGTCTTATTGGATTCGGTTTGCCATTTGCAATTTATAAATTGGGAGGAATCGAATTAATAAAGTCTTCTATTGATGGAGCTATGCTTAGTTTGTGGAATATTTCTTGGGTACAAATGTTGAATTGGTCTGTGACTATTATACCCATTTGGTTTGTAGGAATGACATTATACCAAAGAATATTTGCAAGTAAGAATCAAGCTGAGGCTCAAAAGGCATGGTTTTTAGCAGGTTTGCTTGAATGGCCAATTATGGCATTTGTTGGGGTAGCCTTAGGTCTTCTAGCAAGAGTTGCTTTTGTTCAAGGACTAATTGAGTTTCCAACAGCTGAAATTGATTCGGAAATGGGGTTGCCCTTGCTGCTAAGAGAAGTTCTTCCAGCGGGAATTACTGGTATTGTATTAGCCGCATATTTTTCAGCAATAATGTCAACGGCTGATAGTTGCTTAATGGCAGCATCTGGAAATATAGTTAATGATTTATTGGGTAAGGCAATTTCAATTTCCCCTAAATTTCATATTCGACTTTCTCAAATTGCTACTGCATTAATTGGGGTAATAGCAATAATGATTGCCTTAAAAATGAAAAGCGTTTTGGAACTGATGTTATTGTCTTATGGGTTTATGGTAAGTGGTTTATTTATTCCCATATTATATGCCTTTGGAAATCGCAGGAAATCACAATTAGCTGCTATTTTATCGATGATAGCCGGAGGTACTACCACCTCGATTTTGGTATATTCAGAATATAAAATATGGATGGGATTAAATCCGAATCTCGTGGGAATTTGTGTTTCATTAATAGTGTTTTTAGTAGTGAGTTTAATTGATAATAGAAATGAAAATAATAAATTATATAGATAATGAAATTAGTGGGTTGAGTAATAATCAAAAGGATGAGATTATTCAATTTTTATTCAACCACTTAGAGGAATATGGTGATGAATATGAAGCTATCGAGAAGTGTTTGAATTTTGCCGCAGTGAAAGGGGGAAGTGTTTGGCTTGCTTTTGATGAAAATATGCTAGTTGGGGTATGTATCTTTAATGAAACTGGAATGCAAGGATATATTCCAGAAAATATTCTCGTATACATAGCAGTTCACAAGTCTCAACGAGGCAAAGGTTTAGGTAAGCAAATTATTCAAGCTGCATTAGACAGGATAAAAGGAGATATAGCACTTCATGTGGAAAAAGACAACCCAGCGAAGTACTTATATGAAAAGTTAGGTTTTACTAATCCATATTTAGAAATGAGGTTAAAACGATAAAATCATTATGGCTTACATAGAGTTATATAGAAAAAAACTAAAAAACAATTTCGATTACCTCAATAAACTTTTTGAAACAAATAATATTGAATGGGCAGTAGTTACTAAATTACTTTGTGGTAATAAACAATATCTACAAGAACTTATTAACCTTGGGATTTCTGAATTTTGTGATTCAAGAGTTAGCAATTTAAAAGCGATTAAAAAACTCTCTCCCGATGTTCAAACAGTCTATATTAAACCGCCTGCAAAACGCAGTATAAAGTCTATTGTGAGTGTAGCAGATGTTAGCTTTAATACTGAATTAGAAACCATTAAATTGTTATCTCAAGAGGCTCAAGTACAAGGCAAGTTGCACAGGGTAGTTATAATGGTTGAAATGGGTGATCTTAGAGAGGGTGTAATGGGCGAGGATTTAATTAAATTCTATGGTGAAGTATTTGAATTTCCCGCCATAAAAATTATTGGAATTGGGGCCAATATTAACTGCTTAAGTGGCGTATTGCCTACTCAAGATAAATACATTCAATTATCGTTATATAAGCAGCTAATTGAGTCCAAATTTAACAGACAAATCCCTTGGATAACAGCAGGAACATCAATTACAATTCCTTTACTTTTTCGAAAACAAGTACCGTCCTCAATTAATCACTTTAGAATTGGTGAAACTTTATTTTTTGGAAGAAACCTTTTAACGGAAGAAACATTTGAAGGTATGAACGCCGATGTTTTTATGTTGTATACAGAAATTATTGAAATTTCGGAGAAGCCAATTGTACCTATAGGATATTTGGCAGAAAATCCATCGGGTGAAACACTAGAAGTTAATGAAGAAGATTATGGAGTAAAAGCTTATCGCGCAATTGTGGACGTAGGTTTGTTAGATATTCAAACGGACTTTATTGAACCGGAAGATACTGGAATTGAAATAGTTGGTGCTAGTTCAGACATGCTTATTCTTGATTTACGGAAACAGTATAAAGAGTATCAAGTTGGTGATGTGATTCCATTTCGTTTGAAATATATGGGCGCACTCGGATTGTTTAACAGTAATTACATAGAAAAAAGGATCATAGATTAGACAAATTTTTCAAACAAATTCAATTGCTGGAATGTTCTTTAAGCAATGAGAACAGAAATCATAAATTCTTACATGCTTTGGGTTAATGAGCATGAATCAGAACCTAAGAGTGTATTTAAATTTTGCCAAAATAATAGCTTTTCAGAAGCCGAGTTCTATGATGAATTTTCTGATTTACAATCAGTAAAAGAGGAGATACTATCTGATTTGTGGAAACAATCGATAAATTCATTATCAGCGCAAGAGTTTTATCATGAAGCGAATTCCAATGAAAAGTTATTGAGCGTTATGTATGGTTTCTTTGAGAATCTAAAGACTCATAGAAGTTATTTAGTGCAAGCCTACAAGGGTTGGAGTAATCCAACTGAGCCAATTCACAGTCTTACATCATGGAGAAAAGAATTTATTGCCTATGTTGAGGGAATAGATTTGAGTGGTATGAAAATCGGTGTTGAAATGATTGATAAGAATACTCAGAAACTTAACTCAAATGTATTGTTTGCAAATGCAATGTTCGTTTTTCATTTTTGGTTGAACGACAAAAGTAAAGGCTTCGAAAAGACCGATGCATGTATCGAGAAGTTATTTGTATTGTCATTTGATTTGATGCAAAACGATACATTAAAAAAGGCAATTGATTTAGGTAAGTTCTTATTTCAATCAAAATAAAATGGAATCGCAGAATTCTGTAGTAAGCTCGAAGTTTGGCCGTGCAGCTAAACTCGTTGGTACTGGAGCTAAAATAGGGGGTAATTATCTTAAGTATTATGCTAAAAAAGCAGTTACCGGTTCCGAAGATAAAGATTCGCTTCATAATGATAATGCCCATGATATTTACGAGTCTTTGAGTAATTTAAAGGGTAGTGCTCTAAAAGTAGCTCAAATGCTAAGTATGGATAAAAACATACTTCCTAGAGCCTACAGTGAAAAATTTACAATGTCTCAGTATTCAGCACCTCCAATGTCTTCAGCCTTAGTTATGAAAACTTTTAAGAGCGCTACAGGAAAATATCCTAATGAGATATTTGACGAATTTGATGGCAAAAGTATTGCAGCTGCAAGTATTGGGCAAGTTCATAAAGCAAGTAAAGGTGATAAGCAATATGCGGTAAAAATTCAGTACCCTGGAGTCGCCGATTCAATTAAGTCTGATTTGAAATTGGTTAAGCCAGTGGCGAATGCCATGTTTGGTCTCTCCGAAAAGGAAATGAAAAAGTACTTTGAGGAAGTAGAGGAAAAACTACTCGAGGAAACTGATTACGAGCTTGAATTAAAGCGAGGAACAGAAATAGCTGATTCATGTGGTTCACTTGAGAATATATATTTCCCAAAATATTATCCGGAGTTTAGTAATAAAAAGGTAATTACGATGGATTATATTCAAGGATTACATTTGAAAGAATACCTTGCTACTAATCCATCTCAAGATGAAAAAAATCAGCTTGCTCAAGCACTTTGGGATTTTTATGAGTTCCAATTGCATGAATTGAAATCCATTCACGCCGATCCGCATCCAGGTAATTTTTTATTTGACGGTAATGGTCGTGTTGGAGTCATCGATTTTGGATGTATAAAAGAGGTGCCATCAGATTTTTACTTGCATTATTTTCCTTTATTGATTCCTGAAATTCAGAATGAGTATGAGGTAATAGATGAACTTTTACGTAACATTGAAATAGTTTTTGACGCCGATACTAATGAGGTTAAACAGGAATTGACAGAGGCTTTCCTGAAGATGACAAAACTCTTATCAAGACCATTCCAAACAGACAAATTTCATTTCACTCAAGAATTCTTAGATGAAATTTATCAAATTGGTGAAGAGATCTACAAGATTCCTGAAGTAAAAAAACCTACACAACCTAGAGGCAGCAAACATGCACTTTATGTAAATCGTACTTATTTTGGTATTTACAGTATGATGGCAGATTTAGATGCAACCATTGTAAATGGAGAAATGGCTTGGAGGAATAATTTAAAGGAGAAATGGCTAAATAGCCAGATTGAAGCTTAAATTACTTGAACACAAATAATTCCCTAAACTCAATGAATATTATTTTTTGAGTCCTCCTTAGATTAAATTTGTAGGGAATGATTCATTTCACTTTTCACACAATTCTAACTTTTATATCGTCCGTAGTTTTTCTTTCGAATATCCATTGTTATTTCAAGAAGGAGATACTTGTAATAATACGTAGCATTCTGATATTATTTATAGTTTTTACAGTTTGCAATTTAAAAGCCTTTAATATCACCTTCAGCGTGGATATGAATAATGAATCGGTATCTTCAAATGGGGTTCATTTAGCCGGCAACTTTCAATCCGAGGCAGGTTTCAAGGAGGATTGGAATCCGAGTATAACTCAAATGTCTGATGTTGATGGTGACGGGATTTTTAGTATTACCCTTGATATACCGGCTGGTTATTGGGAGTTTAAATATGTGAATGGTAATGTATGGACAAATGCCGAAAACGCCCAAGGATCATGTACTGTTGGAGGAACCAATAATAGGTACTTTACAATCACTAATTCAGATTCTATATTGGATTTAGTGATTTTTAACAAGTGTCCGCAAAGTTCTGATAATAATGAGTTTAATTACCCTGATACTACCGGAGCATTGAAGTGGTGGAATCATAGAGTTTTTTACGAAATATTTGTTAGAAGTTTTGCTGATTCAGATGGTGATGGTATTGGTGATTTCCAAGGAATTATTGATAATATTAATTATTTGAACGACAATAATCCTAATACAAATACTGATTTAGGAATTGGTGGAATTTGGTTAATGCCAATGATGGAATCAAGTAGTTATCACGGTTATGACGTTGAAGATTATTATTCTGTTGAGACGGATTATGGCAGTATGGATGATTTTCAACGCTTGCTTGATACTTGTCATGCTCATGGAATAAATATCATTATTGACTTAGTTATTAATCACTGCAGTAGCAATAGTAATTGGTTTAAAAAGTCTGCTTCAAACGATTCGCAATATAAAGATTGGTTTATTTGGAATGAAAATCCGCCGAATGAAAAGGGTCCATGGGGACAAACCGTTTGGCACTGGAATGCTCAACGTCAATCATATTATTATGGTTTGTTTTGGAGTGGAATGCCAGATTTGAATTATGATGAGCCGGAGGTATACAGTGCAATAGAAAAGATTACGGAATTTTGGTTGGATTTAGGAGTCGATGGTTTTCGGTTAGATGCTATTAAATATCTTGATGAGGATCCAAATTTGATGGAAAATACCCCCGAGACTTTTGCCGTACTTAAAAAGCTTAGAAATCATGTGGATGGTATTAATCCAAACTCATTTATGGTGGGTGAGGTTTGGGATGCTACTCCAAAAATATTACCCTATGTTTCTGATACGACTTTAAATAGTTGTTTTGATTTTGACTTAGCTGGAAGAATTGCTGCTGCGGTAATTAATAATGATGGAACCGGAGTTACTGATCATGTAAAGTACATGCAATCGGTATACCCTAGATCTCAGTATTCTACCTTTCTTACTAATCATGATCAAGATAGGATTTACAGTGTCTTAAATGATGATGCTAAAATGAAAATGGCCACTTCTATTTATTTAAGTTTACCCGGAATTCCATTCCTGTATTATGGTGAAGAAATATCATTAACTGGAGTTGGGGATCATCTGAATATCCGCACTCCAATGCAATGGAATGGTAATTCTCAAGCGGGTTTTACTTTGGGAACACCATGGAGAGGCTTTGCTCAAGATTACACAAAGAATAATGTGATGTTGCAGCAGTTGGATTCTCAATCTGTATGGAATCATTATCAGAAATGGATTCACCTTCGTAATTCTAATACCTCATTGCAAACAGGTATTTATTGGCCTGTAAATATGGATAATGCATCCATTTTAAGTTATTTCAGAACTCATGCTAGATATAACGAATCGGAAAATGTCCTTGTAATACATAATTTAGCAAATTCTGATCGGTCTATAACAATCCCTAGTTCAAAGACTCCATTAGATTCAGGACGGTATTTTGTCTATAATGGTTTTGATGAAATTAAGATAGGCGCTGCTGAGGTGGATGTAAATGGTAAAATTTTAAAGTGGGATTTAGATTCAAATTTAGGTCCGATGCAATCTGCTGTTATTAAGTTTTCTAAAACAGAATTGCTGAGTAATTCAATTGAGAAAATCCATCCCCGTTGTTCAATTTTTCCAAATCCTGTCTCGGATGTACTGAATATAAATTGTCCTAAGGGTGCAAAATATATAGTGTATTCTATAGCCGGGAGAACTATTTTAGAAGGAGTGAAATCAACAAAGGAAAATATAAAATTAAAGCTTGACTCATTATCAGAGGGTGTTTATTTAATTACGGTATCGGGTGATAATTTTAAGTATTCCGAGAAATTTATTGTAAGTAGCAAATAGCTTTTTATTAGCTTTTATCTTTTTTGGGATCCCTAGAATGTATTTTAATACTTTATAATTATTATTGACACATAATGAAATCAAAATTCACAATCTTCTTAGTTGCAACGCTATTATTAACTCGTAGCGTATCAGCACAAAACTGGGCTCAAATAGGAGCAGATATTGATGGCGAAGCAGCGGGTGATCTTTCAGGTATTTCTGTCTCGCTTAGCAACGATGGAAATACTGTTGCTATTGGCGCATTGCACAATAGTGGTAATGGTGCTTCCGCTGGTCATGTTAGGGTGTTTGAAAATATTGAAGGAAGTTGGAAACAAGTTGGTTCAGATATTGAAGGAGATGCTGATTATGATCAATTTGGAAGGTCGGTTGCTTTGAGTGATGATGGTAGTGTGTTGCTAGTCGGAGCAAAAAATAATGATGGTAATGGCACTGATGCCGGTCATGTAAGAGTTTATAAAAATATGAATGGTACTTGGACTCAAGTTGGATCTGATATAGAGGGGGAAGCAGCTGGTGACCAGTTTGGGACTTCAGTTTCAATAAACAGTGATGGAAGTGTAATAGCGATTGGAGCATGGATTTGTAAAAATATAAATCATAAAAATTTGAATAACCTTTTAAATCAAAATTTACTGTTATGAAAGCCCTTAAATATTATTTCATTGAATTTTTGAACAGAGGAATTCGTGCGCAAATAGGCTTGTTTGGTGCGTTAACTCTATTTTTTATATTAATATTTGCTCTCATTGTAATAATTGTTTCACCTCAATCCAATTCAATTCTGGATTCCTTCTGGGATGTGACTACTTGGATGTTAGATCCTGGTAATTATGCTGATAGTACTGGTTTTGAAAATCGATTAATTTCTTTTGTATCAACTCTTGTTGGAATCCTCCTGATGAGTTCATTAATTGGTTTAATTTCAGCATCATTAATGGATTTTATACTTCAAGTACGGAAGGGAGTTGGCAATATTGAAGAAAAAAATTACACATTAATTGTTGGCTGGAATTTTAGGGTTTATAAATTGATAACAGAGATCATTCGGGCCAATCTCAATGTAAAAGCGCATACCATTGTTATTTTATCAGATAAGGATAAAATTGAAATGGATGACGAGATCAAATTCAATATTGATTGCCCGAAAAAAATAAAAATTATTACTCGATCGGTAGACTTATTGATGTTGAATAGCTATAAAATAATTGATTTAAATTCCGCAAAATCCATAATATTACTCAGTAACTCAGAAGCAAAACAAGACATTAGTGTTATGAAGCTAATGTTAATGATGGATAAAATTGTTGAAGATAAGACTATTCCTATTGTTTTTGAAATTGAAAATAAACAACAACATCGACTATTAAAGCCCCTTTTTAAAAAGAACTATTATCCCGTTTTAAAGGAGAACCTTTTTACACAGGCATTAGTTCAGATAACCTTACAAACAGGTTTGACCGATGTTTTTAATGAGATATTCTCTTTCGAGGGTAATGAGCTATACATTTATCCTATACCAAATGAACTACTTAATACTAAGTATAGCGAAGTATATATGAGTCTTAATAATGCCTCATTAGTAGGAATTTATGATAAGAATGGTACAACAAAACTTTGCCCGAAGCAGGATCCAATTTTAACGGAGGAGGATAAAATTATTGTTCTCATGAAAGATGATGATGAATTGGTAGTAAAACCATCATCTACAGTGGTGAAATCAAACCAAATAATACGCCGTCAAGACTTATTTTACATAGAGCATATATTAATACTAGGCTGGAATCAAAAAGTTCCTTTTATTGTCGATGAGGTTCATGAATACGTGGAGGGCAAAGTCAATGTGACTATTATCTCTGAAGAAGTTGATCAATTATTGGTAGAAGGGATGAAAAACCGAGGTCACTTAGTTGATTTGGTTCAAGAGAAATACTTTGATTTTGACGTTTTAGAAAAATTAGATTTCGAGAAGTTTGATAGAATAATGATTGTTAGTTCTGATGGTTACCAAGCTGAAGAGTCTGATACATTAGCAATTTCAACCTTTATTTTTATAAAGAATATTTTGCAAAAAGTTAATAAAAAGCCTCTTATTACTTTACAAATTGAAGTTCAAAAAAATAGAGATTTAATTGAAAGTGATGTATTTTCTGAGTTTCTCATAAGTGATTCTTTAATAAGTGGAATTATTTCGCAATTAGCTGAAAACGTAAATGTCAATGATGCACTAACCGAATTGACTAGTTCAAATGGAAACGAGATTTATTTCATACCAGCAGAAAAAATATTAACCAGTCTTTCTAAAGAGAGTTTGTCTATTCAGGAAATGTATTCTGTTGGAATAAGCATGGGTTTTAATGTTATAGGTATCAAAGTGAATACAGGTTTAGACTTTACAATCTCTCTAAATCCAGATAAAGATTCTTCAGACATTTTATACATGAAAGATGAAATAGTTGTGATTGGTGATTTTGATTGAAATAGCAAATAATTCAAAATATAATCTATATTTTAATCGGGCTCCGTTTATGATTGTATAGTATCATATCTCATTTTCTCACTTTAATTAGTCTTTTGACTAAAAGGTTTTTTAAAAAACACGATATTATTTTTATTACTATTATATTACGTAAAATAAGTATGAAAAATAAATCTAAAAACGCAACAACTTTATTTTTAACAATAGGATGTTTAATGTTCTTCTCTTGTAATGATAGTGGGGCAAATAGGCTATTTACGGATGTTGAATTGGATGGGTTTAAAGGCCCTGTTAAAAGTATTACGGAAATAATCGACGACGAAATTTCATATGATAGTTTCAATGCGGAAGGGTTCAGGGTACTGCGAAAATTGGGGACAAAACAGTCTCTATCGAATGGAGGTGGATTTACTTTCATTTTCAAAAAAAATAAGGACAATGTAGGTTACAGTGAAGAATTGAAAAACGGGGGTGTTATAACGATAAGAGAATTTGATAGATTTGGGAATTTAACTTTGAGAAGTCAATGTGATTCTGGGAGTGGGGATACGTTAAGTACTCAGAAAATTAATTACTCTGATTTCGGAATAGCAAATGTTGAAACTATTAATTACGATCAGGGTGACGATCACAACACCACTGCAACAGGTCATCTATTTGAAATTGAAAGAGATAGTTTGGGACGGATGCAATCTAAACATTACAAAAAATGTCGTAATACTAATAAATGGGATGACGTTCTATTGGATTACTCCAAACGGAATTCGTTCCAAACTCATGATGATTGGGATCAATTCTATTTTTATGATTCATACAATAATATTAAATCTGCATATAGAGTAGTTCGCAACGGGGGCGTGATCGATACAACTCAGATTAAATATTCAAGAGACAAATATGGAAACATAGAAAATATTATTGAAATACTTAATGGTGAGAAAATTAAGGAGGTTAAATTTTTAATTAATTACTATCAA
>JAURFW010000018.1 GCA_030834125.1 Bacteroidota bacterium | reverse complement strand
GATAAATTTAATGATGTACCTCTATTCCATGAATTTCCACTTGAATTACCATAATAAATTGAATTGAAATCACGAGAATAATCCGCTTGAATTTGATTAGTGAACACTGTATAGAACAACTGAATATCTGTTTGAATAAACTGATTTTTTGCGGGTGTCCATGTATTAGACCAAGAAAAGTTATAATTCGAACTTTGCTCTGGCATTAAATCTTCCTCAATAATAACTTTTCTTGCTCCCGTTAATGCGGCATGCTCTTCTGTAAATATATTTACAGTTCTAAACCCTGTACCGCTTCCTACACGAAATTGACCCAAATTTTTTGATTTATAAAGATATGAAAATCGAGTACTATTAATCCAAGAATGTTTGGGATGATGATCTAATCTATACCCCAAAAGAAATGTGTGACTGCCTGTATGGTATTCATCTTGAAAGAAAATGCCTGGTAAAGTTGTAATCAAAGGCTTTGATATCATTATCGAATCCTGCTTTAAGGCTTCAGTAATTACAGTATTATCATCGTAATGGGTATATTTTATCGCAGTACCTACCAATAAATCGTGTTTTTCCCAGTTGGGCTGCCATATTAATTGACCAAACAGCAAAGACTCCTCGGCTTGAAACAATACATTTCCATAAGCGCTGTTTTGACGATGAAATACACTCGAAGTTTGAATTTTCAGAGGTATTTTAGATGAAAATTCGTAGGAACTTAATAATTCCAAGCGTTTTGTTTGAATTGCTTCTCCGTATATTTCACTTCCACCAAAATGCTTTCTTTTCCAATTAATTTGTCCACCCCATCGATCTTCAATTAAACCTCTCCAAGAAAGTTGAAATAATTGATTGGCTTTTCCTTTAAGCGATAACCTCTGAAAAATGGCAGCTCTTTTTTGAATTGGAATATCTGTAAAACCATCATTATTTCTATCTTTTATCAAGGGGTTTGAGAAACCGTTAATCGCAGTAATTAGGTTACCTTTTAAACCTAATTTAGTAGAATTTGAATAGTCAATATTGGTTTCTGACCAAGTGTTACTCCAAATTTCAATGTTTGAAAATTTGCTTGCATTCCTTTTAGTGATAATATTAATTATTCCTCCTATGGCCTGGCTGCCGTATAATGACGAAGCGGGTCCTTTAATAATTTCCAAACGCTCAATTATTGAATTTGGAATCCCCATCAAACCATATACCGATGCCAAAGAACTAACAATCGGCATTCCATCAATCAATATCATAGTATATGGACCTTCCATTCCATTAATATGAATGTCTCCAGTAGCACATACATTACAGTTTACTTGGGGTCTAACTCCATTAACCAATTGCAGTGCATCAAATAAATGAGCAGTAGGGTTCTGCTTTAGAAATTGAGCGTTATAAATATCAAGATGAACAGGGCTTTCAGATAATTTCACAGGATTCATTGTACCTGTGATTACAATATCTTCTATAGTTTCAAAAGAATCTGACTGTGAATCAAGGATTGAAATATGAAAAGTAAAAAGTATTAGTAAATACGTTGAGAAAGAATTCCTGGAGAAAAAAAACATTGATTAAACAAAGTTATAGAGTACTTAATGTATTAACTTATTTTATTAACTATAATTTGGTCATTTTTAAGTTTATAACTTTATGGGTAAATTATTTTTCCTGGTCCGGAAACTTTCTCAATATGGCAAGCATCTCGCGTAATAACACAACTGGTTTTTACACTTTTACCACCTTTGGAAATGGCCGTGATACTTACTGTACGATTTTCATCTTCCTTCAGCCTATTGAACCATTCTCCGTCATCTGCAAAACACCAATTCAAATCAAAAATTTCATACCCATCAATAGTATCTCCATTTCTTGAATCAATACTGTAAATTCTATCGGTAGAATCACCCAAAATTTCAACGCTTAACATACGAAATTCCATTGTGCAGATTACATCTTTGTTTTCGCAACTGTTAAGAATAATTACAGGAACAGCAGATAGTGTAAGTAAGCAAAAAATGGTACGGATTCTGTTTCTTAAAGCCATATTCAAATATACCTATATTTGGACCTAATGAAAAACTTAAGCCTCCTTCTGTTGTCGCTTTTCTCAATTTCAAGAATAGTAATAGCGCAAACGCAGTTACCGGCCATCATCGATAGTAATATCACATTAACCACCTCATATAGTCCATATATTCTCAATCAAAATGCGTTAGTTGTTGAAAACACAACAGTAATAATCGAGCCTGGGGTAATAATTAAAACCGACCCAAATACTTCAAAAGACTTATTGGTTCAAGGTGAGTTAATTGCTATTGGGAATAAAAACAATCCTATTTTATTTGAAGCGTTGAGTCTTCACGAATTTCAAATATGATCTCAGATTACATCTCTGATATTATGATTTGGGCTAAGTTGAACTGGAATTACTACAGCAATAATATTTTTAATAATTGTACTGACAATACAAATTCAGTTTTTGATTTGGAATATCAATTACCAAAAACCCTACTACGGATTTATAATTTACAAGGTAAACAAATTGAAAATCCTTTACCCAACCAAATATATATCTACCACTATAATGATGGTAGCAGAGTAAAAAATGTCATTACTGAGTAGGATACTATTTGTTGGATTAATTTTTCTAACGCGACTTGGAATATCACAAGTTACGTTCATGACTTTTAATATCCGTTATGCTACTCCAAACGATAGTATTAATTCTTGGGATAATCGCAAAAATGCAGTTGGAAATTTTTTGAAAAAATCGCAAATTGACTTTTTAGGGGTTCAAGAAGGATTAATTCATCAAGTGCGGGACATTCAATCTAATTTAGGTGATAATTATAGATGGATTGGTGTTGGTCGTGATTTCGGTGATACTCAAGGCGAACATTGCGCCTTGTTTTATAATAAAAACAAGTTCAAACCCATAATATCTAGTGAATTACCTACCACATTTTGGTTGTCGAAAAACAAAAAATATCCTTCAAAATCATGGGATGCAGCCTTGCCTAGAATTGCAACTGTAGGGCTTTTTGAAGACTTGAATTCTAATACTAAATGGTTGGTAATGAATACACATTTTGACCATATTGGAAAGCGAGCAAGACGAAAAAGCATGAAGATTATTTATAATCAGATTCAGAAGTGGACTAGTGATTCGGTAAGAGTTGTTTTGATGGGAGATTTTAATTTACCTCCAACATCAAGACCAATTAAATGGATTTCAAAAAGAATGATCGATGTAGGTAAAGATCAACCAAACCAATGCACTTTCAACGGTTTTGATAAAGAAGAGTCAAAACTAGGGAAACGCATTGATTACATATTCATTAAAAATTCAAAATTATTACAGTGCGAAATAAATAATACTGTTAGAAATCCCAATATCCCTATTAAATATCTTTCAGACCATTACCCAGTTAAGGCTACACTCGAATAATTCGTTTTTTCTTTAATTTTGTGTTTATGAGATTTTTCTCCAAAGCATATTACTTGTTCCTTACATTATCAGCCGTTTCCATCTCATTTCTATCTTGTAAAAAAGAACCACGCGGAAACACAGGAACAACAAATTCAACTATCTATGGTAAATGGGGACTAACAAATGAAGTTGAGGAGATGTATATCAATAATAATTTGATAGAATCAAATACTTATGATTACAACTCAGATGATGAAACAGTGGAGTTTAAATCCAAAGGGGTTGTAAATTTCTACGAGGAAGGAATACTCTCTCAAACTTATGATTTTTCATACGCCAATAATCAGATCATCATATTTGATGACACTGATCCCTTGTACAATGATACTATGAATGTAAAATCAGTTAGTAGTGAAAAATTGGTATTAGTACAAAAGTGGGATGAGCCAAGCATCGGTGAACTTTTTATAAGTACACTTACCTTCGTAAGAAAATAAAGCGACATTTGAGTCGGAATTAGATATTAATTTAACGACTTATTAATAATCTTTGGCCTAAGTTTTGTAATTTGGGCTTATGGATTTTCAAAATAATACCCCCCCAGAAATTAATGTTCGTAAATATTTACTCCCTGTAGCGGTGATTGTGATATTACTCATTTTCTTATTTAATTCAACCGTAACTATCGAATCTGGTAATGCTGGAGTTATGTATCGTCCTTTCTCCGGTGGTGTCGATATTAAAAATACCTATGGAGAAGGATTTCATTTAATAGCTCCATGGAATAAAATGATTAAATATGAGGTACGTCAGCAAGAAGGATATGAAAAAATGACCGTACTCTCTTCTAACGGATTGGATATTATTTTAGAAGCCTCAATTTGGTTTCAAGCAAAATTTGAGCAACTGGGTGAGTTACACCAGAAGCGTGGTGAATTATATATTGATCGAGTTATTAAACCTGCTATTAGATCTGCTACCCGTTCTGTTGTAGGACGTTATACTCCTGAACAAATTTATTCATCAAAACGAGATGCTATTCAAGAAGAAATCTATATCGAGACAAAAAAAATTCTAGATAAGCAGTATGTACAATTAAATGAGGTGCTCATTAGAGACGTCACTCTTCCCCCAACTATTAAAGGAGCTATTGAAAGAAAGCTTAAACAAGAACAAGAGGCTTTAGAGTATGAATTCCGTATTGAGAAAGCAAAACAAGAAGCAGAACGTCAACGAATCGATGCAGAAGGTAAAGCACGCGCAAACCGTATTTTAAGTGCTTCCTTAACTGATAAAATTCTTAAAGAAAAAGGGATTGAAGCAACAAAAGAATTGGCAAAATCTGAAAATAGTAAAGTTGTTGTTGTAGGTGGTAAAGACGGTTTACCACTAATTCTAGGCGACAAATAATTCTAACCCTTTGATGAAATAATTTCTTCCAACTGACGTTAATTATTTAAATATGTCAAATATTAAAAAACACTACTGGCTTATTGCAATTGCTTCGGTGGTTTCTGTAAGTATTTTAAGTTATTCTTATGTTCATAGAAACAGTTTCTCTGAAAAAAATGAAATTCAGGTTAAAGGTATTGGCCTTGAAAACTTTGAATCTAACTTAATTGTTTGGGAAGGAAATTTTTATGCCTTGGATGAATCTTTACAAGGTTCATTTAAACGATTGAAGAATAACCGTGCCATTGTTAAAGAATTTTTAATCAATAAAGGAATTAAAAAAAGTGCTATAATTTTTGGTGCAGTTTCTACTGAAGAAAAAACAGAAACCTTATATAATTCTGAAGGGAATAGGATTGGTGAGCGATTTTTAGGATATCAACTCAGACAAGAAGTAAAAATAGAGTCAGAAAATATTGATTTAGTAGAAGATATATCTAGATCTATAACAGAAGTACTTAATCAAGGTGTAGAGTTTTACAGCAGAAGTCCGAGATACTACTTCACCAACTTAGAAAGTCTTAAACATCAACTTATTTCTAAAGCCACTCAAGATGCTAAAAAACGAGCGGAAATCATGGCAAAAGATGCCGGTGCATCAATTGGTGATTTAAAAAATGCCGATATGGGCGTGTTCCAAATTGTTGGTCAAAACTCTACAGATGAATACAGTTGGGGAGGCACTTATAATACCTCTGACAGGTATAAAACCGCCTCAGTAACCATGGACTTGACATATGAAATTGAGAATTAGAATTTATCTATTTCTTTCTTCCAGTCCCATTGCTTATTTGACTCTACTTCACCCATAAATGATTGATATTTAAATCTGATAAATTCTCTTACTTCATCAGCTATTAAATCAGTCATTTTTCGGGCATTATCAACTGCGTTACGTGTATTCTGATTCAATTCAATGGATCCGCGTATTAGTCCTCCGGCCTCGCCCAAAACATCCATTAAACGTAAAGTAGATTCCTCGTAATATCGATATCCTTCAGGCAACATGAATCTGTCCTTTAATGAATCGATGGAAAGAATTAATTGGCTGCAACTCTTCTTAATTGAATCCCCAAATTTGTCATTATCAAACTGCATTTGAGCGACTTTATTTAAATTATACTGCATTTGCTTCAACGACTCAAATATTGATGCCGCCTTTTTTACTGTTTCAACAAACTCTTCTGAAATATCTATAACCTTTTGATACTGAGTATTAACATCGAATTGCTTTGAAGGTAATACTTCTACCCAGACACTATCACTAAAAATTAACGTATCACCCTGATTTCGTATTACCAATTTATATTTTCCAGGCATTACTCTTAAACCATGTGGTAAATCACTGTCTTTTTTTGGTGAATCATGTGATGGGAAGTGTACACCATCAGAAATCATATTCCAGTAAATTCTGTGGAAACCATTACTATCAAGTTTGAATCTGTGAGTTCTTATCTTCTTGCCATTTATATTGTATACTTCACCTTGTAATTTGATATCAGACTTATCGTTCACCCACAAATCAACTAAAACACCACTAGGCTTATCGGGAGCTGCAAAGGCAGTCTCGGTAACAAATCTGGCTCCGGAAGTATTCATTCTTTCTACCCAGCGTCCATTTTTAGTATTTACGATGGATACCCCATTTAATTGAAAATGAATAATTTTTTCATCTTTGGCTAATTTCTCCAAAAGTGAAATATCATCAATTACCCAAATTCCTCTGCCAAAAGTTCCTATAACTAAATCATTATGATATTCCTGAATTTTTAGATCGGAAACTGGAACAGATGGAAATCCTTCCGTCCATTTTCTCCATGTTTTTCCGCCATTTATACTAAACCAAAGTCCTCTATCAGTGCCAAGGAATACCAAATTATTGTTTTTAGGATGGGGCAATACGCAGCGAGCATAGCCCATTTCATTTTCTATAATTAAATCAGGGTTTTGTATATTACCTCTTTCTGAAATTATCGCCCCATTCTCATCTTCAATATTATCATCAGTCATACGGATCCATGTTTTCCCATAATCTTCTGTTTTGAATACATAAGTTCCCCAATCATTTTGACGATAATTGTTAGCTACAGCCCAACAGGTTTTTCCATCTAAAGAGGTCCATAAATACGGAATCCAAGAATTTTTTGGTAACTGCTTAATGTTTTTTACTACATTTTCCCAAACAACACCACCGTTTTTAGTTATTTGGATATTACCATCATCAGTACCCACCCAAATAACATTTTTATTATTCCTTGCTGGTGCAATTGAAAGTATAGAACAGAAATTTTCCGCCCCAGTAGCATCAACAGTCAATCCCCCACTTTCTGATTGATGTAATTTGCTCGAATCATTTGTAGTTAAATCCGGACTAATAATTTTCCAAGTATTTCCTCTATCATCAGAATAATGCAAATGTTGACTTCCGAAATACAATCCATTGGGATCAATGGGATCAACAGCCATACCCGCATTCCAATTAAATCTCAAGTGCTTGCCCTCTGGATGAACAGGTTTAATGGGCACATTTAATTGAGAGTTAATATCGAATCTATAAATATTTCCACCCTGCCATTGAGCATATCCCTTCCCTTTTTGTCCTGGAATTGGAGAACAGTCAAAACCATCTCCAAATAAAACTTCTTGCCATTCATGGTTACGAATAGGACCTCTCTTCCAGTGATACGCCGGTCCAACCCAACTTCCATTGTCTTGAAGTCCTCCGTAAATATTATAGGGCTCTTGATTATCTATATCAATATGATAAAACTGACCCACAGGAATATTCTCCGCAAAACGCCATGAATTGCCGCCATCATAAGAAATATTTACTCCACCGTCGTTTCCATTTATTACATAATTTGGATCATTAGGATGTATAAAAAAAGCATGGTGATCGGGGTGTATTTGTCCCCAATTTGCCAAAATTTTCCAATGTTCGCCAGCATCTAAAGAATGTGAAACTTGAGACCAAACGCTATAAACTTTATCTTGCTCGGTAGGATGAGCGTAAATCTCATGATAATAAAATGGTCTATTTCCAGCATTCGCATCATCTGTGATGCGCTTCCATGAAACGCCGCCATCATCACTGCGGTAAAAACCTGTCTTTTTCGCTTCCACAATAGCATAAACTCTTTTAGAATTTACACGCGGAATTGCAACTCCAATTCTACCATATTCACCTTCGGGGAAGCCATCTTTAGAGGTGATTTTCTTCCAGTTATCACCTCCATCATGAGTAATGTACAATCCACTACCAGAGCCACCACTTCTAAAAGTCCACGGTTTTCTTTCGTAGTCATACATACAAGCAAAAATTTTATTCGGGTTTACTGGATCCATTACCATTTCAGCACAGCCGCTGCTCGCATTTGTATATAAAATCTTATCCCAAGTTTTACCTCCATCAACCGATTTAAAAACACCTCGCTGCTCATTTGGACCCCAAACAGAACCCATAGTGGCAACATAAATTTCATTACTATTTTTTGGGTTGATGATTATTCTGTGGATAGTTCTTGTAGACTGTAAACCCATACATTTCCATGTTTTTCCACCATCCAAACTGCGATACAAACCCTTACCTGAATTATGGCTATTTCGAGGATTTCCTTCACCGGTTCCTACCCATATTGCATCGGGGTTTTGAGGATCTATTGCAATTGATCCAATACTCTGAACATTATTTTCATCAAAAATCGGATTCCACGAATATCCAGCATCCTGACTTTTCCATACTCCTCCACTCGCAGCGCCCACATAAATCGTATTCCTATTTGCAGAACCATACGGGATATAGTATGGCACAGCGATAGATGTTATTCTACCACTCATTGCACCCGGTCCGAGATTCCTCTTAGGAAGCTTTTTTAATATTTCCTTGAGGATTGCCTTTTGAGACCATTTTGAATCCTTTTGAGCATTTAAAGCAGGAATAAATACCAACGTTAATATTATAACATATTGATAAAGTGCTTTGATTATCTTTGGATATTTCATGCTGTGTTTTATTAAATAATGGACCAAATTAAGAAATAGTAAATGAAAATTAGAGAAAAACTACATAGGCTTATTTCGAAATTCAGTTGTCTACATTCACTTATTTGGGTTATTTCAGTGATGTTTTATGTATCCTGCCAGAACCAAAAAACTCTGAACGCATCTGATAAAAATGACAAAGCTGTTAATTGCCTGAAGGATTGTAAGGTAACGCCTATTAATGACTACCCCTCTGCCTCAGGGATTGTTACTATAGATTCAACAATATATATTATTGGCGATGATGCAAATGAACTCCTGATATTTTCTGAAAAAAGAGTACGTATCCCTTTTCCGGGATTCTATCCTTTGAATAAAAAAGGCAGGGTGTTTAAAAAAGACAAACTAGACTTTGAAGCACTTTTACATTTGAAGTCGGATTCCATAATTTGGGGATGGGGATCCGGTTCGAAATATCCCAATAGATATGTGCAAATGACTTATGATTTAAGGACCAACAAAGTAAAATTTAACTCTATGACTCATACCTACAGAAAATTGCAAAAAGACGCAAAAATTGCACCTAAAAAATGGAATATAGAAGGTGCATTAACTGTAGACAATAACTTAATTTTAATAAATAGGGAAACTAACTCCTTGTTGTTTTACGCTCTATCAGATTGGAAAACATACTTTAAAGATAGCTCCACAGAAGTTCCAAGACTTAAAAATATAATTTATTTAGATAGTTTAATGCCTTCCATTCAGGGAGTAAAATCTACATTATCGGGCGGTGATTACTGGAAATCAAAAAATGGAATTTTGTTGAGTGCGTCTGTTGAAGATGACGAAGGAATAATTGATGATGGAGCTATTCTTGGAAGTTTTTTATGTTTCATTCCGCTTGCAGATTCATCTAATCAGACTTTAAACCCATTGGATATAAACTTATCAAAGTTTATGAAAATGGAAGTCAAATACAAAGAGAACCCCATAAAATTAGAAGGTGTTTCTATAAACCCAAAAGATGAAATTTTTGGTGTAGTTGACAATGACGATGGCAGTTCCTTATTAATAAAATTTTCAACCCTAGAAATCGAAACCCAAGTACACGAACCCTTAGAACCCGCGCACCCCGAAAAAAAACAGACTCCCTAACAAACTAACTTCAAAAAATAAATAAATGAAAAAAATCCTATTTGTATGCCTTGGTAATATTTGTCGAAGTCCTTTAGCAGAAGCACTATTTCGCGCAAAAGTTGATTCACAAAACTTAAGCGATAATTTTTATATAGACTCCTGCGGTACCAATGGGTTCCATAATGGAGAAAGAGCAGATGACAGAACAAGAAAAAATGCTTCGACTCATGGCATTGAAGTGGATTCCATTAGCAGACAACTAACATTAGGAGATCTAATGGATTTTGATTTAATTGTAACTATGGCCTCAGATGTGCACTTTCAAGTATTGAATTTTTGCAGAACACAAGAGCAGAAAGATAAAATACATTTATTTAGAGAATTAGATCCTGATGCACCCAACTCCAATATTCCAGATCCTTGGTATGGAGGCGATGAAGGATTTGAAAATGTTTTTCAAATAATTGATAAAAACGCCGACCTTTGGGTAAACTACCTCAACGCAGCGAGTAATGAATAAATCAACAGGCTATGTTATCACTTATAAGGTGGCCGATCTATCCGCAGATGATAAAAAGAGATGATTGAATGGTTTAAATCTGCCAATCAAAAAATGCAATAGTATTTCTAATTCACTATCCATAAAATAGAAAGATGATTTCAATGTATATTTGTAGTAATGTCTAATAAATACGCGCAACGCGGAGTTTCATCCCAAAAAGAAGACGTCCATAACGCCATTAAAAACCTAGACAAAGGACTTTTCCCAAAAGCATTTTGTAAAATAATACCAGACCAATTAACCGGTAACCCTGAAATGTGTACTATCATGCATGCCGATGGTGCCGGAACAAAAAGCAGTTTAGCTTATTTATATTGGAAGGAAACAGCTGATATTTCTGTATGGAAAGGTATTGCACAAGACGCAATTGTAATGAATACAGATGACCTACTTTGCGTGGGTTCTACAGGACCATTTTTACTATCAAGTACAATAGGCAGGCATAAAGGGAATATCCCCGGAGAAATAATTGCTGAAATTATTAATGGCACCGAGGAGTTCTGCGAAAATATGCGTCAACATGGTATTGAAATCCATACTACAGGAGGTGAAACTGCAGACTTAGGCGATTTAGTCCGCACGGTTGTGGTAGATTCTACATTAATTGCTCAATCTAAACGCAATGAAATTATAGACAATGCTAGAATTGCTGCTAATCAGGTGATTGTAGGTTTTGCCAGCTATGGGCAAACCACTTATGAAAGTGAATACAATGGAGGAATGGGATCTAACGGTCTCACTAGTGCAAGACACGATGTTTTTTCAAATATTTACAGAGAAAAATATCCCGAATCATATGACACATCTCTTCCTGATGATGTGGTATATTGCGGCAATGTACTATTAACAGACCCTGTAGAAGGAAGCCCTGTTGATGCCGGAAAATTAGTTTTATCTCCTACAAGAACATATGCACCACTAGTTAAATCAATAATTGAAGAGGTAGGTAGAGATCAAATTAAAGGAATGGTACATTGTTCTGGGGGAGGCCAATCCAAAATTTTACATTTTATCGATAACCTACATGTTATCAAGGATAATCTATTACCAATCCCTCCGTTATTTCAGTTAATTCAGTCTCAAAGTCAAACCGATTGGAAAGAAATGTATCAGGTATTTAATATGGGGCATCGACTTGAAATTTACACTGATGAGAATTCAGCAAATACCATGATTTCTATTGCAAAGAATTATAATATCGAAGCACAAATCATCGGACATACAGAGTCATTTTCAAGTAAAAAACTCACAATAAATAATAAAACTCACAACTTTGTGTACCCATAAGGTATTGAAGTGCGTTACACAATAAATTAAACTATGAAAAATTTACTTTTTGTCCTAATAGGCATAGCAACTGCCTGTAGTTCTCAGGCCCAGGTATCCGGAAATTCCACTTGGAATGAGAACAATCGTTTTAAAATGAACGCTACATACGAGAATCGTTCTTTTGCTGCTCCGGTAAATCAAACTCAAATAAACCAAGGAATGCTTTCTCAACAATGGAACTTTGGTGACAGTAAAAAAGGTCAACAAGGTACATACTCAGATGCTAACAATACAAATCTAACCATCCAGGTATTAAAGAATGCAGAACCCACAGGTTATACGGCAATATTTCATATGAATCAGGCTGGTGAAAAAATTGTTGAGCTTGACAGTAAGTTAACAAAAAGAGTTAGAAAATTTGTTACCATGGGTAAAGATATTGGGCTCAATCCTGAAAATTTTTATGTGGATATGATTGCGTTGGTTCCTATTTTTAGAAAAGAAAAAAAACTATTTTCTAGTGCTTACATTGAAGTACCGAAAGGCTTTGAAATGCAAAAGAATATACATATTCGTTACGATAAACCTGAACAACTCGATAGACTTTTTACTATTGCAGCGCAGTGCGAAATCTATGATTTGATAAAAGTAGAATATCATTACGATTCAACTCATTTTGCAAAGAATCAAATGAGAAAGGCGGCGATTTCCATTCTTAATGAAAGAATGAAATCATTTAAAGAACTAAAGGTAAACCTAGACACCTGCTATCGAATTGTATCTGAAAACACATATCAAGTTGACCCAGTTGATCAATATGTAAACTATCAACCAATGGCGGTTAGCGCGATTTCAGATGATAATATAGAAGAAACAGCAAAACGCCCGAACAGATCAACATTATTTCATAACAGAATATCTGGTAACTCTTTTGATGCAGTTATTAACCCAAATCCCCTTGAACCAAGTATTCAAATGGTTTACACAATGAATGTTTCATTTACACGTAAAATACCTATAAATATTATTAACAATAATACCGTTAAAACAAAAATGATGATTATTACACCAAACGGCGGAATTACCGAACGTTGGGTAGATTAAATTGATAATTCTGTCCAGCTAGGACAGTGGTCACTATGAACGGCCTGGGGATGTATTCCTGAGCCGTTTATTTTTTCAGCAAGTTCAGAACTAACTGAAATATAATCAATTCTCCAACCCTTATTATTCACTCTTGCATTGGCACGGTAGCTCCACCATGTATAATTATGAGATTCATCTTTATGCAAATTTCTAAATGAATCAACAAAGCCATTATCAAACCATTGAGTCATCCATTCCCGTTCTTCAGGCAAAAATCCAGTACTATTTTTATTGCTTATCGGATCATGGATATCAATCGCTTTATGACATATGTTATAATCACCACAAACCACCAGGTTTGGCTGGATTTGTCTGAGTTCATTAATATGATTTTGGAATTTCTCTAAAAAATCCATTTTCACCGTTTGTCTAATATCTCCTGTTGTTCCACTAGGGAAATAGACAGATATTATGCTTCCCCAATTAAAATCTAACCGCAATACCCTACCTTCAATATCAAACAATTCATCACCCATACCCTCAACAACATTTTTCGGTTTAATTTTACTTAAAATTCCAACACCGCTATACCCTTTCTTTTGTGCGGAAAACCAATAGCAATGATAGCCTAATTCCTCGAAAGCGGGAATATCTATTTGCTCTGGAAGCGCTTTCAATTCTTGAAAACAAACAACATCGGCATTTTCAGATCTTAAATAAGAGATAAGACCTTTATTACAAGCTGCTCTAATTCCATTAAGATTATAAGATATAACTTTCATTTCCGAAAGTTCGCAATCAATCCCAACATTCCATAATTAATAAATGACCTTCTTTAAACGAAATTTCCACGAATCCATCCTCTAATACTTCGTTAGAGCTACTTGTGAATTCGGGTAAATGTAGCAGTTCACCTGAAAGATTCCATTTTAAATTTGTAGTGTAAACATCATGAGCTTCTCCAACAGGAATTAATGAAAGGTGGGTGCCTTTTTTATACCACTTTTTAAATTCTTTTGGACAAGGATAAATTCTTGAATGATCATCAATAATATTTAAAGAGATTTTATCAGCATAACGTGATAATGTTAAAATATTATTTAAATGATGGTCTTGACGCCTACCTGTCGCCCACATAATATTAGCTCCCGAAAACCCTTCATTAATTAAATACTCAATACCTTTTTGAAGGTCTGTAAGATCTTGATTTGGTGCATGTACCTTCTTTATATGAGAGAGGTGTGGATGCTCTTCGAGATTTAGATCAACTCCTGAATCAAAATCACCTAGCCAAACATCACATCTTATCCCTGCATCCAGAACTCTTTGCAATGCCCCATCAAGAACAAGTGTAAATGGCGTCCATTCCATTATATCACCCAAAAGGCCTAAATCACAACTTTCGCCATTAGCAATGATTAAAGCCGGTTCTTGATTATCTCGAACTATATGATGTGAACTCACTGGTGCAAATTTGGGGTATTTATCACGAAATTGCAGTGTTTCGACGTGAAGCAATTATATTTTTACTAATTGCCATAACAATTGTCGAATTTTGTTTAACTTATTTCGTTTTAAAAATATGCAGAAAAAAATTCTATGGGCCGATGATGAGATTGATTTATTAAAACCACATATTCTTTTTTTAGAAGGAAAGGGATTTGCTGTTAGTAGTGTAAATAATGGCAGAGATGCCGTTGAATCGGTAAAAAATGAGGATTTTGACCTTGTATTTCTCGATGAAAATATGCCTGGAATTAGTGGATTGGATGCATTAGCCGAAATCAAACAGTTACGACCAAATATGCCAGTGATAATGATTACTAAAAATGAAGAAGAGCATATTATGGAAGAGGCAATTGGAAGTAAAATATCGGATTATTTAATTAAACCCGTAAATCCTAATCAAATATTACTTAGCATCAAAAAACACGTAGATGAAAAACGTCTAATAAATGAAAAAACTACACAAGGTTATCAGCGTGAATTTATGCAAATTGGCATGAGCGTTTCTGATAGATTAAGTTTTCAAGAATGGAAAGACGTTTACAAAAAACTTGTTTTTTGGGAAATGCAATTAGGGCAAACTGACCAAGGGGGAATGAAAGAGGTATTGGAAACCCAAAAAGCAGATGCAAACCGTAGCTTTTGTAAGTTTATCGATAAAAACTATAGTGAAATCATTCAAGATGATGATACTGAAATAACGCTTAGTCATAATCTGATTCGTAAACATGTTAACCCAATGCTCGATAATGAAGAACCTGTTTACTTCATTTTACTAGATAATCTCAGATTTGATCAATGGAGAGCTATTTCTGAAACAATAAATGAGCTATACAGGACTGAACAAGAGGATATGTACATGAGCATACTTCCAACTACAACTCAATATTGCCGTAATTCAATTTTTAGCGGACTACGGCCTAGTGAAATCGAATCAACATTCCCTGATAAATGGTCTAACGACGAAGACGAAGGCGGGAAAAATATGTATGAAAAAGATTTTTTGGCTTCACAACTCAGCAGACTTAGAAGGGATATTAAATTCTCTTATACAAAAATCACAAATCTAGATAATGCAAAAGCATTAGTAGATCAAGTTCCAAACATGCGTCAAAACCAGTTGAACGTTATCGTCTATAACTTTGTAGATGCTTTCTCTCATGCTAGAACTGATGTAAATATTGTGCGTGAACTCGCCGATGACGAAGCGGCATATAGAAACGTAACTGCCACATGGTTCAAACACTCTCCATTATGGGAAGCAATGCAACGAATAGCTGAGAAGCCAGGAAAAATTGTAATTACTACGGACCATGGAAGCGTTAGAGTAAAAAATGCGGTGAAGGTAATTGGTGATAAAAAGGTAAATTCAAATCTCCGCTATAAGCAGGGTAAAAACATCACTTACAACGCCAAAGAAGTTTTTGAGGTAAAGAAACCTAAGGAATTATTTCTACCATTACAACACTTAAGCTCGGCCTTTGTATTTGCAATGGAAAACGATTTCTTTGCATATCCCAATAACTACAATTACTACGTTAATTATTATAAAAACACATTTCAACATGGGGGAATCTCTATGGAAGAGATGATGTGTCCTCTTATTACTTTGCGTCCAAAAGGTAAATAATGGAAATCATAGCTCAAGAAAAGGAGCTTGATGAGGTTGTTAAAGTTCTCATAGACAAGCTTCCAGAAAACCGAATTTTCACTTTTGTAGGAGACCTAGGTGCGGGCAAAACAACGTTAATCAAAAAATTCTGCAGCAAACTTGGAGTTACAAGTGAAATGAGTAGCCCTACATTTGGATTGGTGAATACCTATAATTCAAATAATGGAACTATTTACCATACAGATTGGTACAGAGTAAACGATATTGTAGAGCTCTATGATGTTGGTATTGACGAATCGCTTGAAGATGGTATTTGGTTAATTGAATGGCCAGAAATTGGAATGAATTTAATCAATTTTTACTACCCAATAATAATTGAAATCAGTCATAACGATCGGAACAGGAAGTATACCTTAAATATTGATTAGTATAATTTATACCAAGAAATTAATACTTATGATCGATAGGCGGCTTTTAATCTAAACCCTATCTCTAATTTAAAAAGTAGAGATATTATAACTAATTACATATACTCTTCCATTGGAAGGCAAGCACATATAAGATTTCTATCTCCATATGTGTTATTTACGCGGGCTACAGTTGGCCAAAATTTAAACTCTTTCAAATATGGCAATGGATAAGCGGCCTTTTCTCTAGAGTACGGGAATGACCAGTCATCGGAAATTAACTCATCAGCAATATGAGGTGCATTCTTTAGAACATTTACATCTGCGTCTGTTATACCCAATTCAACTTCTCGAATTTCTTCTCGAATTTGAAGTAACACATCGCAAAAACGATCAAGTTCCTCCTTGCTTTCACTTTCTGTTGGTTCTACCATTAGTGTTCCTGCAACAGGGAAACTCAAAGTCGGAGCATGGTATCCATAATCCATTAAACGCTTAGCAATATCCTCAGCTTCTATATGAGCCGAAGTTTTGAATCCACGAGTATCTAAAATCATTTCATGCGCTACCATTCCTTGTTCACCTACATATAAAATTGGGTATTCAGCACTCAATCTTGCCTTCATATAATTGGCATTTAGAATTGCAATTTTTGTTGCTTCTGTTAACCCTGCTCCACCCATCATTTTTATATATGCATAAGAAATTAGTAATATGCTTGCCGATCCAAATGGAGCTGCACTAACCGCAGTCATTGCCTTATTCCCAATTCCAGTATCCACTAATTTATGACCAGGCAAGTAAGGTGCTAAATGTGCGGCAACACCAATGGGACCCATTCCAGGTCCACCACCACCGTGAGGAATACAGAAAGTTTTATGTAAGTTTAAGTGACACACATCCGCGCCAATTAATCCTGGAGAAGTTAATCCCACCTGGGCATTCATATTTGCACCATCCATATAAACCTGACCGCCATTGTCGTGTATTACTTGAGTGATTTCCTTAATTGCACTCTCAAATACTCCATGGGTACTTGGATAAGTCACCATCAAAACTGCCAAGTTATCTTTGTGTTCTATAGCTTTTTCCCGTAAATCCTCTACGTCAATATTTCCGTGATCATCACATTTAGTTACAACTACCTGCATACCAGCCATTACGGCACTTGCCGGATTAGTTCCATGGGCACTTGAAGGAATCAAAGCAATATTTCTATGACCTTGTCCATTGGATTTGAAGTACTCTCTAATTACCATTAAACCCGCATACTCACCTTGTGCTCCTGAATTTGGCTGCATACTCATTTTGGCAAAACCCGTAATCTCAGATAAATCCTTATCTAGATCGTCTATCAATTCTTGATATCCTTGAACTTGATTCTTCGGGACAAAGGGATGAAGCATGTTGAATTCCGGCCACGTTACGGGAATCATCTCTGTGGATGCGTTTAATTTCATTGTACAAGATCCTAATGGAATCATACTATGACATAAACTCAAATCTTTTGATTCTAGTCTTTTGATATAACGAAGCATCTCGTGTTCAATATGGTATTTATTAAACACTGGGTGCGTCATATATTCGGAGGTACGAATAGCCCAAATTGGCCAATTATTTTCAAAAATTGTTTGTCCTTCGTTGGTATCACCACCAAATAGACTCACTATTGCATTTACATCATCAATAGTAGTTGTTTCATCCATAGAAATACCAATATTTCCATTAGTGAAATATCTAAAATTCATTTGTACAGACTCTGCTTTACGCTTAAACTCTTCCTGCTTACCGTTAGAATCCAAACATAAGGTATCGAAATAATTTTCGTTTTTATTTACAAAACCAATTTTTGATAATCTTTCCGAAGCATTTCTCGCCAAACCATGTACTCTTTTAGCAATTTTCTTAATACCATTCGGACCATGGTAAACAGCATACATACTAGCCATTATGCTTAATAATACTTGAGCAGTACAAATATTTGAAGTAGCATTCTGACGTTTGATATGTTGCTCACGAGTTTGAAGGGCCATTCTTAAAGCACGATTTTCTCTTCTATCGAGAGATACACCAATAATTCTACCTGGAATTTGTCTTTTGAACTCTTCACGAGTTGCAAAATATGCTGCATGTGGTCCACCAAATCCCATTGGCACACCAAATCTCTGAGTATTACCAATTACACAATCTGCATCAAACTCACCAGGAGGAGTTAATATTGAAAGTGCTAATATATCTGCTGCAAAACAAGTTTTAATTTCAGCAGATTTACATGTTTTTACAAACTCTCTGTAATCTTCAATACTTCCTTCGTTGTTGGGATACTGAACTAAAGCCCCAAAAAATTCTTCAGTAGGTTGGAAGGATTTATAATCTCCAATTACCAACTCAACTCCTATTGGTTCGGCACGAGTTGTTAAGATATCAATTGTTTGTGGGAAGGTATTTTCATCTACAAAAAACTTACTTGCAGTACTTTTTCTAGGTAACAACCCCTTGAACATACCCATAGCCTCAGCTGCGGCTGTACCCTCATCTAATAAACTAGCATTCGCAATCTCCATTCCTGTTAATTCAATAACCATAGTTTGGAAATTCAACAATGCCTCTAATCTACCTTGTGCAATTTCTGCTTGATATGGAGTATATTGGGTATACCAACCTGGATTTTCCATAATGTTACGTAAAATCACAGTAGGTGTATGGGTTCCATAATATCCCATTCCTATATAGTTCGAAAAAACAGTATTCTTAGATGCCAATTCTTTAACTTTTGCCAAAAACTGCGGCTCACTCATAGGGGCACCGATATCCATTGTACCCTTTCTTCGGATATTTGCTGGGATGGTTCTCTCTATCAATTCATCCATTGAACTAACCCCAATTGTATCTAGCATAACTTGAATGTCAGCCTGTGAAAGACCATTATGTCTCTCCTCAAAAGGCTTGAAATAGCGCGCATCTATTTGGCTCATAATTACGAGCAAAAATAATTGTAATACTTGGATTTTTTGTTATAAAAACAAGCCATAAAAACACAATCTAAATCCAACCTTCATCACTAAAACTTACAATATTATGTCCGCAATAAATTAAGTGATCTAATAAGTTAATATCGAAGTAAACACAGGCCTTCTGAATCCTTTTTGTCAATTCTTTATCTTCCGCAGATGGCATTGTATTTCCACTTGGATGATTATGAGCAATAATTATTCCTGAAGCACTATATTGTAGTGCTTTTTGTAATAGCAAACGAATATCTACTACAGTTGCAGAAATACCACCTTTAGAAATTTGAAATTTCCCAAGTAACCTGTGCCTTCGATTTAAATAAGCAGCATAAAATTCTTCATGCGGCAAGTCAGATAAATTTGAAATGAAAATTCTTCGTGCATCGTTACTTGACCGAATAAGTTGACCTTGCTCATAAGCTGCATTTTTTCGATTCCCAATCTCCCAAATCACAGATAACATTAATGCATCTTCAATTGCAATAGTTTTTAAATGTTGAAAATCCTGTAATGACATTTTTGCCAAAAGGTCCAATCGGCCGTCGGTATATTTGATGATTTCTTCAGATTGACTCCACATTTTTTTGCGGTTTCCGCGAAAAGAAAACAACAATTGAAGAAGTTCTTCATTCGTCATTGCCGACTTACCTTGGGCTTGAAACTTTTCATAAAGGGATTCAACACGTAACATACTGTTCACGCTCTTATTTTGTGTTGATAATTTTTTTGACATACATTTGTCAAATATATTTTCAATTTGATATTTTTGAAAACTGTTTAAGAAATTGAAACGATAATTATTTTTAATAAATACAACTATGAGCGAACAAAAGGAAAAACTAAAAGCACTACAGCAAACAATAGAGCGTTTGGAGAAGAGCTACGGAAAGGGAATCGTCATGAAAATGGACGATAATAAAAAAGTTAATGTGGATGTCGTGTCTACTGGTTCATTCGGACTAGACTTAGCGTTAGGTGTAGGTGGATTTCCTAAAGGTAGAATTATAGAAATATATGGTCCAGAAAGCTCTGGTAAAACAACTATAGCACTGCATACAATTGCGGAAGCACAAAAAAAAGGAGGGATATGCGCCTTTGTAGATGCCGAACATGCTTTTGATAAATTCTATGCTGAAAAGCTAGGTATCGATACTGGTAGCCTTTTAATTTCTCAACCCGATGATGGAGAACAGGCCTTAGAAATTGCAGATAATTTAATTCGCTCTGGTGCAATAGATGTATTGGTAGTTGACTCTGTTGCAGCACTTGTTCCTAGAGCTGAACTTGAAGGCGATATGGGAGATAGTAAAGTAGGTTTACATGCTCGATTAATGAGTCAAGCGCTTCGAAAACTTACAGGAAGTATCAATAAGACAGGATGTGTTGCAATTTTTATTAACCAATTACGTGAAAAAATTGGAATTATGTTCGGTAATCCTGAAACCACTACTGGTGGTAACGCTCTTAAATTTTATGCTTCAGTTAGACTTGATATTAGAAGAAGTTCACAGATTAAAGATGGCGATCAAATCATAGGTAATCGAACAAAAGTTAAGGTAGCTAAAAATAAAGTAGCTCCCCCATTTAGAGTAGTTGAATTTGATATTATGTACGGTAGAGGAATTTCTCGAGTCGGTGAGGTTCTCGATATCGCAGTAGACGCTAATATTGTTCAAAAGAGCGGTAGTTGGTTTAGCTATGATGGTACTAAGCTGGGTCAAGGACGTGATTCGGTGAAAACCCTATTAGAAGATAATCCAGAATTACTCGCAGATATTGAAAGTAAAATCCTGGCAAAAAACTCTGCCGGAGAAGAGGTAGTAGAAGTTCAAGCTGGTGAATAATATTCAGTGGTGAATTGATTGAAAAAAACCGAGGAACGACTCGGTTTTTTTGCCAAAATTTATTTTTCTCAACTATTATCTCCGTAGAATTTATCCTTATACATTATTGGATAAACAACATACAGCATTAATAATCTTCCATATCGAAATACCCAAGGAAGTGAAAACAATATTAATGAGGGAATGATATATACTGCTTGGTCAAAATAATTTAAATAATACAGTAAAACTGATAAAATTACTGTAGCACCAACCAACAAAGCATAAGACCAATACATGGCACCGAAGAAGAAACCTGTTTCTGGCTCGTATTCCAAATTACATTTTGGACATTGATCTAATGTGTCCGAAAACTTCTTAAACGATAGTATTTTATTTCTAAATACTTTTCCTTTTCCACATCGAGGACAATGAGATAATAAGAAGGGAAAGAAACCCGCCCTCTTTTTTTCCACCATTATTTATTCTTCTTCTTTTGAGTTTTATAAAACGCAAAGCCAGCTCCAGCAACCAATACATAAGGTACAGACATTAGAAACAATATTCCCGTATTAATTCCATCACCCACTTTTCTATCATATTGCTTTTCATTTTTTCTGCTATTTGTGAGAGCAGTTTTACACATAGGGCATTGCGCTACAAGTGCTGAGAATGAACTTAAAATTACAATTGATAATAAAAATAACTTTTTCATATTACATGCAAGGTGCTAACATCAAATATACTACAACTCCAGTGATGGATACATATAACCAAATAGGAAAAGTCCATCTCGCCCATTTCTTATGCCTATCAAAACGACCAGATGTACTAAAGTATATGGTATATAGAACCATTGGAAGTACTATTGCGGCCAATACAATATGTGTAAGCAATATAAAAAAATAAACATACCTAATACTGCCTTCATTACAATAAGGAACTGGAGGAGCCGATAAATGATAAATCACATAACTAATAAGAAACACAGCAGATAAGATAAATGCAGTTAACATGTATTTTTGATGAGTGCTCTTGTCTTTTTTAAAGCGGATAGCATAATAACCTAATAATAAGGCTATTGACACTAATGAATTAATTATAGCATTTAATTTTGGTAGCGACTTGGCAAATGTTATACCCGGCCTCATGACTTCTGGAAGCATTTGGAGTATGATAACAGCAATAGGAATAACTGCTGTAATTCCCAAAACAAGATAGAAGAATCCTTTATCACTAATCCATTGTTTTTTTGCGGTACTCATATTTTAAATTTTCAATATCATCCTTGATTCTTCTTATTAACTCTATTTTCTCGTGATTTGTTTTTGCACGTGTAGGTAAAACACCGCGAATATGTCTTTCCTTATCGATAATTACTACTCTATCATCGTGTATGAAGTCACTGCCACGTTGTTCCGTAGCAAGTAATAAATCGTTTATCGCCCAGTCATAAATTTCCTTCTTACTTCCGGTGGCGAAAGTACGTTTATACAAATCAGCTTTAAACAACTTCGCATATTCTGCTAGAACAGGTATCGAATCAGTTTCTGGATCTATCGATACACTTAAAAATTCCACATTCGGCTCATTTAAATATTCTTCAGCCACAGCTTGAATTTGCTTATTCATTTCTGGACAAACCTGAGGACAGGTTGAGAAGAAAATATTAACTAATAAAATACTTGAATCAAAATCATGTAATGTTATTTTTTTTCCGTGCTGATTATAAAGCACAATATCGTCACTTACTTTATGGTAAATAGTATCACCAGCATTATCCAATTCACGCTGTCCATAATATGGTAGCTCCTGGTGTACCCAAGAAACATTCGCCCAAAAGAATACCGCAAGAGCAGGTAAAATAATAAGGGCCGCTAATGCGGCCACTTTAAAATTATTTCGAGATGATTTGGTCATCTTATTTCATTAAACTTATAGCATTACCCTCGTAAAGCAAACCCATTACCAAACCAATAATAAAAACGGTAGGAACTAGAATTATTAATGCAAGGTTAATTTTTTCATGCTTCAGGTGCATAAATGCACCAACAATGTAATAAGCCTTTACCAATCCAAAGAAAATGAAAATTACGTTTCTCAATCCTGTAGCTGGCATAACGAAATAGATGATGAAATCTAAAATGGTAATTCCTAAAAGCAACCAAAAAGTCTTCCATAACTCCTTGGTACCATGGCTCGCTTGATGCGGAACGTAGTTAATCGGATCGTAATCGCCGGGTTTAGTATAAAATTCCATAACTATTATATGATTAGATTAGATAGAAAAAGGTAAATACAAACACCCACACTAGATCTACAAAGTGCCAGTATAATCCAGCCTTTTCAATCATTTCGTAATGACCACGACGTTCGAATACTCCCCTAACAGTCATAATGTATACAACAACGTTTATTACAACTCCGGAGAATACGTGAAACCCGTGAAAACCAGTTACGATAAAGAATAATGCCGCAAAAGGCACTGGACCCCATGTACGATCACCATCAGCCCACTCAAAATGATCACTAAAGCTTACACTTTGCAAATGTTTGTAACCTTGTTCTGTGATTCCAAAGAAATTGCTGTCCAAACGAGCACCTTCATGAATAAATGTAGCCCATTCCCATGCCTGACAACTCAAAAAAGCTATTCCTCCAAAAATTGTATAAACCATGTATTTCTGAACTTCTTTCTTACTATTTCTATGCCCCGCTTCAACGGCTAAAACCATTGTAACAGAACTCACAATCAATATGAAAGTCATAACACTTACAAATAACAACGGTAAGTGCACACCATGCATGAATGGAAAATGATTAAAGATCGAAGCAGGATCAGGCCAACTTGTTGTTACTGCAGTTTCGATGTTACTGAAGCGCTGCGCTCCGTATTGTACCAATAGACTTGAGAACGTGAATGCATCCGATAAAAGGAAGATCCACATCATTAATTTTCCATAGCTCACATTAAAGGGGGAACGCCCTCCAGACCACATAGGTTGTTTCTCAAAAGTAGCTTCTGCTTGATTTGCCATTTGGGTAAATTAGTTACTGTGCGAAATAAAGAAATAAATACAAGAAAAACCACAAAATGCCAACAAAATGCCAATAAGTATGAGCAATTGACATTAAAACCATCTTCTTTTTATGAATATTCAAACGAATGGACTGAATCCAGGCGGCAAATAATAAAATTATTCCTCCCACAATGTGTACAAAATGTAATGCTGTGATTACCCAAACATATGAAGCAGAAATATCCTCTGGACGTGCATTTACGAATGTCAGGTTCAAATCAACCATCTGTCTCCATCCCATATATTGCGAAATACAAAATAATATTCCCAATATAGCAGTGATCAGAATTAAATTTTTATTTTGACCAAGCTCATCATTTTTTGCAGCTCTATGAGCTAGATATATTGTTACTGAACTGGCAATAACAATAATTGTAGAGTATAAAAAATAAATTGGCAAATCAAAGGCTGTCCAAGCTGAACGTCCTTCAGCATCTGGCCTGTGAACGATAAAAGCAGATACAACTGCGGCAAACAGCATACTGCTTGCTAGCATAAATAACCACAGGTTTAATTTGCTTGGTGAAACTGGATATTTAGGTTCTTTTACTTTGACTGATTTCATATATGATTAGACTAAAACAGAATGTACGACAAAAATACAACAGGGGTGTACAAAAATGAAGCGTATAATAGTTTTCTTGCCTCAGATGTGTCTAAAGTGACAAACAACCTGTAGGCTTTATAGAGAAAGAATAATGCCAATGGAATAATAACCGAGACTGCAGCAATATTTGAAACACCATAATAAAGGGGCATTAGACTAACCAAGTTTAATATTACTGTGTAAATAAGTATTTGATATGCACTTCGTTTATCTCTTCCGCCGCGAGTTGGTAATAACCAATATCCCGCTTTCTGATAATCATCATGCAATAACCATGCAATTGCCCAAAAATGTGGAAACTGCCAAAAGAATTGCACCAAAAATAAAATTAAACCTATTTCATCTAAGCGAGGTACTACTGCAGAATAACCAATTAAAGGAGGCAACGCACCCGGAATAGCTCCTACCATTACTGCAATTGGACTCACTTGTTTCATTGGAGTGTAAACAAAAACATATAAAACAAAACTCAACCCTCCAAGTAATACAGATAAAAAGGTTGCACCCGTGATAATGAGAACAACTATTCCTAATAAGCCAGTAACCCAACAAAAAATCCTTGCATGCGCTACAGAAATTCTTTCTTCTACTATCGGCCTATTGGAGGTTCGCTCCATTTTGCCATCATTTTCTTTTTCAATAATTTGATTCATTCCATTGGCGGCGAAAACGATAAACATTCCGCCAATCAAAACACCTGCAAATAATAACCAATCGAAGAAATTTTTCCAATTTTCACCTTTGGTAAACTGCAAGGCAATAATGTAACCAAAACTACTGGTTGCAACTACTGTACTTGTAAGTCTAAATTTTACTAACTCCGCGTAACTCTTAATTCGAGATTTCATTATTTTTATAGGATAACAATCCAAGATATGAAAGTGTTAACAATGCACTTCCAAAAACAACATGTAATATTTGAACTGATGGCGGAACCACATATATCATATGAAACGCACCCAGTATGATTTGCAAAAAAGCTACTGAAGCTAAAATAAAGCCCAAATTCTTTTTATATAAAATTTGACGGTGATTCCAGCCCAAATAAATCCCTAAGAATACTACTAAAATAGAAGCATAACGATGGATGGTAAAAATCCAATCCATTGATTGAAAATTCAATATTCCCTCATCATTCGATAAGGTACCCAAAGAACGCAATAAATCAACTTGCTCTCTGGACCAAGTACCCATTATTACCAGAATAAAAATTAAAACCCACAATTTTCTCCAATTGCCTTTAGAAGATAAATTATGAATTGGTAATATTGGCCTTACCGAGTGCACAGATCTTATAAAGGAAAATAAACACAAGAATGAAAGTAGAAAATGGAGTGATACCATTCCCGGCAAGAGATTGGTCGTTACTACCAAACTTCCTAGCCAGGCATTAACTATTAATAAGACAAATCCAATAAAATACCACCAACGCGAAGACTTAAATTCTGGAATTGTAATTCTATAGGTTATCAATGCACCCATAGCAACCGCTAATAATCCGCTTAATACACCAAATAGTCTGTTTATATATTCTATCCAAGCTTTAACTGGATGAAATTCCTCGGGTTCTAGCATTTTAGGATCTTTTCGGATTAATTCTGCGCGGTTATGAAAACCAAATTTATCCAAAGTCGAAGTAAAACGATTCAATTTCTTGAGCCTCTTGTTTAGAAAAATTTCTTTATAATTTTCGGGTAAATCCTGGGCATCTGTAGGTGGAGCTAACTGACCAAAACATTTTGGCCAATCTGGGCAGCCCATTCCACTTCCTGTCGCTCTTACCCAACCGCCAAAAAGAAACAATAAAAAAACAGACGAACAGGTAAGTAAACCTATTCGTCTGTAAATATTTAAGAGTCGACTATTGTCGGTTGATGGCATATTAGCTCAAACCAAAGACTTTCTTGATTGCTGCGAAGAATACACTTGATTCAGCCTCTTCTTTCTCCGCTGGAGAAGTTTTAGATTTCTCAGTTTTAAGTACCTCCGGAGCAGACTCATCTTGCTCGTATTGAGGGAAGTAATCTAATTCTCTATCAGGACGAGAGTATTCATATGGACCTCTGTAAACAGTTGGAATTTCACCAGGCCAGTTACCATGAATTCTTTCTACTGGAGCACTCCATTCTAATGAGTTTGAATTCCACGGGTTTTGAGTTGCTTTCTTACCACGGAAGATTGAGTAGAAGAAGTTATAAAGGAAAAATAACTGAGCGAATCCACCAATAAGTGCGCCAACAGTCATCAGCACGTTTACATCCATCCATACATCAAATTCCTTAACCAATGTAAATTGGTAGTAACGACGTGGAACACCAGCTAGACCCATGAAGTGCATTGGGAAGAATACTAAATATGCTGAGATGAAGGTTAACCAGAAGTGGAAATAACCTAGGGTGTTATTTAGCATGCGACCGTACATTTTTGGGAACCAATGGTAAATACCCGCAAACATTCCAAAAATTGCTGCAGAACCCATTACTAAGTGGAAGTGAGCAACAACAAAATATGAATCGTGTAACTGAATATCTAGTGCCGCATTACCCAAATAGATACCCGTTAAACCTCCTGAAATGAAGAATGAAACAAGTCCTATTGAGAACAACATTGCCGGAGTAAATCGCAAATTACCTTTCCAAAGAGTGGTTAAATAGTTAAATGCTTTTACTGCCGAGGGAACTGCAATGATCAGTGTTAAAATCATGAACACAGATCCCAAGAAAGGATTCATACCTGTAATGAACATGTGGTGACCCCAAACAATAAATGAAAGAAAAGAAATACCCAATAAAGAAATAACCATTGCGGTATATCCAAAAATTGGCTTTCGAGCATTACAAGAAATTACTTCAGATGTAATTCCTAATGCCGGCATTAAAATAATATATACTTCAGGGTGACCTAAAAACCAGAATAAGTGTTGGTAAAGTACCGGACTACCACCGATGTTTTCTAATGCTCCTACCCCCTCAAGATAAATATCACTCAAATAAAAACTTGTTCCAAAAGACCGGTCAAATATTAAGAATAAAGCCGCACCCAACAATACTGGGAAAGACAAAACACCAAGAATAGCGGTGAAGAAGAAAGCCCAAATGGTTAATGGCATTCTATTCATACTCATTCCTTTAGTACGCATATTCAATACAGTAGAGATATAATTAATACCTCCCAAAAGTGAAGATATAATGAATAATGCAATTGCGGACAGCCATAGTGTCATACCCAAACCTGAGCCGGGCATAGCTTTTTCTAACGCACTTAATGGCGGGTAAACTGTCCAACCACCAGATGCTGGGCCTGTCTCAATAAATACACTAATTAATAAGGTTACGGAACTTAAGAAGAAGAACCAGTAGGAAAGCATATTCATAAATGGCGATGCCATATCTCTTGCACCTACTTGTAAAGGAATAAGTAAATTACTAAATGTTCCACTTAAACCTGCTGTAAGTACATAGAATACCATAATAGTACCATGAATAGTAACCAGTCCCATATAAAAGTTTGGATCTAGTTTTCCATCTACTGCCCATTTACCTAATAAAGTCTCCATAAATGAAAACTGCTCATCAGGCCATGCTAATTGAAGACGAAACAACAATGACATGATCAAACCAACCGTTCCCATAATAATTCCTGTAATAAGGAATTGCTTTGAGATCATCTTGTGATCCATTGAGAACACATACTTACTGATGAAGCTCTCCTTGTGATGATGGTCAGCGTGGTGCTCGTCTGCGTGTAAAGCTGCTGTACTCATATTATTATTTCTTATTTCTTATTTCTTATTTCTTATTTATTAATTGCTACTTGATTATCAATAACTATTTGTGTCGAGTCAGCCGATGGAGCAACTTGCTCTTCTGCTGGCTCAGATGTTTCTGCGGTAGTCGGTGCAACAAATGGTGCTTGAGATGCATACCACGTATTGTATTCCGCCTCAGACTCCACAACAGTTACTTTGATTTTCATGTTATAATGTGCTGCTCCGCAAATTTTATTACAGAATAGATAGTAATCGTATTCATTATTTCCTTTTACATCTCTAGCCTCTGCTGTAGTCATGGTGGGGGTGAACGCAAACTGTGTAGGCATACCTGGCACACAGTTCATCTGAACTCTAAAGTCAGGCATGTAAGCTGAGTGAATAACATCACGTGCTCTAAATTTGAAAACATAAGGCTTATTTTTAACTAAAACTATTTCAGTAGTTACCTTATCATCGTTGGCCGAGCCATTAAAGAAATCCTTATCTTTTTGATATTCTGCAATTCTTCGGATTGCGGTTTTCTTTCTTTTAATATCTTTTTCAAGTTGACGACCATAAGCTCCACTTAAACCATCGTGCAACTTTTCGTCCAATGTTTTGTAGTCCTCTGGATATGTGCGATATAATCCAGTCGACTTCATTCTATCCCAACGTGTACTCCAAGCTTTGATTGAATCGCCTTCAGTTTCTTGCAATCCTTCAAGTTTGGCAATCTCACCTTCTAATTCTGTGACCAACTCAGCTACGGCATTTGTTTCAGCAATTCCCAAGGGATTTGTACCTGAAATAAAGTTTACGTTATGATAACCTAAAATATTGTCGTCACCCGCGTATCTTGCTTTCCAACCAAATTGATATGCAAATACTTCGATTTCTTCAGATTCTTTATCTAATTCTCCGGTAATTTTTGACCAGGTGGTAAAACCTCTTAATACCAAAAAAGTAAGGACAATTGAAGGAACAACTGTCCAAATAATTTCTAGGTTGTTATTATGAAAATAGTAATGTGCTTTTCTCTTCTCATCATAACGATACTTAAACATAAAATAGAATAACAATACTTCAGTAACAACAAACACAAAAAATGTAAATCCAAAGGTCCAATAAAACATTGAATCATAAGTATCACCATGTGCCGAAGCTGAATTACCCAACATTAGGTATTTACCATGATAAACTAATTCATACCATACTCCAGCCAGACCTGCAATTAGAAAAATTATTGCAATCCATGCATTTACGTTGTTCCAACTAACTACTTTTTTACCAGTAATTTTTTCTGTTAATGCACCGATATCGAATGCACGAGCAATTACCAATATAACCAGTAATCCTAACACCCAAGTAAGAATAGTAACCCAGTCCCAATTCGCAAGACTTTGCTCTTTAGGAGGTTCAATTACATCGGCGGCAAGTGCAATAACCGGCGTTAATAACGTGGCAGCCATAATCATGGCATTTTTTGAAATTGAGTTTAATATAACTCTTAGTGTATCCAATCTCATCGTTTTAGAGTACAATAGGGGTTTTGGGTCACAAATTTAGTTATTACAATATCTTATCGATACATTTTTTTAAGAAAAAATTGAAATAAACTGAACAATTAACGTGTACCCATTCAAAATAACACCTTCTTTAATCTATATATCAATAAGTTGAAGAATAGAAAAAATTTACTAATTCCCAGAAATCTTCAACATTTAAGGCCTCCGCTCGCTTACTTGCGAACTTCTCTGGCAATGTTTTATCCAGTAAAATAGGTTTTAATGCATTACTCAGGGTCTTCCGCCTTTGTGAAAAAGCTTGTTTTGTTATCTTTTTTAACCTGAAGTAATTTTCATTTTCTAAGTAGGAATATCTATGACAATCAATTACACCACTTTTCACCTTTGGTGGAGGTATAAATGCATGTTCATCTACTGAAAAAGAATATTTACAATGAAATGCGGCTTGTAACAGAATACTAGTAATTCCATATTGTTTATTCCCCGGACCTGAACTTAATCGTTCGGCAACTTCCTTTTGAAACATCCCACAAAACTGAATAACATTCCATGGTTCTTCCAACAATTTGAACACAATTTGAGTAGAGATATTGTAAGGATAATTCCCAACAATAGATACTTTTTTATTTCCTAAAAAATCTTGTAAGTCCATCTCTAAAAAATCCCCTTCAATTATATTTAGTCCAAACGCCCAATCTTGCTGCCTTAAAAAATCAACAGATTCAAGATCCAGTTCAATCACATATAACTTTTCTTTAAATCGGGGATATAAAAACTGTGTAAGAACTCCAGTTCCAGGTCCAATTTCAATTACAATATCTACCTCATCGGAAACTAAATCTGCTATATCTTGGGCAATATCCGGTCTATTTAAAAAATGCTGACCTAAATGCTTCTTTGCAATAACACCATCTGAACTATGTCTTTTTCTTAGTTTACCCACCTTAACAAATAGTATTTTTTAACTGTTTCCTTTAATGCGGCTAAATTATAATTATCGCTTGATTCTGCAACGTCATTAACTTCACCATGTTTATTCAAAATCCTTATCCCTCCACCCTCACTTTTGTAAGCATGATTCTCTAACAATCCATATTTTACAAAATACTTTCTTGAGTCTTCTTCTGAAATATTCATTTTCTCCATGGTTGACTTCACAGCCTCCTCTATATCCAATTGACCCAAATTTACTTTTGATATTTTCACCTTTGGAAGATTGCGATTTATTAAACTTCTAGACAAAGTACTTAATATCTTATCCTCATGAAATTGCCATAGTTTCACACTAGACATAATATCAATATCGTCTAATGATAGAAAAAGCTCTAAAGCTTCATCATCAAAATTCTCACGAGAAATATCATTGATTAGAAAATGCAATAATGGATGATAACTTCCTAAAGAATGTCCAACATGAGCAAGCTCGCGAGCACGATTGAGAATAGAAATCAACAATGCATCTGCTGCAATAACAGTTTTATGTAGGTAAACTTGCCAATACATTAACCTTCTAGCTACTAAAAACTTCTCAACTGAATAAATCCCTTTCTCTTCAACTACTAAATTTCCGCCTACCACATTTAACATATTAATTATCCTCTCACCTCCTACAATACCTTCACTTACCCCAGTGTAAAAACTATCACGCAAGAGATAATCCAATCGATCCATATCTAACTGCCCTGAAATAAGCTGAGTTAAAAAAGGTTTTTTTAAATATTTTGATTGAAAAATTTGAATTGCCATATCCATTTGCCCATTGAACTGCAAATTCAACTTATTCATAATACTTATTGAGATTTCCTCATGTTGAACTTCGTGAATCAAAGTATGCTCTAATGTGTGTGAATAAGGACCATGTCCAATATCGTGTAATAATATAGCTATTGCAGTGGCTTCATATTCTTGATCGGTAATCTCAACTCCTTTTTTCCTCAACGAGTCCAATGCTAATAGCATTAACTTCATTGCACCTAATGCATGATGAAATCTCGTGTGAGTAGCGCCTGGATAAACCCACTCACTCATTCCCAATTGACGAATTCTACGAAGTCTTTGAAAATAAGGATGTTGAATTAAATCATAAATTAGACCTGTTGGAATGGTTAAAAACCCGTGTAAAGGGTCGTTAATTATTTTGTTTTTATTGTAAACAGACATTCTGTATTCGAAATACAAAGATAAGCAAGCAATGAACTATACTTATTTTTTGTAATAGTATTTACCATCATTGCTGGGAGAAATATCTCTCACCTCATCAATAAATATCTTCCATTGCCTACCGTATTCATCCACTGGATTTAACCTCAAATACTCTTCTATATGATAAATCATATCCGTCTTTTCAAACTTTGTTAAACCCTCACGTATCATTCTAACCCTATAAATATTACCTATGTAGAAATATGGCTTTGAATCAACTGGGGTTCCGTCTTGCGTTACAGCTACCTTTTTTCTATATAATTCTATGTATGTTTTAAAATGTGAAATGGCACTATCCTCTTTAGGATATTCTAGAAAGTTTAACGCAAGATAAAAATGATGATCAGGGTCTTTGGGATGCATAAAAATGAGTTGATTGAGCATAGATTCTGCCTCATCAAGTTTTCCCAAACAAGTGTAAGACCTGATTATTCCATGAAGATCTAACATTGCAGAGTCTTCTGCATATACTTGTTGATACAGCTTCATAGACTGATCACATTGCCCTTTACTAAGTAGGACCTCTGCACGTTTCCTATTTGACATTGCCTCAACTTCACCAAATTGCGACATCAACAAAGCTGAATTGAAAAGCACAATTCCCAATAGAAAGCATTTTTTTGAATCCATTATTATCAAAAGTACTTTTCTTTTCTGACTTTTGTCATGTCTTGAACATTCAAAATTTATTTCAAATTACCCCATTTAGTGTGGGGATGATAGCAGTAATATTAATTGCACATGCTATTCTCATCCAAAATGCTAACTCGTATAACCAACTATTTTTTAGCACATATCGCATTCAAAAACTTAAAGAATACCATAGAATATTTACACCATTTTTGGTCCACTCAGGCTGGATGCATGCGGCTCTAAATAGTTTGGCGCTTTATTATTTTGGTCCAATAGTTGAATCGTCAATAGGGACATTTCTAACATCGTTAGCTTTTATTCTTTCTGTTGCTGGAGGAAGTTTATATTCTATGTGGTTGCGGAGGTACGACTCTGATTATCAGGCAGTAGGTGCATCAGGTGGTGTAAGTGGTCTTGTAATGATTTCTATTTATCTACAGCCAGATATGGGCATTGGATTATTTTTAATTCCAGTATTTATTCCAGCTTATATTTTTGGAATTTTATTTACTTTGGTATCAATTATACTCACACAGAGTAAAGATCGGAATAGAATATCTCACGAAGGCCATCTCGGAGGACTATTGATTGGTGGTTTAATTGGGACCTACCTTTTTTGGCCACTTGAATTCTCCAAACATCAATTATTAACTGCCCTAGGTGTTACACCGATGATATTAATGTTGGTTTTACATAAAAAAATAAGAGATTGGATAAAAAAATAAAGGCTGCAAATTGCAGCCTCCCTTATGTGCCCAGTACTGGATTCGAACCAGCACGTCTTGCGACACCACCCCCTCAAGATGGCGTGTCTACCAATTTCACCAACTGGGCTATTAATTAATATCTATTACAAGATGAGCATTGCATCGCCATAACACATGAAGCGATACTTCTCTTTCATGGCTTCCTGATAAACCTCTTGCATAAATTCATGACTGGAATATGCACAAGCCATCATATACAGAGGTGATTCTGGTGCATGTAAATTAGTAATAAAAGCATTTGCAATATTGAAATCATAAGGCGGAAATAAGAATTTATCTGTCCAACCTTCACCCGGATTTAATGTTTTCGTTGAACTCACACTTGACTCTAATGTGCGCATTACCGATCCACCCACAGCAACGACTCTTTTTCTATTTTCAATTGCATTATTTACTTCATCAACTGTTTGGTCAGAAATGTAGTAATACTCGCTATCCATTTTATGCTTAGTGAGATCTTCAACTTCTACGTCCCGAAATGCCCCTAGACCTAAATGTAATGTGATTTCAGAAAATTTGATGCCTTTAATATCCATTCTCATCAACAACTCACGAGTAAAATGCAGTTGTGCAGCAGGTGCAGCAACAGCGCCCACACGCTTTGCAAAAAGAGACTGATACCAAGACTCATCTTCCTCCTTTACTTCTCTATCTATGTATTTCGGAATTGGAGTTTCTCCAAGTTTTTTAACTACTCTATCGAAAGCTT
>JAURFW010000028.1 GCA_030834125.1 Bacteroidota bacterium | reverse complement strand
GTTGCTCAAGCGATAATAATATTGCTGTTATTAGTACCATTCTCATTAATTGGTGTAGCATGGGGACATTTTATTCATGGGCAGCAAATGAGTATATTAAGTTTCTTGGGGGTGGTTGCTTTAATTGGAATTATTGTAAACGACTCCTTAGTATTGGTGGGTAAAATGAACAGCTTTCTTAAAGAGGGGTATAAATTTAAAGATGCCGTTTATCAAGCGGGTTATGTTAGGTTTAGAGCAATATTTTTAACCAGTATGACCACCATAGCAGGTCTTGCACCTTTGATTATGGAAAAGAGTTTTCAAGCTCAATTTTTAATACCAATGGCTATTTCTGTGGCATACGGAATAGCGATTGCAACTATGCTAACTTTAATTTTATTACCAGTTTTCCTTTCTGCATGGAATAATATTAAGTGCTATTTAGGATGGGCTTGGAATGCAGGAGAAATGCCCTCGGCAGAATCGGTAGAGCCTGCAGTAAAAGAATTAATTAATGAATCATATGATTTGGAGGGTGAATAGTTTATTGTCGTTTGTGTTGTTTGCCGGGACGGCATATTCACAAGATAGTTTATCTCTGCAAGATGTAGTAACCGCTACTCTAAAGAATAACTACAATATACAAATACAAGGTTTGTTTACAGAACAGAATGCAAGTCTAGCAACAAAAGGTCAAGCAGGATATTTCCCTAGTGTTACACTTAATGGAAACGGTAGTTACAGTAAAAATAATACGAGGTTAGAATTTGCTGGTGGATTACCAACCGTGGAACGTGATGGTGCTGAGAATACAGCAATTGGTGCCAATATAGGTTTGAATTATACCTTGTTTAATGGTTTTGGTAGAGTAAGTACATACAAGAATTTGCAGAACCAATATCAACTTTCCTTATTACAGTCGCGCCTAGTTAGTGAAAATTCTGTGATGGAGGCAATTGCCGCTGTATTACAAGTAGAACAGTTATATGTTCAAAAGAAACTAGCAATAGAAAATATTCAGATTTCAAAGGAGCGATTAGAATATAGTAACTACAGAAAAGAAACAGGTGTTGGAAACTCCATTGAGGTAAGCGCTGCTCAAGTGGATTTGGGAACGGATAGCCTAGCACTTATTCAAATAGAAAACTCTTTGAATAAAGAGTTGAACAAATTGAAAGTATTGCTAGGGGTTAATATAGAGACTGAATTAAAAATTAAAAATGAAGTACCAGTACCTGTGCTGGGATCAAATGAAGAGATAAAGAATTCTATTCAGAATAATACACAGATTTTAATTGCACAGATTAATCAGGTGATGGCATTGGAAAACACAAAGCTTGCAAACAGTAGAAGGCTGCCAGTTTTATCTATTAACCTTAACTATGGATATAATTCATCTCAGAATGGTGCAGGGATTATTTTAGCACAGCAAACTGATGGTTTGAGTGGATCTGCGTCATTATCGTTGCCAATTTTTAATGGTTTACAGTTAGCAACTGCTATAAAAAACACTAAAATTCAGGAGCAAGTTGCACAATTAACTAAGCAAAATACCGAACTTCAAGTTCAACAATTATTAATGGATGCTTTATTAGACCAAAAAGTATTAGAGGAAAGTATTCTTTTGCAGGAGAAGCGAGAATCTCTAGCCGCGTTAAATGTTACTCGATCATTAGAAGCATTCAAAAATGGTCAGTTGCGTTATACTGAAGTTCGTGAAAATCAACTTAGTTTATTACAGTCGAGGTTGGCAATTACTCAAAGTCGTTTAAACTTAGTTTTATTACGCTACCAAATGTTAAGACTTTCTGGGAAGTTATTGAATTAAAAGAATTCAGTAGATTCCTTTGGATCTGTAGTTAACATACCTTCTACAAACTTGGATGACTTGCTCAATTGTAAGGGGAGCAAATCTTCAATAATTGGAGAATTAGAGGAACATTTCAACTCCACTATACAAAAATTTGTTTGCCTAGATTGCAAACCAGTTATGATATTGTAATAACTAAGATTGGTATCTAAGGTTATGCGTATATCACCGTTTAAGTTGGTAAGATATTTACGCTGATAACGATTAATTAAATTGGGTTCTTGTAGCTCAATACTTAAGAAGTTATTTTCCATGGGAAGATTGCGAAGTTTATTTTTCAAGGATTCATAGAATCTTGGAATGTCTTGGAAGTTATTGAACTCAAACTCTCCCAATTTGGCAGAGTTTTTTCTATTAACATCATCACTTTTTATTTTTTGTTCTGCAGTAACCTCAATAATGCCAAATGTATCGCCATACCATCTAAATCTATTTTTTGTTCTATCACTAAATCCTTCAATATTTTCATTTAAAGATTGGCCAGAATAGGTATCGCAGTACAGGTTGTTTATCCATCTGCTAGGAAATAAAGTACTACAACCTTTTCGATATAATAGCATTTCCAAATGCGGCAGTTTCTGAATTGGAATGATGAATTTTTTCTCATAGCGGTAAGGTGTACCATATGCGGTAGGCCTTATCCAATCTAGGAGTCGTAATAGTCTATTTTTTTGTGGCTGCTCCGAATTCATTCCCATATAATTTAGATTCTACGTCTTTAACTCTTGTTATCTTGCCGCCTGCATGATTTATAGCACTGTTGTTTTGAATTAAATACCTAGATTTATTTAGGTCAATATCTGTATTTAATTTTGCTGAACCATATTCTGGTTTCTTTTGAAAAATAGCATAATCTAGTTTATTCTGGTTGGACTGACAATCTGTAACATTTAAACTAGATTGGTCTTTACTAACAAAGCAGATTTCCGAATTACGAACGGATGATTTTACAACTCTAAAATTACTTTTTTCACCCGCCGAAATAGCTTTGTCCTTTATCTGGTTGAATGTGCAATTGATTATATTTATATCACTTCCTGAACCATCAACGCCGTCATTGCCAATGTAAATAAATTTGGAATTGCTGACACTGCCTGAAGAAAAATCTGAGTCAAACGCATCACTCAAAATATCTTGAAAACTGCAGCTTTCGATTTTGAAATTTTTGCATCCAAAAATATTGAGCATATCATCTCCAATTCGATTCTCTTGGAATGTGCAATTCGTGAATTTCACCTTGTGAGAGTTATGCGCGGTAACAGCCGAGGGTAAACTCCAGATGCCTTTTTTGAGGCTTGATAGGCCTATGAACTTACAGTAATTAAAACTTAAACTCTTATCTGATTCCATAAAAATACTCGCACGTGTATTTGAATCCTTAGCTATAAATAGAATGGGATGATTTGAATCACCTTTACTTTCTATTTCTCCATGAATAATTATTCCAGAATTATTTCCTGTAAACTGTATTTCGCTACCCGCTTCTATTATTAATTTTTGGTCTTTACTGATGGTAAGGAATGTATCAAGAGATATTTTTCCTCTCCATTTAATAATTTCTATAATTGTAGAGTTCTTGTTGACTCTGTATGCTGGCGTGTAGGTGAAGCGTTTGCTGCTTTTAATGATTCTTTCTCTATAACTTTTTAATCTTTCTCTTTCAAAATTTGTGTAATTGACAATTGGATCGCGGAATTGATTTTCTTTTTCTAATTTTTGAATACTTAATAAAGAAACCTTCCTTACTGCTTGATCTAAATCGGCATAAAATTGATTTGAATCTTTTTGTAAATAATACCTGTAATATACCACTGGAAATGACGATACCTGATGTGAAATACAAGTGTCAAAAAAGTTAAACCAGAGCTTATAATGATTCTTGCGATCATTGAAGTTGCCCTTGTTTTTAGGAAAAGAAATTCTTGGATCCCATTGGATTTCACGAATTGTTGGTTCAAACTTATCATTAACAGGGTTGTAATACCAATGCAAATTGATATCTACCATATTATGCCAACTGCTATAAACAATACTGGTAGCTAGCACTCCCATTAATTGTTGATGGTTTATTCGATTGAATAATTCGTTTGTATCGCTATTGAAAACACGGCTGATCTCTATAGCCAATTCATTTTGCTTATTTTTATCCCCGAGTTCATAATTGAAATCGCCATCTACAGATAGATCTTCAATTCCTGGTAGGTTTTTTAATGGCCCGCCGAACCCTTTTTCAAATATTACGCTTTCACGTCTTCTATTTCTTTCAATTAGAAATTTTCCTAAATCATCCTCACGAAGTAACAAATAGGGTAGTTGTTTTCTAAATGTAACAATGTATGGTTTGTAACAAATTTTGATACCGTCAAAAAGTTCGTTGTAAATATTATTTGCAAGCTCGTCAATGAAAAGATTTCGAGTAATTGGTCTAATTAGGTTGATGTTTTTCTCACCATCAAGGCGTTTATCACCTTTCAATTTTATTTTGAGTGAGAGTTGATCTAAATGTCCATGATGATCTTCCCACATACCTGTTAAACCAAGTTTGCTATTTGACCATTTTAGACCGGAGTTACTCTTAATTCGGGCTTTGAATTTACTTTTTTTCTCTATCCAAGGGGTGCCATCCAATCGATGCTTATTTTTATAATTTACTTTCCACTCATTAATAAGAGCCCCATAAGATAACGGGTCCATTTCTACCTTAATTGAGTCTGTGATAATTGTGCCGGTAATTTGTTTTTCCTTGAAATACTTTTCTAAATTCCAGCCTTTTTGGATATGATCTTTATCGAATACTTTTTGGGTTAATTCCCAAATATGTGAGTTGTGTTTAAGCAAAGATACACCCTCTAGAATTCCAATTGGAGTTAGAATTAGTAATAAAATATAGGTGAGAACACCTTTGTGTGAGGTTCGATTTATTCTCATCTAAGCATTTGAGCTAGATAACTTAACGGTTGGCTCTTGAATTTTATGTTGATTTAATATTTCAGTTATCTTTCGAATCATTTCAAAATTTCCATTTTGAATTTTAAAGAGCAGTCTATAATTCTTGTTCTCGCTGTATTCAAAGTTTGACAACTCATAAATTGAATCGCTCTTCATGATATCATCTATGCAACGGTCAGCTTGATTGTTATCGGAGCATTCGAAGTAAATCATTAAATAATCACTTTGTAGATCGGTTTTTTTGTAGGTCGCATTATAGCGCGTAATTACAATGATGGAAAATACTATTGCACTTATCGTACTAATTATAAACTGTTCGGCGGCTAGTGATATGGAAATTGCAGTTAGTCCGAGCAAGAAAATTATTTGTTCGGGTTCTTTAATTGCTGTTCTGAAACGAATAATTGAAAGTGCACCTACAAGCCCAAGCGAAAGGGCCAATGATGATTTAATGGTGGTTATAATCAAGTAAATCGCAACTGAAAAAAGAAGAAAGTTTGAAGCAAATAAAGTTCTATTTGAGGCAACCATTGCATATTTTCTAAAGAGGAATTGAAAAAGTAAAGTGTAGCAAATCAATAATAGTAACCCTATTCCCCAGTTCGCGTAATTAACTGAACTTAGTAACTGTGCTTGTTGAATAAATTCTTTCATTTAATTAATTCTTGCGAAAATAGTAATAAAATAATAACATTGTCACGCCTAAATTTTCGAGATGCGTGTTCATTCAATTCAAAGAATAATATTTCCAGTTTTACTTATTCTATATTTCTCTAAATGTCAAACTATAAAGCCTTTAGAGAATTTATCAAAATCACTAACACTAGAAGATTTATCTTTAAAGGGAAATGGAAACAACATTCAACCTACCTGGATTGAACTAGAGGGTGATTTAAATGTTAAAGTTAACTACGGAGTATTAAAACGATTTTGGTTTATTTCTCCCACGTTGGTTGAACTCGATTCTGCTCATTTTGGCAATAGAATTGTAGATGTTTGGCTACCACCAAGCTATGATACTGGTGTGACTTACCCGGTAATTTATTTTAATGATGGTCAAATGTTATTCGATGCCAATTCAACATGGAATGGTCAAGAATGGAAAATTGATGAAACATTGAAAGAGTTTATTGAGTCTGGTAATTCCCCATACATTATTGTGGGAATTTATAATGCTGGTAAGTATAGGCACGCAGAATATCTGCCCGAGGATGTATTGAATTTTGTTAGTCAAAGCGACACAATGAATAAATCAGCAGCAGATATTATTTCGGCCTATAAACAAGATAAAATATATTCAAACGAATATTTAGATTTTATTGTGAACGAGTTGAGACCGATGATTGAAGCGAATTTCTCAGTGAATAAACATTATTCCCAAAATTTCATTGCGGGTTCTTCAATGGGTGGTTTGATTAGTTATTATGCATGCATGAAATACCGGAATAAATGGGGCGGTATGATTGCTTTAAGTAGTCATTGGCCGGTGATTTTTACTTTAGAAAGCAATCCATTCCCTGAGTCTTTTATTGATTACACCCGAAGTACAATATCACTAGGTCATAATCAGCAAATTTGGTATTTAAGTACGGGTACCGAGACTTTAGATAGTATGTATTCAAATTCCCATAATAATATGGTGAAAATGATAAAAGGTACGGGGAAGATTCAAACAAAAAACTTCAAACATCAAATATTTTCAGGAATGAATCATACTGAAGATTCCTGGTCTAGGCAGTTCCCACAAGCCTTAGATTTTCTCGAATCTAGGAGGGTAAAAAAGGTTCGTTAAATTCTACCATTAATAATATCATCGACTATTTCTGGGTTTAATAGGGTAGAAGTATCACCAATATTTTGGAACTCACCTTCTGCAATTTTCCTAAGTATACGTCGCATGATTTTTCCACTTCTCGTTTTTGGTAATCCACTGACAATCTGGATTTTATCAGGTTTTGCAATAGGACCAATGTGTTGAGTTACATATCCTAATATTTCTTTTTTTATGGTTTCCTGATCTTGCTCTCCAATATGAATTACATAGGCATAAATTCCTTGTCCTTTTATATCGTGGGGATAACCAATAATAGCAGATTCTACAACATTTGGATGCATATTTATTGCATTTTCTAATTCTGCAGTTCCAATTCTATGGCCACTTACATTTAGTACGTCATCAACTCTACCCGTAATTCTGTAAAACCCATTTTCATCTCTTAAACAGCCATCGCCGGTAAAATATTTATCGGGATAAGCAGAAAAGTATGTATCTAGGCATCTATCATGGTCTCCGTATGTGGTTCTAATCATTCCTGGCCATGGAAACTTAATGCATAAATTTCCACTTACATCATTTCCAATTAATTCATTCCCATTTTCATCCATTAAAGCGGGTTGAACTCCCGGTAATGGTAGAGTGGCAAATGTTGGTTTTTCAGGAGTAATACCGGCAAGGTTTGAAATTAGAATACCACCTGTTTCTGTTTGCCACCATGTATCAACTATAGGAACTTCCCCATGGCCAATTTTACCCTTATACCATTGCCATGCTTCCTCATTAATTGGTTCACCTACAGTTCCTAATACTTTTAATGTATCAAGGTTTTTTTCACTGATTGGAGCATCACCAAATGTCATTAAACTACGTATTGCCGTTGGGGCAGTATACAATATGTCTACAGAATATTTGTCGGTAATTTCCCAAAATCTACCTGCATCGGGCCAAGTTGGAATTCCTTCAAACATCAAAGTGGTGGCACCAGCAGAAAGTGGTCCGTATATAATGTAAGAATGACCCGTTATCCATCCAATATCTGCAGTACAAAAATGAGTTTGCCCTTCTTGGTACTGAAATACATTTACAAATGTGTAGTTTGCCCAAACCATATAACCAGCCGTAGAGTGGACTACCCCTTTGGGTTTGCCGGTTGAACCCGAAGTGTACAATATAAATAAAGGGTCTTCGGAATCCATAGAAACCGCTGGAAAATCAGAGTTCCTAGATTCAACTACCTCAGTTACAGTTTTTACCCAGTCGTGATCTCGTCCTTCTTTCATCTGAATTTTTGTATTTAAATGGTTGTAAACCAAAACAGTTTCAACAGTTGAACATTCAGTTAATGCTTCATCAACAACTGATTTTAATGGGATGGTCTTATTCCCACGGTTGGCTGCATCACAGGTGATAATACAATTTGCTTCTGCGTCATTTACTCGGTCTGCAATACTTTTTGCTGAAAATCCACCAAAAATAACCGAGTGAATTGCCCCAATACGAGCACATGCTAAAACTGCAATTGCTAACTCGGGAATCATTCCCATATAAATACATATACGATCACCTTTTTTAATTCCTTTGTTCACCAACACATTGGCAAACTCGCAAACACGCTTGTGAAGCTGATTGTATGTGATAATTTGATTGGGGTCGTTTGGGTTATTTGGCTCGAAAATTATTGCTGCTTGTTCCCCTTTTTCGGTAAGGTGTCTATCAATACAATTTTCAGTGATATTTAATTTTCCACCAATAAACCATTGAGTTTTTGCTTTTGAGAAATCAGACTCATAGGTAGTATCCCATTTTTTATGCCAAGTGAAATCATTAGCAATATCATCCCAAAATTCAATAGGATTTTCTATACTTCTCTTATACTCCTTATTGTACTCTTCGAATGAGTCAATTTTATATTTTGGGGTGGTCATTTTTTCAATTTACTAGATAGTACTAATAAATTCAAAATAATGATAGAAAAAATCTACTTTATGCTATAATAAAGATGTTTTACAATGGCGTCAGCTAATCCTATTTTGGGTACATAAATTTGTTTAATGTCACCCCATTTCATTATACTTAAATAAATATTCATAGCAGGAACAATAACCGAGGCTCGGTCCATTCTAAGGTTAAATTCATGGATTCTTTCTTCTACACTAAGGTGAGCCATTTTCTTGTGTTGTTGTTGAATGAATCTGTAACTCAAAGGACTGCCTTCTTTTGTTTTAGACATGGAAAACAGTTTGTTGATATTCCCACCACTACCTATTGCTTGTAATCCCTCAATTCCCTTTATGTTTTGTTTTACAAAGGATTTCATTTCTTGCCAATGATTTGCATCAACTTGTTCATTTAGCATTCGAATTGTACCAATATTAAATGATTGTTTTTGAACTACTGTATTGTCAACATACAAAGTGATTTCAGTACTTCCTCCTCCCACATCTATGAAAAGTTGTCGATCTCCAGAAACTAAATAATGAGATAAATGATTTTCATATAGTATGCTAGCCTCTTCTTGTCCTGAGATAATTTCGATATCTATGCCGGTTCTTTTTTTAATCTTTCTTGCTATCGATTCTCCATTTTTTGCATCTCGCATCGCCGAAGTAGCAACAGCACGATAATGGTCTACTTCATAAATTTCCATCAAGGTTTTAAATGTTTCCATTGTTTTGATGAAGTTTTCGGCCTTTTGAGTACCAATTTCACCATTTTGAAAAACATCAATACCCAATTGCAGGGGAATACGAACTAAGTTGATTTTGTTAAAATCAATTTGCCCTTTTTTATAATTCGTAGCTTTTGAAATAAGCAGACGGGCAGCATTGGAACCAATATCAATACCTGCAATTATCACAGTTCTCAAATGTAGTTGAACCAATTAATAAATTACGACCACATTGAAAGAATGTGTAAAAACTTATTAGTTATACCGTTTGGATTTCAAATATTTATAAGTTTCAATTTGCGATCTCCAGGGTGTTTCATTTTTTTCTTGCCGAACATATCTATTAGATTGCTTATTGTCCAATATACGAGCCTTTATGTTTTCCTTTAGTTGGATTTTGAAGATATCCAGGAGTTCCTCTTTGAATGTTTTTGATTCTATTTTGCAAGCGACCTCAACACGGTGATCTAGGTTTCTAACCATCCAATCTGCAGAAGATATAAATACCTCACAATTACTACCTTTTCCAAAAATCATTACTCTTGCGTGTTCAAGGTACTGATCTATAATACTAACTGCATGTATCTGTTTTTTAAATTGCTTTTGATTGGTAATAGCAGTACAAATTCCTCTAATAATTAACTCAACATTCAAGCCGTTTTCGGCGGCATTGTAGAGCGCTTTTATTAATGTTGGATCTACAAGACTATTCAGTTTGATTTTTATAGACTGTTTGTCCTTGGGTTGTTGAATTTGATTTTGAATTTTGTCTACGAAAAATTCTCTTTGTTGATTAGGGGAGGTGATAAGATAATTACGATGTTCCAGTTGTGTAAGGTCTGGTGTTGAAGAACAGAGTATGTCGAAGATAATTTTCATATCACTCAAAATCTCCTTTTTACAAGTCATTAGGAGGTGATCCCCATATACCTTTGCAGTTCCTTCATGGAAGTTTCCTGTTGATACAAATCCGTATTGAGTGATTTTGTTAAATTCCTTTTTTGTAATTAAGCATAATTTAGCATGAACCTTCATATCAGGGATGCCCACAAAAACTTTAACACCTTCTTCCTCTAAAACACTTTTCCATTTTAGGTTTGCCTCTTCGTCAAAGCGCGCTTTTAATTCTATTACAACTGATACATCTTTACCATTTCTAACTGCATTTTTTAATGCGTTAATAACCTTTGAATCTTTTGCTAAGCGGTAAATTGTTATTTGGATACTTTACACCAATGGATCTATAGATGCCTCACGCAATAAATCGATAACACTATCAAAAGAATGATAAGGAAAGTGAAGCATTACATCCCTTTCATGAATGATATCCATGATACGACAAGGTTGTTTTAATAACGGGTGGACAAAGGGTTTGGGTCGTGGTAATATATCATTAAATACAGACTTTGGGAAGTCCATAAATGCTTTGAAATTATGAATTCTGCCTCCGGCAATTAAAGCTGCAGAATCTTGGATATTCAGACGTTTTACTAAGTAATTTAATAGGGTTTCATCAATGCGTTTGTCGTAAACGAAGCGTGTTGTATTCCCTTTTTTTCTTTTGAGTAATGATTTTTCCAGGTCTTTGATAATATCTGATGATAAATCTTGATCAAAGTCTAATTCTGCATCGCGGGTTACCTTTATAACATGTCCACTGAATTTGTTAAATCCAAAGGGCGCAAATAGGTGCTTAAGATTGAAACGTATTACATCTTCAAGCATCATAATATGGGTTTCGGTTCCTGAAAACGGAAGAATGATAAACCTATTAATTTGCCTTTCGGGAACTTGTATTAAGGCATATCGTTGCAACATTGGGTTGTCTGTGCTACCCAAAACACAGGCTAAATAAATATCGCGATCCCTCAATAACGGAGGTGATGGCATGCTCTCAATCATCAATGGAACAATATGAGTTCTTACTTTTTCTTCAAAGTAATTTCTTACCCATTTTCTTTGATGGCGATCAATATTATTTTCGTTTTTAAGATGAATATTATATTTCGACTTTAGCTGACGTATAATTTGATTAAATGTTCTGTCGAATGTTTTTTGAAATCGATTTGTGCGATCTTCAATTTCTTCTAGAATCTTTTCAGGATTATGTTCAAGATGCATTTTTGCAGTTTTTTTCTGCAACGTGCTCATCTTATTTAAAGTGGCAACTCGTACTCTGTAAAACTCATCGAGATTGTTAGAAAATATACCTAAAAACCTGAGTCTATCATACAAATGAACATTAGAGTCCATTGCTTCTTCTAGTACTCTGTGATTAAATGATAACCATGATAAATCTCGTATGATTTTGGTTTTAGGCATCGCACAAAATTAATATGTGAAAGTGACTTGCTATGTTAAGTTTAAAAGAAAAAGGACCGAGTTACCGGCCCTTTTCTGATTCTCTATTGATTTGCGATCAAACTTACAGTGTGTAAGAGAATTTCACGGAAATTGTTGTACCTGGAGCAAGCCTTGTGAAGTACTGGTCTTGAGCTAAATAAGAAGTGAATACTTGCTCTTTTTTGTCGTTCAAGATATTACTGACCTTCAATCCTAGGTCCATATTTTTTGTTTTTCCAAAGCGATAATTAGCATTGAAATTCAAGCTATGGAATGGAACCGAATAAACATCAGTATTATTTGCAAACCCAACAAACTGTAACGTAGGTCCTTGCACATTGTAAAATACTCCTGCTTCTAAAGATTTATTTTTTGTTTGATATGATAGACCACCATTAATGATATATGGTGCTTGGCCTGCCATAGCACGCTCACGGCTAATGGTTTGTCCTTCTCTCTTGCTAAGGTCACGAGACAAAAATTCTGATTCAGTGATAGAAATTTTGGACTCAGTAATGGTTACGTTACTATTAAAGTATATTCCATCTAATAAGCTAGATATAATTTCTAAATTTTGACGAATTTCAAATTCTGCACCTAAAATAGTTGCATTACCCACATTTCTTGGTTGGAAACTACCTGGGTCAGCTAAGAATTGTACAATTTCTATTGGGTTTTTCATCGCCTTGTAGAATACACCAAAAGATATCATATCACCTCTTTTTTGGAAGCTTTCCCAGCGAATATCTAGGTTATCAATATTTGTTGATTTTAAATTCCCATCCCACAAAACGGTAGTTCCATTATCTGTTAACTCCTCTGCCTTACCGCCAATGTATGTTCTACCTGTAATAGGATCAAGGATTTCAGCATATGAAAGTTCTTTCAAAGACGGACGAGCAATTGTGCGGGCATATGAAAATCTTAAATTACTATTCTTGGTGAGTTGATAGTTTAAGTTAGCCGTTGGAAAGAAGTCAAGGTCGTTAAGAACTTGGTCATTATTTAATGAAATTGATCCTGATTGGTTAATTCCGGTGTAGAACTGTGAATATTGTTCTGCACGAATCCCAATAACTGATTTTAAACGTTTGCTAAAATGAAACTCGTTAGAAACGTATGCTGCAGCATAATGTACATTAGCGTTAAACTCGTTAGGATTAAAAATATTACCGTTTCGAATAAACATTGCATCATAGCGTACGCCATTTTTATTTGTATTTGATACAAGGTTTTCAGGTAGGAAAATTTCTGCTGGATCACCCGTGAATTGAGTGCTTCCAGAAGTCACTTGGAAATTCTCAATACGGTAATCACGGTTTTTAAATGTATACGCTAGTCCAAAGTTTAATTGAGATGCAATTCCTAAAGTACGGTGCTTGTGATTTATATCTAAACGATTTGCAATATTATACTCAAGTAGATTTCTCCAAATACGCTCTGGCTTTCCTACTTCAGTTCCAATAGTATTCTCAGGAATTCTGAAACGAGTAAAACGAATATCAGGATCGGCTAATGATGAACGAGTAGGGGATATTTTCCAAATTACTCTCCATTTTCCTTTATTACGGCTATGTTCCCCTGATAGCAATATGTTTGTTAATGATCGCTGATTGTATTCAATGTTATATTGTTGTGCATCAAAAACAGCACCTAAGTTGGTATTCTTGAAAATGAAATTACCAGCTTTTGATTCACCATTTTGTATATGTAATAGGTTTAATTTGAATTTGTCTTCTGAGGATTTCAAAGCAAGGCCACCGAGAGCACCTAGTAATACATTGTGGGTCCCGTAATTTCCTTTTTGACGCTCCAAAGGAGTTAAATCATACAATTCTGCACTAGGTTGCTTAGCATACAAATTGTATTCTGCATCTTGATAGAACTCAGTGCTATTTTTATAAGTTAAAGAAGCATTGTAGCCTAACTTGTACTTTTTACTAATTTTCTTACTATTCGAGTAAGATGTTCCAACACTTACATTCAGGAAATTCATCTGTTCTTGAGTTCCCATATTTGGGTTGAATTTCTTAGTGATATCTTGGAAATCTTGTCCTTTCTGAGAGTTAGGATTGCTTAAGAAATCTGCGTATGATGGTATAAAACTATACCCCTGAGTTGGAATGCCGCGAGTACCATCATCAAATCCCAAGAAATCTGTTTTACCTCCGTTATATGTTAAGTAGTTTGAATTAAGGTGCATTGAAGGATTATAATCCAAACCAACATTTACACTCCATTTGCGTTTTTCAGGAAAATCTTTTGTAGCAATGTCTACGACACCACCGGTGAAGTCTGCAGGTAAATCGGCAGTAAAAGTTTTAGAAACAATTATGTTGTCTATAACGTTGGTAGGGAATAAATCCATTTGTAGGGTATTTCTATCTGGATCTAAACCAGGTATATCCACTCCATTCAAAGTAGTTTTAGTGTATCTATCACCTAGCCCACGAACATAAATGTATTTCCCACCATCTACTGATACCCCTGTTACACGAGAAATTGCTGCAGCGGCATCGCCATCACCTATTCTCTTGAAGTTAGCAGAAGAAATTCCGTCAATCATAGAAGGTGCCATTTTCTTAGCTGTAAGTAGAGCTTCTTCGGTATTGTTCATTTTCTTAACAGAAATAGAAACCGCCCCCATTGATTGAGCTTTTGCACTTAAGCGAATATCGCCTAGTAAAGTGGGAGTTTCTGATGATACCTCAATGTCTGAAACCGTTGTGTTAGCAATAGTTTCTCCCATAAAAGTTAAAGAATGTTTACCTGCAGAGGTCGTAACTTCAAACTTTCCTTCCAAGTCAGAAGTGCCCGCATCCACACCATCAATTTCAATACTAATTCCTGTCAAGATAGCAGCAGTAGAAGATTCAATCAATCTACCGCGGATAATCCCATCTTGAGCATTTCCCTTTATTGCCCACACACTAATGGCAAGGAGAATGCTGTTTTTTAATACTTTTTTCATTTTATTTTTTGATCGCAATTTTTTATGTCAAAGCCCGAGTTTGTTTAAACTCGGGCCCAGACATTTTTTTATATTTTTCTAAGATTGATTACTGTAAGTTACCTGCTGTTGCAGTCCATGTCCAGTTTGAGAAAACAGTTAAGTCAGCACCAGCACTTGTTGGAGCAGATACTTTCGTTGCATTTGCGTCTGTACCATCTTTGAAGATTTTAGTTAAATCCATACTATCAGTAGTAATTTCAAGATTAGCAAATGTTAAAGATGTTCCGTAGTTTGGAGCGGAAGCATCATCTAGGTCAAAATCTCCACGACCGTCAGCCATACCTGCATCGAAGTTGAAGAAATACAAGTTTTCGAATGCACCTTGTGCATTTGATCTCCAATTTCCTAATTCAGAAGCGGCATTACCTTTAATCCATCCATTTTTAACGGTATGACCAGCATTAGCAGAACCTTCTGGACCATCAATTTCTAAAGCGTGGTCTGTAGCGTCGCCACAAACAACTGCAAAATTATCTAAAGTACCTGACCATGCTTGGTCTGTATCCACTGCATCATCACCTGCATTCCAAACCACAGCGTTAGATACACTAACTGAACCACCAAACCACTCAATGCCGTCATCTTGGTTTGCAACAACTTCTATATGGTCAACCATAGTTCCTGAACCTACTCCTCCGAAAGTGATTCCGTTGATTTCATTACCTTCTCCGATGTTTGCACCACCGTGGCGTACAGAAACGTATTTAATTACACCTGAATTATCTGCATCATCTGATCCACCATAGAAACCATTTAAATCTGTTGGAGGAATACCTTCAATATTAGCTTCAGTTACATCACCTTTCAATGAAGCTTTTGCCTTTCCAAGGACGATTAAACCACCCCATAGGCCATCAAAGTTTGGCTCTAAGTTGGGTGAAGCAATTTCACCAGACTTGATTTCGTCTGCTATTGATGTGAAGATAATTGGTGAAGTAGCTGTTCCTTCTGCCATTAATTTTCCACCACGCGCAACTACTAAGGCTGTTGCATTTGCACCTGAACCTGCCTGTCCTTTAATCACAGTTCCTGCTTCGATGGTTAAAGTTATTCCGTCTACTACAAAAATTCTACCAGCTAGGATGTAAGTTTTGTCTTTAAACCAAGTTGTGTTTGCTGTAATGTTTGAACTTACAATTACTTCGTTGCTCGAAGTATTGTTGTTAGTGTTGTCAGTTGGTTCGTCTGTTCCACAGGCTGTGAAACTCATACCAACTGCTAAAGTAACTAATGCGAAAATGAAGTTAATTTTTTTCATGTGTGTTTGTATCTAATTTTCAGATACAAATCACATATCGGAAGATTATCCCAATGTTAATTGGAAATTATATTGTTGTTTATTTATTAGGTCAAACTCTGAAAAAAGCAGGTTCAAGTCCACTAATATGTACTGAAATTTCTTGGGATTCTTGCATGAAAGTTGCCGCAGTTGCTGCACCTGCCATAACATACATACCCTCCTTTAAGGGAATGTTATGAAGCTTTGCAAGTCTAGTAGCTTCAGATAATGAATTCCATGGATTATCTAAAATATCTGCTGTGCTTCCTGTGCTAACTACTTCTCCATTAATATGCAGTTCAATGGGTGTGGGTTCAAAATCTGGTAGATCTTTGCTCATAACACCAGTAATGAATGCGGCGGAAGAACAATTATCAGCAACTACATCTTCTAGCGAGAATTTGAAATCAGCATATCTGGAATCAATAACTTCAATGGCAGCAGCTACTCCACTAACATAATTCTTTACTTCTTCAGTAGTTAATACTTTATCGATATCCTTTGAAAGTAAAAAGCATACTTCAGGCTCAACCCGAGGATGTATAAAATTATTAATGTCTAAACTACCCCCATTGGAACAAAACATATCTTGCGTAAGTTGTCCAATTATCAAATCACTTACTCCCATTTGTTCCATTTTAGCCTTAGAAGTAAAGCCTAGTTTAACTCCAATAATGGGGTTGCCTTCTATAACTCTGTGATTTACTAATTTATGTTGAATTGCATATGCAGTTTCCAAGTTATAAGATTGCTCTTTACTTAATTGAGCAATTGGCTCTTGATTACTAAAAGAATGATGTAGTTTTTCTGCGCTGTTTCCTGTAAAACTCATAGATTATACAAAAATGCAATAAATTATAATTAAAAATGATCTTATTCCAATTTATATAAAAACGTTACACCATTAAATTTTTAATTCAATGTCAAAATGTTACCTTGGGGTTACTTTATTTCAATATTGGTTACCTTTGTTGAGTGAATCAAAATTCTCAAATTCAGAAAGCAGTCCAACGTTTATGGGATGCCGAAGAAAAACAAATCACTTGTTCACCTGTTCGTGAAATAATAGATGCCAATGATATAAATTTGGCTTACGAGATTCAAAAAATTATAACCAATAAGAAGGTTCAATTAGGCGAAGAAATTTGTGGTTTCAAAGTTGGTTTAACTTCGCTTGCCGTACAAAAGCAATTGGGGGTTGATCAACCAGATTTTGGAGTTCTTTGGAAGTCAAAAGAAATAGAAAATTATGGTTCTGTATTTATGAGTGAACTAATGCAGCCCAAAGCAGAAGGTGAAATAGCATTTATTTTAAGCAAAGAAATTCTTGAAATGCCAACGGGTCGCGAAGATTTTTTAGCAAATTATGTAGCCTGTATTGCGCCCTCAATTGAGTTAGTTGGATCGCGCATATCAAATTGGGATATTCGTATTGTCGATACAGTCGCAGATAATGCCTCTGCGAGTCACTTTATATTAGGAGATAAAATTGAGGATTTTTCGGGTTTTGATTTTGTTGGTTGTGAGATGCAGTTAAAAAAGAATAACCAAGTAACCTCAGAAGGTAATGGAGCTGCATGTATGGGAAATCCAATTGATGCAGCACTTTGGTTGATTCATGAAAATACCAAAATGTCAGAAACAGCAATCTTTGAAGGTTTTAAAGCTTTCCTTGAACAAGAAGGTGTTGAAATACGTACTATACCTATGCCCGACAGCGAAAAGCCTCGTTTTAGACAAAAAACCTGTGCAGATCTTAAACATCTAAAGGCTACAATAGGCAAACGCAAGTGGCTTAACGTATACGAATGGATCGACCTTGGAGCGTAATACAATAAATACGTATTATGCTAATCAACGAATTTATTACAGCTGAAGAACTAGCCGCTATTGATGAAAAAGCCAGTAGAAAGCTATGTCTAAGCACAAAACCTAACTCAGAACTAGGTGCTAGTAATCTAGCATCTTGTAAGAGTCAAGGTCTACGTCGCCGAGAAGGTAACAAAAGCCACTTAATGGGTAAAGGTCCTGAGAGCCGTATGGTTATGGGCGG
>JAURFW010000041.1 GCA_030834125.1 Bacteroidota bacterium | reverse complement strand
GAAAGATTGTTGTAAAAAGAAATCAGAATCTAAAACTGAAAACTAAATTTGTTCAAATACAAGGTAAAAAAGGCTCCCAAACAGGAGCCTTTTTTATTTTGTACGGCCCAACCTTATTACCTTTGTAATGATGATTGATAAAGGCTTTTTGCGTATAGCAATTACAATTATGGTTGTAATAACCATAACCGTAATTTCTGTAGGTGTATATCTGTACTTTAATTTTAATTCAAGAAGTAGTTTGCCGGTAATTGCTCCGAAAAGTACAGTTTCATTTTTTCACTTTCAAACTAGACAACTGCGAGATAACTATCGTCCGGGAGAGTTGCCATATCTGGATTCTTTTAGCCAAGCAGTATCTAACATGTCAATATTTAGCGATTGTAAAGAGCCTGCTGAACCTGGCATAGGTTTGTATTCGGATATTGTTTTATTTTCAACCCCGAAAGCTGAATTTATTGCATTGAGCTTAACCTCAGAGGCGAGATTTACTGAATTTCTAGATAAGTTGCAAAAGGCGGGATTGATAAGTAAAATTGAAAATAATGAAAAGTATAATTTTGCCTTCATACGTAATAGCGATTGGCTTATTGCGTATAAGTATAAAGCAATGGTGCTGGTTAGACCATTAGATAAATTGTCCTTAGAGGAATGGGATGCAGAATTAAATGATGTTTTTTCAGGTAGTTCTGATGGACTTATTCAAAGAGAAGAAATTCAAAAAATGTATGACCAAGAAGCTCAAATTATTGCTTGGAGTAAGGATAAAAATAAAATTCACGGGATAAAATATGTGGGCAATAATGTGAATTGGGTTGGGGGAGACTCAGATATAACAAATGAGCAGTTTTGGGGATCTTTAATCAATAATCAACTTCGAGGTGATTTTTTAGAAGCTAATATTTATATAGATAAAGAATCAGTTTTAGATATGCTATTTAAGCGTTGGACTGAGATAATTAAAGAGAACCCATTAATTGAAAAAGCAAAGATTGAAGCGAATGATTAATATTCGAGATATACTAAAAGAACGAATTTTGTTCTTGGATGGCGCGATGGGCACCATGATTCAGAAGCATAAGCTTACCGAAGAGGATTACAGAGGGGAAGAATTTGCAGATTATGAGCATTCGGTAAAAGGGAATAATGACTTATTGGTATTAACCCAACCAGAAATAATTAGGAAAATCCATTTGGATTTTTTAAATGCAGGTTCTGATATTATTGAAACCAATACATTTAATGCAAGTAAAGTTTCTATGGCCGATTACCATATGGAAGACTTGGTGAAAAGGATAAATTTGGAAGCTGTTAAAGTCGCTCAAGAAGCTAGAAATATATTTCTACTAAGCAATAATAAACCAATTTTTATAGCAGGTGCTATAGGACCTACAAATAAAACAGCAAGTATGAGTCCTGATGTGAATAATCCAGGTTTTAGAGCTATTACTTTTGATGAATTGGTAGATAATTATACGGAACAAGCTGAAGCATTAATCAGTGCTGGTGTAGATTTATTATTGGTAGAAACAGTTTTTGATACCTTGAATTGTAAAGCGGCATTGTTTGCCATAAATCAAATAAAAGAATTAATGGGTGTAGATATTCCTGTAATGGTTAGTGGAACAATTACTGATAATTCTGGTCGTACACTCAGTGGACAAACAACAGAGGCATTCTATAATAGTGTTATACATGGAGAGATTTTGAGTATTGGGTTAAACTGTGCTTTAGGAGCAGATCAAATGAGACCGTATGTATCAGAATTGAATAGGATATCTGAAGTTAATGTAAGCGTTTACCCCAACGCTGGGCTACCTAATGAATTTGGTGAATATGATGACAGCCCTGAACACATGGCTGCTGTTCTCAAAGGTTGGTGTCAGGAAGGGTGGCTAAATATTGTGGGTGGTTGTTGCGGAACAACTCCAGATCATATAAAAAAGATTGTGGAGGAATGTGGCACATTTAAGCCACGAATAACTTCATAAATTATTGAATTTCTGATTTAAAAGCGTCACATTGACACTTGTTAAAGTGTTAAAATAAGTGCTTTTATTAAAGAAAAAAGTTACCTTTGCACTTTAATTCAATGGGAGATTTTCAAGTTGATATAAAGCCAACTACGCAATTTGAATTATTTGCGGGGCTAGAGTCTACCGACCATGAACAAATTGTATTTTGTCAAGACAACGCAACTGGATTAAAAGCCATAATTGCTATACACAATACTGTTTTGGGCCCTGGTTTAGGAGGAACGAGAATGTGGATGTACAACCACGAGAAAGATGCTATCAAAGATGCAATGCGCTTGTCTAGAGGTATGACCTATAAGGCGGCAGTTGCGGGCTTAAACTTAGGAGGAGCCAAAGCTGTTATTATTGGTGATCCTAAAACTCAGAAAAGCGAAGCATTGATGCGTAAATTTGGTCGTTTCGTTGAGAATTTAAATGGTAAGTATATCACGGCTGAGGATGTTGGAACAACAACACGTGACATGGAATATGTGGCAATGGAAACCAAGAATGTTGTTGGTTTGCCAGAAATTATGGGAGGTGGTGGTGATCCTTCTCCGGTTACGGCTTACGGTACCTATATGGGTATTAAAGCTTCAGCAAAGAAAACTTATGGAAGTGATAGCCTTTCTGGAAAAAGTGTTGCTGTAATGGGAATAGGTAAGGTTGGTTGGCACTTACTTGAATATCTTAATAAGGAAGGGGTTAAATTAAATATTGCTGATATCAATTCTGGAATTTTAGAAAAAGCAGCTAATGAATTTGGAGCTATTCCTGTGTCTTCAGATGATATTGTTGGATTAGATGTAGATATTTTTGCACCTTGCGCTTTAGGAGGTATTTTGAATGATCAAACTATTCCTCAATTGAAATGTCAGATAGTGGCTGGTGCTGCTAATAACCAATTAGAAGACGAAACATTGCATGGAAATATGCTAAAAAATATGGGTATTGTATACGCTCCTGATTTTGTTATTAATAGCGGTGGATTGATTAATGTTTATAGTGAACATACTGGTTATGTGCGTGAAATTGCCATGAATCAAACTGAAAATATTTATCACACTATTTTGGATATAAATAAAATGGCAGATGAATTAGGCGTAAATAATCAAATTGCAGCTATTAAGCACGCTGAGAAACGTATCAATGATATGATGCATGTTCATAGCACGTATTAACATACGATAGATTTTATACTATTTTAAAAGCCCCATTTTTGGGGCTTTTGTTTTATTTTCGCTTTGTGTCTTCCTTTTTTAAAACTAATCGAAATAGCTCCGCGGCTATTTTTACACTTTTAGGTATTGCCATTATCTATTCGTGGGTTGGGTTAACGGCACAATCAGGAGGAGGAGGTCAAGATTCATGGAATCATTATCTATTTGCGCGTTGGTGCTATGATCACCCAATGAAAATGCTTGACCTATGGGGTAAGCCTTTCTTTACAATTTTTGCTTCACCTTTTGCTCAATATGGTATTCATGCGGTATATTTAATGAATATCATTGCCACATTATTTACAGCTTGGGTTACATATTTAACGGGAAGAAAGCTTGGAATGAGAAACCCTTGGATGCTTATTCTATTATTTGGTTTGCAACCAGTAGTCTTGGCGAATTTTTTTTCAGCACTAACTGAACCAACTAATGCTTTGGCAATTAGTGTGATTTTATATTTATTAGTTTCAAAGAAATATAGATTAGGTTTATTTATTGCGTCATTTTTACCTTTAATTCGGTCAGAGGGGATAGTTCTTGTTATAACCATATTGCCCTTTTTATTTGTAAACAAACAGTTTAAACAATTGCCAATTTTATTATCAGGTACTTTTGTTTTTGCCTTAATTGGGGCATTTATTAGTGGTGAATGGAACTATTTCTTTGAACATAATCCATATATACGTTTTGAAAGGGAAGGGATTTTCGATCCTGGTAGTGGAGATTTTTTACATTTTGTAAATTCTCATAACGAAATTACTGGTATATGGGTATCCATCTTACTCCTATTATCGGTATTTTTAATTGTAAGTTATATTTACTCCAGGTATCAGAAAAAAGCTCCATCGGAAATGAGTCATTTGATGTTTTGGCTAATGTTCCCAATGTTATTTGGTTTTGCATTTGCACATTCATTTATTTGGTGGGCAGGAATATTAGGCTCGCATGGATTAATACGAGTATTTATGGTTGTAGCACCAATTACAGCATTAATTGCTCATTACAGCATACATACCATAATGAATTTAGATGTTCGTAGGTTAAATCAAACACTAAAATGGCTTACTACTATGGGAATGTTTTTCATTGTTTTCCCAGGAGCTCAGATGCCTTTTCCCTGGCAAGGAAAACCTAGTATTGCAATGTATCCTGCCATTGCACAGTTCAATAGGGCTTTTTCCTATATTGACTCACTTGGATTAGCTAATAATATTATTATGCATCAGTTGCCTGAGGTCAATGTTTATCGCGATTGGGATCCTTTTATTGAAGGGCCAGATATGTCGAAATATAAAACACTTTACATCTGGAGCATTGATCCCGAAATGAAGAATGATTGGATACCTGATTCTACTGTTATTGTTTGGGATAATTTACATGCAAGAAGGGAAGCATTCAAACGATTGGAAGCAATGGTAGAAAGTCCACTTTATCAAGAACTAAAGCAGTTTCCTTATGAAAGTAAAAACCCTAACGATAGCATTTTTAACGTCAGGGTTTTTATGAAGGTTATTGAATAAAATTAGAAATATCTTGGTAGTACTTCTCGGTACCAATTTTTAGTAGGAAGTTGGAACTTTAAACCAAATTCGTGAGAATTTCTTACGTATTCATTAAGTGGTTGTATTTTACTATCCCAAGAATAAAACAATCGCCATTTTGGAGAAATATCTCCTGAAATCATCAAACCAATATCACCCTCAGTTCTTACAAAAGATCCTACTGAAATATTGTCAAGGTAAATAAGATGTAAATTAAAATCTGCTTGAATCGGCGCTCCTTCAACCATTCTGATTTGGGTTGTTACTTTGCTTTTAAATTTATCTGTTAAATCAAAAACATAACCCCCGGTAGCATAGTAATGTAGTTTGGAATTGTATGTATAGTTATTATCTGCGGTATTTAGAAATATCATCTGAGGTGATGCAAAGCCAATAAAAAACTTTTCACTGTATAATAAAGTACCAAACCCTGCCATAGGTGCGGAAATTGAATAGTTTGAGTTTTGAAAATCAGGATCATTCGGATCCTTTACATCTAATTGTGTTAAGTTTAGGTTATATGCGTAATAGCCTAAACGCACACCTACCGCTAGTCGTATTCCATCAGCAATTGTTTTGTGGTAACCGAGATTCGCTCCAATATGCAATTCTCTTAATGGAGAGGCATTTTTAAAGTCTCCAATGCTTCCTTGTGAAATATTTAATCCTACTGCAAAATCAGAATTGAGAGGTTGTTCTACATTTAACGTGTTATAGTTAGGAGCTCCGGCAAATCCAGTCCATTGTCGTCTCACTAATGCCAATGCTGAAAATTGCCCTTTCATGCCCGTATAAGCCGGATTGAAACTCATAGAATTTACATCGTAATGAGAGTACATTTGCTCTTGTTGACCCATTAAATAAATGGAGTTAAATGCTAATACGATCAGTAAATATATTTTTTTCATCTTTTAGTTCTTTATATAAATATTTTGTTTGATGATAATATTTTGATCATCATTAGATTTAAATACAAGGTAGTATACATTCTCAGGAAGTACTTCGTTAGAATTAAATGCAACTCCAGGACCACCGTAATAACCTTTGAATGGGTTTGAATTGGAGTATCCTTTTCCAGATTCATAAACCACTTGTCCCCAACGATTAAATATCGTGATGGAAGCGTTTTTGAAGTTTGCCAATCCTTTAATATACAGGTAGTCGTTTTGACCATTTTGGTTAAGGCTGATTCCTTCCGGTATCCAAATATTAGGAATTTTAGAATTATTAAGTCCCTCCTCCCCATCTGGGATCTCATCATTATCAGAGTCTAATTCACGATAATCAGGAATACCATCTCCATCGGTGTCTTTTGGATTGTCTTTATCTTCACCGGCTTCGTCCGAGTCTAATAAACCATCGTCATCTGAATCTAACTCTCTAAAGTCAGGAATACCATCACCATCTGTATCTAAAGGATTATTACCGTCGGGACCACCTTCGATTTCATCCTTTATTCCATCATTATCAGAGTCTAGATCACGATAGTCTGGAGTGCCATCGCCATCAGTATCTAATGGATTGTTCCCATTTGGACCCGCTTCAACATTATCTGGAATACCGTCATTATCAGAGTCTAATTCACGATAATCAGGAATGCCATCACCATCAGTATCTATTGGATTATTTCCATCAGAACCTTTTTCTACAGTATCAGGAATACCATCGTTGTCAGAATCAAGATCTTGGTAGTCGGGTGTTCCGTCGCCATCGGTATCGATTGGGTTATTCCCATCAGGACCTTTTTCTACAGAATCAGGAATGCCATCGTTGTCAGAATCTAGGTCTTGGTAGTCGGGTGTTCCGTCGCCATCGGTATCGATTGGGTTATTTCCATCAGGACCTTTTTCTATTGAATCAGGAATACCATCGTTATCAGAATCAAGATCTTGGTAGTCAGGAGTTCCATCTCCATCGGTATCGATTGGGTTATTCCCATCAGGACCTTTTTCTACAGAATCAGGAATACCATCGTTGTCAGAATCTAGGTCTTGGTAGTCAGGTGTTCCGTCGCCATCGGTATCGATTGGGTTATTCCCATCAGGACCTTTTTCTACAGAATCAGGAATGCCATCATTGTCAGAATCTAGTTCTTGGTAGTCAGGAATACCATCACCATCAGTGTCTTTTGGATTGTTTCCATCAATACCTTTTTCAATAGAGTCTGGTATCCCATCAGAATCAGAGTCTAAAGATCTCCAATCACGTTGGCCATCGTTATCGGTATCTACAGGATTTTTTGTTGGACCTTTTTCAATAGAATCTGGTATCCCATCGTCATCAGTATCCAAATCTTTATAATCATCTACACCATCATTGTCCGTATCTACAGGGGTGTATCCACCATTAGAAATAATGGGTACACCATTTTTATCTACAGTAACATTGCCTGTCCCAGCAATTCCATCAAAATCTTGATCTTCACCATCTACCTCAATAACATCGTCAATACCATCACCATCCGCATCTAAATCTTTATAATTTGGAATACCATCCCCATCAATATCAATTAAAGTATCTTGGCCCTCATTTTCGATAACATCAAGAATTCCATCATTATCAGAGTCTAGATCCAAATAATCAGGTACTCCATCTCCATCAGTATCTAGAGGGCCCTCAATATAGTCAGGAATAGAGTCATTATCAGAATCTCCAAATTCTACCCAAACTTTTGATTTAGTCAGAGTTATGTTCCCATTTTTATCTGTAACGATAATGTCAATATCAACCCATCCAGTATCATTCTTTGTGAAGTTGTATTGACTGTATACCGTGTCAATTGTGCCACAGTTATCGCTAATTTTTGTAATTAAGGTTTTATTATCAATACTACCTTTTGCTGCGGTATCAAGGTAGACGATTGCTGTTTGAGTAGTTACAATTGGTTTGATTGTATCTGATACTAAAACTTGGAAATATGTAGTATCACTATTATTAGAATAATCAGTAACTATAAATCTTAAGGTATGATTACCAACATCAGCGCAATTGAATTGAACTGTATCAATTTCCATGAATTTTATAGAGCAATTATCAAACGATCCATCATCCACGAGGGAAGAATCAATTACACCATTTCCTGAATTATCTAAATAGACTGTAATGTTCTTAGCAATTGCTGTAGGTGCAATTTTATCATATACTCTAACAAAAGCAGTATCGTATGAAGTATTTCCATGAATATCAATTGAAGTAATATAAACCGGGTTTAAGATACCAGTATCCGAGCAACTAAAACTTGCAGGGCTAATTATTACTGTGTCCATAGCACAGTTATCATTAACGCTACTTATTACTAGAGTATCGCTGAAACTAATATTCCCACTTGCATCGAGATATACATTTGCATTTTTTGTGGTAATAATTGGGGCCAGAGTGTCAAAAACTGATATTGTTGAATGTGCTGTATCTATGTTCCCATTCAAATCTTCTATATATAATATTATTGTGTTTTTACCTGTATCATTACAATTGAAAATTGAATCACTTAGATAAATTTTATTTATTTCACAATTATCAAATGAAGATGAGTTGAATATTTCTGAGTATGTTGTTGTTGCTATTCCATTACCATCTAAGTAAATAGTTGCATTATTGGCAATAGCGTTTGGATTGGTTAAGTCGCCATTTACTAATGTGTCATATTGTGAAACTGAATAAGTTGCAATACACGCGCTATCATCTTTAATAACAACTTTATAAATCCCCGTCCCTAAACCAGTAAAAATATTACTTGTTTGGAAGTTGGTGCCTGAATCAATGGAATATTTGGGGTTTACTCCACCTTGCGCCGTTAATGTCAATTTACCATCGGTGTTGTATTCACATGTCGGATTAATAGTACTTGAACCTGAATATACTAGTTGGTCAGGTTGTGAAATGTAAATTTCGACACTGGTTTTACAAGAGTTTGCATCGGTAACTGTAACGCTGTATTTACCTGCTGTTAAACTATTGATGTCTTCTGTTGTAGAGGAGTTACTCCAAGCATAACTGTATGAAGGAGTTCCACCACTAACCGAAATATTAATATAACCACTTGAAGCACCATAACAATCAACATTTGCATTAGTAGTATCGGTTATCGCAAGCGCGGCAGAAGGTTGAGAAATAGTAGTAGCCGCAGAAGAAGCAGTACAAGAGTTGGCATCGGTAACGGTAAGTGTATAAGTACCTGCACCCACATTTGCAAGATCTTCAGTAGTAGCTACGGTAGTAGAACCATCGCTCCAAGCATAGGTATAAGCAGTAGTACCCCCAGCCACATCAACGGTGATAGCACCGGTAGAGTTACCGTAACAATCTACGGCAGTAGCCGATACATTGGAGATGGCAAGCGCGGCAGAAGGTTGAGAAATAGTAGTAGCGCTAGAG
>JAURFW010000082.1 GCA_030834125.1 Bacteroidota bacterium | reverse complement strand
TCATTATCATAGCTTCGTGTGCATGACCTTCTAGAGGTAAAACCAAAAAGTTTGGCTCTAGTTTAAGGATAGTTCTTGTAAGTCTATTTTTTAGAGTGAAGTTAGACATAGTAGCCCTAGAATGTTGCCAAATAGCAGCTCGAAGCATCAGCCTGCGCTCGCCAATATTTTGCCTACTAGTTGGTAGAGACTTTAGAAAGAGCCATCCGGAAACTCGCATTTGGCTTATTTGAACAATAAAAGTCTGATTTGGTGACAGAGATTTGGAATTAACTGCAAAATTAAACTTCCCTTGTTCTTCGAACCTGGAGGATATTTTCTGTGCATTTATACGGGTATGATTAAGGTAAAAAATAAAATCCTGTTGTGGATTGACTAAAGATCCAAGATAAGTATCTTCTTTAGAAGTGTCTTGTGCTTTAGTAAAATGGGAAATAAATAATATTTCTTTTTTATGCTGGAGGTGTATATCCCAAGGTAAATTTTGCCATGAGCGGAGAATAGAAACGCAGATTGTTATTGCAACATTTAGAATTATTCTTAGACCAAAAGTTAAAAGATCAAAAATGTAAAAAAGATAGCCATCTGGTCTATAAAAAATATATTTGGATAAGTTCTCTTCAGTTGGCTTTACTAAATAAAGGAAAGGATTGGCACAGATTTCCTTGAAAGGAATACGTTCTCGAATGCTAACCAAGAACTTATCCAACTCTACAGATTTCAAAGGTAATTTTCTTTGCATGGTCTCAGGCTTTTTTGGTGCGTTAGTGGTCCAAAAAGCAACGACTGCATTGAGCACCATGAATAAAATATAGCCCAATAGTGATATTGTTTTCAGGTTTCAGACTTCAAGAGTACAATTTACTCGAATGAAACTTTAGATCCACTAAGGCGATACTAGCTGTGACATCACAAGTACTCTAGAATTTATTATTCACCAGAGTGCCAAAGGCAATTCGATTAAGATCGAATAGAGACTAGAACTGCCTTAAAATTTGAGTGTAGACCCGCCCTATCCCCTAATCACTCTTCTGAGCAAGGTTTTACGCTAATTCACATGAAATTATACATATAGCTGAATAAAGAGATTGCAACTTTCTAATACTGGAGAAATAAACGGAGATGAAAACTTACCTTTTCAGAGTTTAATTCAATGAAAGAGATTGAAAACAATCACCTGGTTTGAGGAGAAAATTATAACTAAAACCAATCCACTTCATAAAGTATTACTCGGGGGTCTGCCTTAGAGAGAAGAGCTCGCAATATGATTGAAAGGCTTTTGGAAATCTTTTGGGAATTGAGTAAACTAGCGCCAGGATTGCGCAAGAGAAACAAAAGTGAAATTTTTAAAAGATCTAAATACATTAGGATATTAGATAAATCAGAGTTACTTGCCACAAAATAGAAACGCCAGAATAGAACTGATTGCAATGTTTCAAAAGACTTTTGGTTGTAAGAAGCAGGAAGTTGCATATAGCAAATAGAGTCTGGGTAATAAATTAGTCGTCCAGTTTTCCCAACGCTGTAAGAAAAAATCAAATCTTCAGAGTAAGCGTAACGAGACTTCGTTAATGGAAAACTATAATTAGTAAGTGAGGAAAACCTCCAAAGAGAAACCCCATTTAGCCAGGATGTTTCAAAGACCTGCTTTGAATGCAAATAGCTAAATCCCTTTCCAGATCGTGTTACTCTACCTGATTTCCTGATACCAAACATATGTTGTCGGTTATCTGAATCAATCTCTGGCTCAATGACTCTAAGCCCGATTCCCCGCACTTTCTCTATCTCTTGGCTTTTCAGAATAAAACTTGACAGGTTTTTAATTGCTTGCTCGTGCAATACGCAATCATCGTCGATGAAGAGAACCCAATCAATTCCCTTTTCTACTAGTTCAATTCCTGCCATTTTTTGTCGTATTTGACCTGATTCCTCCAGGTGTCTATGAGTAATTGGCAAATCCTTAAACTTTCTAAGCAGGAAAGATATATCGTCGCCGGAAGAGACCGCAATGATCTGCTTAGGAGGCGGATTTTGAACCCCAATCGACTCCAGCAAATCGCCTAAAGTTTTTGGTCGATTTCGAGTGGCCACTAAGACCGCATAATTCATATCGTAATCATAGTTAACGCAGCCCTTCTATGGCTATTTTTCATAAAAAAGTTCGACCTTGGATTACTCGAACTCCTAGGCTTATTGGAGGATATTAATTTTTTTGGGTAGCCTTTCCCAAATGGACGTAAGTCAAAGGATGGATAATGTCACTATTATCATTCCAGTCTTTGACATAGATCGAAATATCAAGAATTTATCGTCTTTCATCGGCGATAACATAATTGCTAAATGTGAAAAAATCATTATTCATGATTTAGCGGATCAGCAAGACTCAAGTGAACTTCGAAAAGTTGTTGAGTTAGTAAGTGAAATTAGAGTTATCGACGCATGGTGCGATTCGCCAGGCTATGCAAGAAATGTAGGATTGGGGTTAGCAACTAAAGACTGGGTTGTTTT
>JAURFW010000049.1 GCA_030834125.1 Bacteroidota bacterium | reverse complement strand
TGGGGTCGGGGTAGGCGTTGGGGTCGGGGTAGGCGTTGGCGTCGGGGTCGGCGTTGGGGTCGGGGTAGGCGTTGGGGTAGGTGTCGGCGTTGGGGTAGGTGTCGGCGTTGGGGTCGGGGTCGGGGTAGGCGTTGGGGTCGGGGTAGGCGTTGGGGTCGGCGTTGGAGTCGGCGTCGGGGTTGGGGTAGGCGTTGGGGTGGGCATATACTTTATATATTATATATTTTAAGCCATAATAAAACAAACAGCAATAAAAAAATATCAATTAAACTTGGCGACGAATACCACGGGCTGTCCATCTTGTATATAATATTTGTTTTTCAGCGTAAAGTCCAGTAGATTGAGTTGTGCCAATTAAATTGGGCTGTATATTATCTTTTATGGGTTGAACTTGTAAAGTATATTGCCTACCTCTTTCCGCGATTACTATTGGAGTTTTTAAAGCGTTACCTATAATTTGCCCCCCATCAATTATGATATTTGTACCCGTAACTCTTTGACTAAAAACACTGTTTTGGTTTTTAAATAACTGCACCCTATAGACATTCGCATCTGGAACTGAATTCCAAGAACCAGAAAAATCAAATTTAGAATTTCCAGTAAATTGTCCAGTCTCAAAAGAGGTAAATTCCAATATTCCCGTTAACTGATATTGATTTGCTGCATAAGTATTATATCCAAAACCTTCATTAACTTGAGTTGTGCGATCTGAATTGTAAAACAGAAAATAATCATCTTGAAGTCCTGAAATTGAACCTTCAATTTCTGCAAATTTACCAGTATCAAATTTTGAAGCAATAATTTCGTATTCATTTAAATTCAATTCTTTAATTGATTGAATTTTATAAATATCTTGTTGGATGTTTGCTACAGTGATTGAGCATGGAGTTCCAATTTTTATTTCATTAAATAATGGTATGCCGCTAGATGTTTGGTCAACATAAAAAACAGAACCATAAGGTATTGGAGAAGGACTATCCAGCAAACCAGTACCAGTAGCGGGGAAAGTCACTGTAATGGGAACGTCGGTTTGGTAAACATCTGCGATACTTAATCCGCTGGCACTTTTAGCTAAATTATAAAAATCACTGCTTTGATATTTACCAGTTGGAATCAAAACAGAAAGTTCAGGAATTAAACCAGATGAAGAAAAGTCCGAAGATGATAGCGAAATATTTGTCGTTAAAGTATAATTACCAGTGTCAATATCAATAACTCGACCAACATGACGCTTTAATGTTTTGATTTCATCATTAATGCTAACTAAATCTCCAGGGCGGCAAAGAAGAATTTCATTGCTAGCAACAAAGGCTACATTTTGGTCTTCATTGATTGTGGAATATAGAATGTGTTCACCAATGCGCTTGGCATGAGCGCGGCTTGTCACACCAAAGGTCTGAGCAGACGTTCTTAATATGCCGCGAACTTTAATGTCGTCAGGGTCTTCCACATATTCTATTTTTTCTTTAAACAAATCGTCTCGGTCCAAGAAAGACACTTCGATTACATTATATTTTAAATCTCTGCGATCATTATTGTAATTAAAAACGCCGTCTTTCACATTGGCATTATTAAAAAATGCCATAATTGGCTTTTGACGATCATTTGTAAAATTAATTTCCGAATTGCTATAAAACATATTGCCTCGGAAAGCTGAAATGATACTTTTTAAAGCTTCAAATACATTAGTTTTGTCAGCAATTACGCCATTGAATCCATATCTAGGCTCCAAACCGCCATCAGCAGCAGGAACACCAACAAATTTTCCATCAGAATCAACAGCGTCACAAAAACGCCCAATCTTATACAATTCCCAATAATTAACTTGATCGGGAACAATAAAATTACCCAAACCATATCTTCTGTTGATTAATAAATCAAAAAGAACCCAAACAGGATTATCCGTCCAAGCTAATTTAAAAGTTCCATCCCAATTTCCTTGATAAACTAATCGGTCTAAGCTGTCAGAAGGTAAAGCATTAAATGCGGCTAATTCAGTTGGCAAAATATAACGCTTGTCTTTACCATTTGGTTTTAAAGGAAAATAATTACTAGGAACGAAAACTTTCTTAAATCGGGCATCATAACTGCGGGCAGGAATTTCACTAAGAGAACGAGCGTCTAATTTCAATCCACAAACCGCTGAAAATGGATAAGAAAATGGGACATTAATAATTTCGCTGACTTTTTCTACAGATATTTCTCTCTTCACAAGAGAAGAGTAAGATTCTGCCGTTAAACGAGTTATTTTTACAAAACGAATTTGACCAGCTTGAGCTTCTGGTAAATTGATTGGAGAAGCAATAGTTTTCGTACCAAGAATAAAACGATTGTATTTATCAAGCAAACTTTTACCAGATACGCCATCTAAATTAGCATTTTCTTCGCGACCAATATCAATAATAGCTTGACTTTCAACATAACCCTTCACTTGATAACTTGCTTCCCAATAAATTGATTCATTTCCAAATTTATCTTGATAGCCAGTTTCAATTTTAAATCTTACTAGAGATGGGAATGGATTACCTGGCTCAATTGAGAAGCTTTTATTTTTACCATTGCTTAATAGAGCAAGATGCTTTTCAGCAGTATCTTTTAAAGCTCTTACTCCAATTGTTACATATACTTGATTTACGTTTGGATTGTTTACTACGTGAATAACTGGAACTGCCTTTTCGTCAATAAGTGCGACATAATCTTTATTCCAATTAGAAAAAGAAACATTATCATTAGCAGTAATTTTTCTAAAATCTTCGCTGCCATCTCCATTTTTTAATATTTCAAGCGTTGCCCTTAATGCTTTGCCATAATAAATAAAATTTCCTACTTTATTAGTGTTATTAATCAATACTGAATTACTGCTTGGAGTAAAAATTGAGATTCTTCTAGTGTCTCCACCAAGGTCTTCAAAAATAACATCTTTGGCAAAATAACTGATTTCATTAGCATTTTGTTTAATTTCTAACTGAAATGTCATGTAACCATTATAAATGCTATCAGCAATACGAAATTTTACATTGCGATATTGGCCATCTTGGCTAACATCCCAAGAAAGAAATTTAAAAGCCCCTATATTATTTAATATATTGTTAGACTCCTTTGTTACACGGGGAGTAAATAATGCCGTATGCCCAGCAGCAGAGGCCATATAATCATAATTGACTAAAGTATCAACTAAGCTCGGACTGATTAAGCCTTGAGATTCAAGAGAATTCGTTCCTGTAGTGAACTTTGTATCAACAAATGAAAAATCCCTATTACTTCTCGGAAGAGAAGAAATTGGTGCATTTTTCTTATACGGTCCTCTTAATACTTGACTGTATTGTTGATCAATGTATGTTTTATTAAATAAACTTAATGGTCTTTGATTTTCCGTTCCATTTCTAATTTCTACCGATGCGTTGCCATAATTAAATTTAGAACTTGGCGTAATAATATCTACGCCGCTAAGATAATTTATCAAAGCATCGGCAGAATTTTTATAAACAAAACCGCTCTCTCCAGGAGCGCACGATAAAAATAAATAATTAGAACCAGTTAAAATATTTTGAAGACCAGTTTGCCCACCATCAATAACTTCTTGACCAGAAAAAAATGTCAAATTAATTTGTCTTGGTGCTTCAATAACTCTAGTATTTTGAACTTGTTCAACCTCTAAAGGTAAATAAGCGTAATTAGAAATATCATTATTAATTTTAACAAAACTATCTAAAGAATAGTTGAAATCAGAACCCGTACCTATTTCAATACCGAAATTTAATTTAAGTGCAAAAAATGGATAATCATCATCAGTAAAAGATGGTAGAGACGGTAATAAATAATTTTTAATTAGATTAGTTGATCTCCCATAATTAAATTTAGCTTTTAAATTACTAAATTGGATGCCATAGGAGTCTTTTGAGTTTAAAGGATTCGGTATTGTATCAATAGTCGAGTTAATATCTTCGGCGATATTTTTTCTACCATAAATAAATTTAAAGCTTATACCGTTTAGTGATGTTCCGCTAATGCCAGTTAAATCTAGGGGAGAAACTAAAGCAAATCCACTTGAAAACCCACTTGGATAAAATAATCCAGTTACGCCAGTTGATACAAAAGATAAATCATAGGTTTCATCAATAGAAGTCGCATCAATATTTGTAGATTGCCTAATAGGTACATCATTTAAATAAACAGATTCAAAAATCTGCAAATCGCTTACATATTCGCCTCTTTGATTTACGAATCCATCAATTACGCCGTCAGAAATAAGATCAATACTCTCCGCATATTCGTAAGAAGAGATGGCTTGCAAATCGCCTAATTTTGGCGGTTTTAAAACTGGTGGTGGAGGAGGGTCTGGCTTTTTAGAGCCACCAGCGCCGAAGAATTTAAAATTTTTAGTAAAGAAATGTTTCATTAGTTTGATTGAACATTATTATCGTCCACTAAAGAATTATCAATTGTAGCATTTTGGTTAGCGGAATTGCGCGACGATGTATTTTGAAATTCTTGAGACAAGCTGATTGACAAGGGGAAAGACTTGATTGAGCTTTGAATAACCGCAGAACCTATTTTTATTCTGCCATAAACCAAAGGAACAGGATTGCCTTGTTCAGTTAAATTTTCTCGATTTGAGAAAGCTAAAGAACGGCTATTGGCGGAAGTAGTTGATGAAGCCCCTGGAATTTTAGGATATTCTACTTTACCAGCTTGCACGTAAGAATAAACCGCAGAAGCCACTGCTATAATAACTCCAACAATTAATTCAATTCCCCCACCATTAATAACAGGAACTAGATCAATTTTCTTAATTGATTTGTCCGCTGCATCTGTTTCGTTTTTTGTCAAAATTTTGTTATTAACAATGAAACTATAAAAAATATTTTTACGAGTTAAATCCTTTAAATCCTTGAGGAAGTCATCATAATTAGCTTCCATTGCAAACAAAATATCGCGAGGCTTTTTAAGAGCAATTCGATGCACTTTGCCATATTTTTTTGCTAAAATACCATGTAAATGAACTTCTGTCATATTAAACCTTTTGCCTTGTTCAGTATATTTACATCTAAATCATGATTTTCGGGAATATAAAGTGCAAATTTATTATCTTGCACAGAATACATTAAAAACGGAACGCACACAGCTTCAGAATTTTCTTTATCTAAATCAGAAAAAGAAGATTCTGTATGAGGGTGAGAGTGAAAAATAAATAAAACTTTATATTGAGAGGCAAAATTTAAATAATCTACTGGGTCAATGGTAAAAAAACTCATTGGTTCTGGAGAGCGATTAGCAACAATTTGCACATGATATTGCGATTTGCCTTTTAATCCAATAAGGGCGCAACACTCTGTATTGAAGTAATTTTTTGAATAGTTAGCGCAAAATTCAAAAGTTTTTTTAAGATTACGTTCTGTTGCGGAAGGAAGCTCCATAAGAATATTTATCTGTTGCTGGAAAACCGCCGAAAGGTAGGTAAAAATTTGAAGATTTATCTTCTCCCGCTAGTGATTGTGGTACAAGATTAGAAACCGTTACCTGACCAGTCACATTGTCAGGAGCTTGGCCACTATAATAAATACCTGTGTTTACAAACCGTTTTCTACATGCTGAAATTAATTTCGAACATCCATCTTTCTGCCAAGGAGAAGCGTCTAAAGACGGGTGATTATTTACTGAGGAAACGTGCTGCTCCTTGCAGACATAAAAAGTAACAAAAGGGTCTTTTGATGTAATAACAAACGCAACGCTACCAGGCTCATAAATAGTAGCGTCTTTCCATTCTAAATTCAAAGTATTATAATCAAAAGCCGCCCCTGTCGCAGCATTGCCAGTTGGTATATAAGTAAACTGCTGGTCATTTTCTTGGCAAACAGGACGGCCAAAATAATTACAGCCAACCCCACGATATTGCCAATAACAGTATCTTCCCAAAACCAATCTCCCAGGGACGTTAAAATTTTCCAAATCAAATGGAGCGGTTAACTCAAACTCTACAAAGTTTTTATTTTCTTGTAATTTTTGGGAAATAACAAAGGTTTCGCTTGAAATTTCAGCATTGGGGTCTGCTACCCCAAATGGATTTACGCCGCCATCAAAATTAACATCATCAATATATTTAATGAAAATCTTTTTACGGACTATTTTAGCATATTTGAAATCATTATTTTTTAATAAAATATCGCTAATAACAAGCCCTTGGTTGCCGACACGAATACGCGGCCTCGCAATTCTATTGAAAACATTAGTTTCAAAATCTTCAACTTCAACCGCTACTGGCAAATAAGATTTACCATTTAAAACAATTTGTTGAGTTAAACCAAGAGAACAAGGATGAAAATAAAAGCAATCATCTGGCCTTCCAGCCGTATTTGCATAGAGTTGATAAAATTCCAAAATCGCTGTTGGCTCAACATCAATTAAATCTCTAGAAATTTTATCGTTAATTGGCATGGTTATAAATAATAAAGGGTGTAACTATAAATTACACGAATTTTTGGGCGATGCTTCTGAACACCGTCAATTGTTTGAACTTTACTTTCGATTCCGCACTCGTTCTCGACCTCTCCCTACAAAAGCTAAAACTTTTACTGGTCAATTCTCAGAATGGGAAGATTATTTTACGAGCATGATTCGCTCAAATAAAATATATTTTGCGACAGAAAACGACAAAATTATCGCGTTTATTGCTTTTGATTTCAATTTAAAAAGCCTCACAATCCCTGAAACTTTGCAACAAATGATTCAATCAAAGCCGCAATCTCAATATTGCGAATTTGTTTTTGCCGCTTCAGAATCAAAGCTTTCCACACTAAAAAGCGTTGTCGCAGACATTTTTCACTTGCTAAAAGAAAAATATAACGTACTATATGTAGTGGGAAACGTGAATCGCGAACACAAGAAAGACAAATACATTAAAACCATTCAAAGAATCTTTGGTTTTAAAGTTTTCCACGATTTTGCCCTGCATGAAATACCGTAATCGCTTCGACTTTTCTGGACAATGCTCTGAAATGGG
>JAURFW010000078.1 GCA_030834125.1 Bacteroidota bacterium | reverse complement strand
TCTAATGAGAAGAATTAATCATAAGCATATCAAATAGAACAAATTAGAATCAAATAAAAAGGGACCAATTCGGTGAGTAGGGAAGGAGTGTAGTTTTAAAATCCTGTGAATCATACACTTACAAGGAAGGTTCTGATCCCTCTTTCTCCGCAACAACAATCCCTATTGCATTAAAATACAATGTTTTAGGGTTTTTTTGTTTTTTTATTGTACGGTATTTGTACGGCTACTCAATTTTAAAAGCTAAAAGTTTCAATCCTGTATTAATCCAAAAACCGGGGCATGGGTTTTAGAAAATAATTTTTCTATTAGAACAGGGATATTAGATTTGATAAACAAAATAGAAACATCATTTTTAAATGGCAAGTTTAAAGACACATAATTGTAATAAATGCGATTATTCTTTTGTAGGATCTGGGAAACCAGATGCTCTTATGAGAGGTCCAACTATTCCTGTGGTATGCCTAAAGTGCAGTGAGATCTATGATAGGATTATACACTCCCCAATTGGAGAGAAGCTGAAAGGAAAGTGTGAGGAGTGTGGAAGTAAGAAGTATACGGAGTGGGATTATAAATTAAAGAAATGCCCTCAGTGTGAAGATGGGATAATCGTAGAGAGTGATTGGGGAGTCAGTATTATGGCTGATTAGTTTGTTTTCACCCTTTATATATAATGTGAATACCTACACCAAGCAATCAAGCGTATCCAGCATCAAATCCTTTACCAAAATGGTTGTCTTACTCTCTTGTGTGGTTCTGAAACCAACTTGAAGCTCCATCATGAGACAATGATTGATAGTATTCTGCACTTGGAATCCTATATGATTTTTCGCCTTCGTTTCTTTCGTAAGGAATACTGCCTTTTTTTATATGCCTTCGAACTGTTTTTTGAGAGATACCTTGTTTTAGAGCGATTTCACCAACGGAAAAATAGTCTGGATTTTGAAATATTCTATCGCAAATTTTATCAATCTTGGCTGAGATTCGGCTTTGCTCATTCATCATTTCATTTTGAGTAATCACTACCTTTTCTAGAGTTTCACTCATAAAGTTCACTCTTTTTGCTAGGACGTATAACGGTTTTTCATTTTCTTGGAGAATTGAGTTGTAGGTTTTTACTTCCATTTACTAAATTTTGACTCTAATTTCCTAATATCCATAGGTTTTGCCAAAGGATTGAAATAATAGTTATTAGAAAATGATTAACAATTTCTTACTCCCATACTTGATCCATAAAACCAGACAGTGTATCATTTGTTGGTTTGTAGTATAGCTGAAAATTATTGATTGATTTATGACCTGTTATGCTCATTATTGCCTTTGCTGGAACCCCACTATTGAGCATAATAGTGATAAACGATCTTCTAGCTGTGTGGGTACTGATCAGCTCGTACATTGGCACCTCCTTTTCATAAACCTGTTTACCTATCTTTTTTGACTTGATTTTTAGATCAGTAAATCCAGCAAGTTTAAAAATCTCCTTGAGGTATTCTCTAAACTTTTGTTCAGATATCAATGGAAGCTGCCAACCGTACTTTTCTAAAATAGCTCTCACTTTATCAGTGATTGGGATCTGAAGTGTTTTGGTCTTGTCCTTCACCTCTCTAATTGTAATCAAACCCTCTGATATATTAGAGCTCTTCAGACGCTTAAAGTCACTGAATCTCATTCCAGTATAACATCCAACAAGAAAAACGTCTCTAACTCGCTCTAAACGCTTGTTACGAGATAAATTTAGCTGTGCAACTACTTTTATTTCTTCTTTGTTTAGTGCAATTTGATGAGTTACCTCTCTATTCACTGCTGCATCTTTAAAGCTGGGGTTGTCTATGTAATTCTTCTTTAGGCAGTAGTTCAAAAATGTTTTCAGAAGTCCTATGTTTCTGCCCAGCGTATTAACTTGATGCTTCTTAAGTGTTTGACAGTAGTGTCTGAAGTTAGTAATCCAAGATTCATCGATCCCTCGAATGTCAATTTTCCTTGACTTATATTTTTGATACTCATTTAAGAGCCCTAGAAGCATTATATACCTTTGCTTAGTAGATTTACTCCAACTTCCCAATCTGTTTTTAAACTCACAGAAGTCAGTAAAACAGCTTTCAAGGTCATTTGGAGTGTCCTTTTTTTGCTTTCCTTTAAAATGAATGTCAAACTCTTCCTTTAACTGCTCCTTGGTGAGCTGCCTACCTTCTTTTTGATACTGAAGATTGAGTTTTAAGTATTCAGTTTTGATTCTATCGAGACGAAGAGTGACCGTATTAATAATTACTTGATCCTTTTGTGATTTTGTTTTGATTGGAATTTGGTAGATTTTATCCCATAGTCTTACTGGGATCTTTTGACCTGAAGAGTACACAAAGCGACTACCATCAGGTAGGTTGACATAAAAAAGAATAAGAGAGCTTGACTCTGATTTTGGTGTTTTTAACTTGAAATTCATACTACATTGATTAAAATTAAACATTGACAACCCCAGTTGCCTGGATAGTTGCCTGAACTATGTCACAAGAGTACCCCAAAAAGGGTGACAATTATGGACAGTTTTCAATGAAAATCAATGGTTGTCCGCTATTTGCATATAAATACAGGACAATAGTGGACAAAAGAAATGGAGCCTGTCTCTCCGCTTATCAAACCCCCTTTCTATTATTTAATAATAGATTAGGGGTTTTTTTGTACGATTAAATAAATTTTTTACTCCTAAAGCACCTTTAACCCAATCATAAGGACATGGGATTTAGTAAACGGTTTTTCT
>JAURFW010000045.1 GCA_030834125.1 Bacteroidota bacterium | reverse complement strand
TAAGTAAAACGGTTCCAAATTCTTCCATGAGGATTGCCAAAACCAACATGAGGTTCCTCATCTAATGGATGAAGAAGCGTCGGAATGGGAGACAAGAGTTCAATAATTTTTTGTTTTTCTATTCCCCAGATAACCGGGTATATACATTTAATATTGAAGATGATTTTATCTGGTTGAAAGGAGTTTACCGCATTAAATTGATCAATTATTAATTGTTGTTGAATGCCTTTAGTAACTTTAATAAGTTTGAACAATGCTCTTATACGTGTGAAAGCACTTCCCACTTGGCCCATAATCATTTTTACTTCTTGGCTTTCTAATAATTCAAGAAAAGCGGAGTCAATAGGGTAAAAATTTACATCTACCTCTTCAGACAAATTCTTAAACTGAACCGGAAAGCAAAATCCAATTTCATGTCCTAAGTCTTTTAATTCAACACCTTTAGCTAAGAAAGGTTCTATATCTCCACGACTCCCGATGCTCATTAGTAGAATTTTCACAACTGCAATTTAAGAAATGGTAAATAACGCCAAGGTAAAATGTGTTTCAAAGAAAAGATATATAATTTGCCAATTAGCACAATCTTACGCCACTATTTTTTTATAAAAGAACCCCAACAATAGTTGTAAATTTGCGCCGAATTTATGTACGAATCCGAAATCTCCCAGAGAAAAACATTTGCTATTATTTCACACCCTGATGCTGGAAAAACCACACTTACAGAGAAGTTTCTACTTTTTGGTGGACAGATTCAAACTGCGGGTGCCGTAAAGTCTAATAAAATTACAAAAACTGCTGCTTCGGATTTTATGGAAATTGAAAAGCAGAGAGGAATTTCTGTTGCTACGTCTGTTATGACTTTTCCATATAAAGGGAAATGGGTGAATATTTTGGATACCCCTGGTCACAAGGATTTTGCGGAGGATACATATAGAACCTTAACTGCAGTTGATAGCGTAATATTAGTAATAGACTGTGTAAAGGGAGTGGAGGATCAAACTCGTCGATTGATGGAAGTTTGTAGAATGCGTAATACTCCAGTAATTGTTTTCATAAATAAAATGGATAGAGATGGCAAAGATCCATTTGACTTATTAGATGAATTAGAAAATGAATTGAATATTCAGGTTCATCCATTAAGTTGGCCAATAAACGGAGGACGAGATTTTAAAGGTGTATACCTATTGCCAAGTAAGTCATTAAATCTTTTTGAAAGCAATAAAACTAAAAAAACCGATGATATAGTTAAAGTCAATGGGGTAGAGGATGAAAGATTAGATCAATTAATAGGCGATAACAACGCAAAGAAACTGCGAGAGGATGTTGAGTTAATTGATGGCGTTTATGGCGATATCAATAAAGATGACTATTTAAGTGCAGATGTAGCACCCGTCTTTTTTGGGTCCGCTCTAAATAATTTTGGAATACAAGAACTACTAGATACGTTTGTTTATATTGCTCCAAATCCATTATCGCGACATACGGACCTTAGAGAAGTAGAACCTACCGAATCGAAGTTTACCGGTTTCATTTTTAAAATCCATGCAAACTTAGACCCACGCCATAGAGATAGGATAGCATTTCTTCGAGTATGTAGTGGGAAGTTCGAGAGAAATAAAGGTTACAAGCATACCCGACTTGAAAAGCAAGTAAAGTTTTCTAATCCGTATACGTTTTTAGCAGATTCAAAAGAGGTAATGGAGGCAGCATATGCAGGTGATGTAGTAGGTTTGTACGATACCGGTAATTTTAAAATCGGAGATACACTTACCGAAGGGGAAAAAATGATTTTCAAAGGGATTCCAAGTTTTTCACCTGAGATTTTTAGAGAATTGATAAATCTTGATCCAATGAAAAGTAAACAATTGGAGAAAGGAATTCAGCAGCTAACGGATGAAGGTTTGGCAAGTTTATTCACGCAAGAGCCGGGTAGCAGAAAATTTGTGGGAACCGTAGGAGAACTTCAGTTTGAAGTACTTCAATACAGGTTAGAAAATGAATATGGTGCAAAGTGTCGTTTCGAGCCTCGCGCTATTCACAAAGCATGTTGGATGATTGGTCCAAAAGATCAAATAGATGATTTTATGAAATATCGCCAAAACAATATTGCTTATGATAAAGATGGAAAACCGGTATTTTTAGCAGAAACCGCTTATATCTTGAGAATGGCCATTGACAAATACCCTGATATTGCCTTCAATACCACAAACGAAATTCAAGCGGGATAGAAAATCTTACAGGTGATACCCATAGGCTACGCCAAATACCCATGAATTTTGCCAGGCATTAGTACTTATTGGAACTAAATCCTTATCGAATATGGCGATTAGATTGTAGTTTAAACTTAGGTATTTTGTAATTCTTGCACTTAATCCAATATCTAAGCGACTATCTAATGTAGGTTGTTTCGTTTGATAGGGTAGGAATCCTAAATAATTGAACTTGGCAGTAAACATGTCTTCCTTACCAAAGTTTTCGGTCCCCCCTATTTGAATCTGCATTCCAAACTCATTGTCAATATATGCACCTCTTGAAACCCTTGCGATAATCTCTTGATTTCTTAAATCATATAATTCTTGATTTAAGACATAAGTCTGTTTTAACGTGATATAACCCAATCGTAAAAAGTAATTTCTGTAGAATTTATTCTCAGTTCCTAATGCAAATTGAGTTTGTCCCTGACTTAAGAAACTCGTATTTAATTTGGCTACATCTCTTCCAAATGAGTCTTTTGTATAGGTATAACCAGGTAATAATTGTGTTTGGAAGTTTAAACCACCGTACATGGACAAAGTGGGGTATTCCTCAAAATCCATACCCAGTTTGCTATCAATAAATAAGTTATCTACGTTTTTACGCGTGCTTAAAAACGTTTGACCTGAAATATCTTCTTGTCTATTAGCAATAACTCCAACATTCGCTTTAAGAAGATTATCCCATGTCAATCTGTGCCATCGCAAATTTGCATTTGCATTAATCAACCCAGTTAAATTTATGTTATTCCCAGAACCACCGCTCCAATTAGGTGAAGTATTAGCCAAAGAAAAGTTTAATTTAAAATCTGCACCATAAGTCCAGACCTTTTTTTGGGGAAATAAGCTGCTATCTATTTGAACCGGCAAATCATCCGTTGTAAGTGCAATACTGAATATTGCAAAAAAGGTTGACCCCAGTGACATTATGCAAATTTCGCATTTTACAATTTAGCAATCAAAAAAGGCCACTTTCGTGGCCTTTAATTTATACACATCTAAATGTGAAATTAATTATCTTTTTTAAGAAGTTTTTCTACCAACTCAGCTGCCTCTTTCAAAGCAATTGCCGAATAAACTTGAAGTCCACTTTCGTCAATGATACGTTTTGCTTCCTCTGCATTAGTACCCTGAAGTCTCACAATAATTGGTATTCTAACATCTCCAATTTTCTTATATGCTTCAACAACACCATTTGCGACTCTATCGCAACGAACAATACCACCAAAAATATTTATAAGAATTGCCTTTACATTAGGGTCACTCATAATAATACGGAATCCAGCCTCTACAGTTTCAGCATTAGCAGTACCTCCAACATCAAGAAAATTGGCAGGTTCGCCTCCACTCAATTTAATAATATCCATTGTTGCCATTGCTAAACCCGCACCATTTACCATACAACCTACATTACCGTCTAATTTAACGTAATTCAAGTTGTAATTACCTGCTTCAACTTCGGTAGGATCTTCCTCTGCTAAATCGCGAAGTTCCATGAAATCTTTGTGGCGATAAAGTGCGTTGTCATCCAAGTTAACTTTCGCATCAACGGCGATAATTTTATCGTCTGAAGTTTTTAATACAGGGTTGATCTCAAACATAGCGGAGTCTGTTTCTTCGTAGGCTTTATAAAGTGCACTTACAAATCTTACCATCTCCTTGAATGAAGTTCCTTCCAAACCTAATTTGAAAGCAATTTTACGGGCTTGAAATGCTTGTAAACCAGTACCTGGTTCAATCCATTCCTTATGAATTTTTTCAGGATGAGATTCTGCAACCTCTTCAATATCCATTCCTCCTTCTGTAGTATAAATAATTACATTTTGTTTTTTCGCGCGATCAAGTAATACACTCATGTAATATTCTTTCGGTTCATTTGGCCCAGGATAGAATACGTCTTGTGCAACATAGACTTTATTTACCACTTTCCCCTGTTCCCCTGTTTGGATAGTAACTAATGTTCCACCCAAAAGATTTTTTGCAATTTCAGCAGCACCTTCTGGGGACTTTGCAACCTGTACACCGCGCTGTTCTGTGCCACGAATTTTACCTTTTCCGCGTCCACCAGCATGGATCTGAGCTTTTACTACGGACCAATCGCTTCCGAATTCACTCTTAACTTTTTCAGCGGCCTCTTTAGCTGCTTCAGGAGTCTCCGCAACATAGCCGTTTTGGACTGCTACACCGTACTTTTTTAAAATCTCCTTGGCCTGATATTCATGAATGTTCATAATCTTGAAAGGAATATGTTTCTAAAACCGATGCGAAAATAACTAACTTTGAAACCAATATTTGCATTAATTTTAGATTTTCAATGATTTCTTTAAGAAGTATATTTAAATCCTATGGCTCTTTACCGGTATTGAAAGGTATTAGTCTAGATATTCAGGAAAAAGAAATCATTTGTATCACCGGAGAATCTGGAGCCGGAAAAAGTACTTTATTACATATTTTAGGAACGCTCGACAAACCCGACTCTGGGGAAGTGATTTATTCCAACCGTAATGTTTTTAATTTTAGCGCCAAAGAATTAAGCTCATTTCGTAATAAAGAAATTGGATTTGTATTTCAATTCCATCAATTGATACCAGAACTTACTGCTTTAGAAAACATCATGTTACCAATGATGATAGCTGGTGCCTCCAAAAAAGTTTGTGAAACTCGAGCGATGGAATTGTTACAATATTTAGGGTTAGAATCTCGAAAATCGCATAAATCAACGGAATTATCTGGAGGTGAGCAACAACGTATTGCGATTGGTCGCGCCCTTAGTGCTAACCCAAAAGTTATTTTAGCAGACGAGCCAAGTGGTAATTTGGATTCTAAAAATGCCCGAAGTGTGCATGATATGTTTTTAAAACTTCGAGAAGATTTTGGTTATACTTTTGTAATTGTTACACATAATTTAGAACTGCCACAAATAGCAGACCGCCAGATAATATTATCTGACGGTCAGATTATGGATGAAATTAAAAAGTATTAGTAGCATTTATTTCTAGGGCGTTTCATATCTGGCTTTGCCATTCCAACCTATAGATAATCCAAACCTTACACCAGACTTACCAGGTACTACAAAAATATTTATTGGTAGATTCAATTTTCCTGATTTTATTGTTTTACCAGCAGCAAATAGGAATCCAAAACTTATAGTTTCAGAACCACGGCTATCGGGCAATTCTTGCATAGGCTTATTCAATGAAGCGGCTTCCTCGGCCAACGTTAGACTGCTTGAAGCATTGATAATGAACTCATTATTATCATTTAAATATCCATTGGCTTTTCTCGATAATGACAGGGTTGGACCAAATGCAAACTCCCACCCATTCGTATTGTTTCTTATACCATTTAAAAAGGTAATGCTCGGAATTAATTGACCTTGATCAAGGCCTGTAATCATTGGGATAAACTCAAATAATGCTTGAAAGTTTCCTTCGTTTAAATATTGTTTTTCAAATTGATAACCGAATTGAAACATGTATGGAACTCCATCATAGCCACCTTTATTTAAGGGTTTTTGCAATACATCACCAAGGTAACCTGTAGCGTAGGTAATTCCCATTCTTGGTCCGTCTGCTCTTAATCTTAATGCGTATGGATTATTTATGCTGTTATCAAATTCTGTTTTTTGAGTCAATTTACTCACTAGATCTGTCTGATTTGGCAGTCCAAACATTTCATTCATACAAACTCTCAGCATCGAGAATTCACTTCCTGGAATAACTAGGAATTCTTTGATATGGACATCCTGAAAACTTTTTGTTTTTACATCTAATAACCTTAATGTGATAATAACTTTATCACCAAGTTTAGAAATGCTTCCAGTAAACATCTTATCGGCGTTTAGCTTTTCCCCAATCTCAGATAAGCAAATTTTCGAAAAGCAATTCTTTACGTTGAGGCTATCTCTATCAATGAAATATTCAATATCATACTTATCAATTATTTCAAATTTATCAACCCTTATCAATTCGTTGATAGTATACTGAATAACCTCACTATGGTTAATATTATACCCTCGGGTATCAAAATCAACAATAGCAACAGTGGGTTTCTTATCAATAAGATTCTGAGAAATTAAAAAAGTGCTGAAACTAATTAAGCTTAAAGCGGTTAATATTAATTTTTTCATAATTTTTTGTTTTTTGATTGATGCAAATTTGTATCGTCGGGTTTAATTAATATTAGGTCAAATCCGTAATTGTAAAAATACTTTTAGTGCTTTTCCGTAAATTGCTGATTATTGCAATAGTTAATGGAGTTTCAGAGGCAACTTATACAGAGATTAAGGAGTTCAATCTCACCAAAAATTAATTTAGCGGAGGAACTTGCAGATTTTCTCGATATCAGTGCGGATAGCGCTTATAGAAGGTTGAGATGTGAAACTGCTTTTACTATTGACGAGGCAATCGCTATTAGTGATCATTATAATCTTCCCGACATAATGGGGGGATCATTAAATGCCAAGACGGTTTCGTTTCGAATGAATCCATTGAGTAATAATGAAAACAGCTTTTCCGATTATTTACGCGTTCTTTTTCAAGATATAAAATGGATTAGACAAAAAGAAAACCCAACAATAAACTATGCAGCCGAGGATATTCCTATATTTTATCATTTCTTTTTTCCAGCACTCGCCAGATTTAAAATGATGTATTGGAATAAATCAATTTTGGGTAATGAGTTATTTCAAAATGCAACGTTTGAAGATATTAAAATGCCCTCAACATGGCGAGAGGAAATTCCTCATTTACAAAAGATATACTTGGAAACTAATGCCAACGAAATTTGGCATATAGATTCAATTAAGAGTACATTGAAACAAATTGAATTCTATTATCAAGCTCAATATTTTCAGAATCGAGAATCAGTTATGGAAATATTAGACCAATTGGAAGAACTTGTAAATTGGGTAAAGAAAATGGCTGATACAGGATTGAGATTTAACATTTCTAACGGCCAACAGTTGAGTAGTGAGATAAATTATTTTATTTCTGATGTAATGATCGGAACAAACTCCGTTTTGATTAAAAATGTAGAAAATTCAGCTGCATATATCAGTTATAATACATTTAACTTTATTCAAACGCAGAACCATGAGTTTAATGATTCAACCCAAAAGTGGATCAATCAATTAATGGCTCAAAGTACTTTAATAAGCAAGGTTTCTGAAGCTAAAAGAAATGTTTTTATTAGTTCACTTAAAAATCAAATCAATAAGCTTAGAATTTCTATTAATTCATGACTTCCGAAGAAGTATTAAAGAAATATTGGGGATTTGATAAATTCAGACCGGGGCAAAAAGAAATTGTTGAGTCTATTGTTTCTGGAAAAGATACTTTGGCATTACTTCCAACCGGTGGAGGAAAAAGCATCTGTTTTCAGGTACCAGCATTAATGGTAGATGGTTTAACTCTAGTTGTATCTCCCTTGATTGCTCTCATGAAAGATCAGGTAGATGGATTAAAGAGTAAGGACATAAACGCTGCATTTTTGAATAGTGGACAGAGCAGAGAGGAAATTAATAACATACTTGAGAATGCTCTACAAGGACATTATAAGTTATTGTATGTTTCCCCCGAGCGTCTATTAACCAATAATTTTAGAGAATATATACCAAACTTAAATATTGAACAGTTAGTAGTAGATGAGGCTCACTGTATTTCAATGTGGGGAAGTGATTTTAGACCATCTTTTAGAAGTATTGCTGAAGTTAGGGGTTTGTTAGGGAACCGTGTCCCTATATCTGCATTTACTGCAAGTGCTCCATCTTGGATACAAACTGATATTGAAGAACAATTACAGTTAAAAAATCCTAATAAATTTCAAGGTGTTTTTGCTCGTAAAAATCTAATTTTTAAAAATATATTAACCGAGAATAAGCGAACTGTTTTACTTTCAACTCTTAAGCAAACTAATGGCTCAACAATTATTTTTGCTGCTACGCGAAAGGAGGTTCAAGATTTGGCATTTTGGCTGCATCAAGAAGGAATATCGAGTACATTTTATCATGGAGGTTTAGATTCTTCAACAAGAAGTAAAAGGCAACAAGATTGGATTGACAACAAACAACGCG
>JAURFW010000046.1 GCA_030834125.1 Bacteroidota bacterium | reverse complement strand
CATTGCAAAATAGTATTTAAGCCCAACACAATGAGTTTGATTTAGAATCGCTTGAATGGCATCTTTACCAAAAAATCCACCAATAATAGAATTAAGATTTGCATCTCTGTACGCCTTTGTCATAACCGAGGCATCTGCCAAGGTTATGGAATGATTTTGATTTGGATTAAAACTCATACTTGCAAACAAAAACATAACAAATCGCTTTTACAATACAATCCTTACTATTTTCAATCATTACTTCTTGCATTTTTTCTAAAACCTCTTGCATATTTATTTTCATTAGTATTACTGCGACAATTTTCAACATGAGAATTTCTATGTCTTCAATTTTTTTTATAATATGAAAATAAAACCAATTCTATTTTTATTCGCTTTAATTAGCGCACCCTTATTCGGCCAAAACTCAAAAACTGTTATTGATTCTAACACTGTTTTTGTCAAACTCAAGTCGACTAGCAATCCTGCACAATGGTTATTAAATCCCGGTCAATCAATCGCTGGGCATAAAATTTCTGGTTTAATCAAACAATACAACATTAACTCCATTTCTCAACCTTATGCATACACAAAAGATCCAAAACTTTCAAAAATTATAAAATTAAAGTTAGGCAAGGGTCTTAAAAATGGAATAATTAATAAATTAAGAAACCACCCTGAGTTATCAAGTTCAGAATTCGCTAATAAATTCAAACCCATTTTCAATTCATCAGATACAACTTCGCATCTTGTTTGGCATGATGACGTTTTAAATCTCTCAAAAGCACATACAATCACTCGGGGTGATTCTAGCGTTACAATTGCTGTTATTGATCTAGTTTTTAATAAAAATTTAACAGACTTACAAGGGAAATGGTGGACTAACCCGAATGAAATCCCAGGTGATGGGATTGATAATGACAGTAACGGTTATATTGATGACATAAATGGCTGGAATTTTGGTAAAAACACCAATAATCCTTTTTTCATGTTAGATAGTTTACCAAAATCAAAAATGGACTTTTTCAACCATGGAACAGCTGTTTCTTCAATGGTAGTTGGAGAAAGTGGAAATTATAACTCAACCATTGGGGCTTGTCCTAATTGTAGAGTAATGCCATTGAACTTACAGATAATAGATAGCATGGATTTCAATCCTTCTTGGGAAAATCACCCAGTGGACCCTTATGATGCCTTCATCTATGCTGCATATAATGGTGCTGATATTATTAATATCAGCATGGGAATATTAAAATCTGAAATATCTGAAATAGAAAATATTGTGTACTCCTATTGTGATTCCATGGGAGTAATAATGGTTACTGGAACGGGTAATGACTTCAATTACACATCCGATACATCACTAGAATTCTACCCATCCAATGATTACCGTTTTATCAGTGTTGGAGCTGTTACTGAGGATTTATATAAGGCAAAATTCTCTAATGCTCACTACGTAACAAAGGTGGATATAATGAGCCCTGGAGACAAGGTATTAGTTGGCGGAATTTACAACAATCAATACTATAATCAAATAAGTGGCACCAGTCTAAGCGCACCTTTGATAAGTGGGTTGTTAGGATTAATAAAATCACAATACCCGAATAAAACAAAATCTGAGATCTTGGATGTTTTATACAATAGTTGCAACAGCATTGATTATAAAAATTTCGGATTTACTAATCAAAATGGATACGGAATACCCAATGCCTATGCTGCTTTATTAGATTCCAGTTTAACAAGGGCAGATATTTATACAAAATCACTGGAGCAAATGACTTACGTCGACACTTTTGTAGAATTTCACTGCAATGAATTTAACAATGGAAAGTATATTTGGGATTGGGGAGATGGAACTTCAAACACAACAAATTTCAATACAATAAATAAAAAATTTTCACAGAGTGGACTTTACACCATAACCTTAGTTTCCATAGATACAGTTTCATTTTACAGCGACACAATAGTTAAGTCAAAATGGTTTTACGTAGATTCTTATAGTAGAGCTCGATATTCTTATAATTCAAACTGGACTTTAGGAAGTAAATATAATTTGCATTTTTCAGATTCAAACCGAATTTTAAAAAAGGATGTATATCTAGAGTCTAAGAGCCCAAATGGAATATTATCTCGAATAAAACAAGATACAGCATTTCAATACTGCCAAATTTTTGAAACCTTCTTGGGTGGAGTGATCATGGACAAATCATTAGGTATTGCAACGCATAGTGATCATTATTATTACGATACTTTAAATGGAAATCTGGAAGATTTCTATTTTCAACCCACCCATATAAATGAACCTACTGCTCGGCCAATACCTGGAATTCTAGTTCCAGATTTTTCAAGTGATTCATTTTTATTACTTCAATCTTTCTCTAAATACAACTATACTACGGATCAAGTATTAAATGTGTACAAGATTGATAATAATGGAAATCATAGAAAGCTCCCGCCCAAATTAATAGGAGACCCATTGATTAGCAATGTAAATCAAAAAGGTGAGTTGATTTATGAGGATATCTCAGTAATCCCAAATTTTGATTCAAGTTTTTATTGGTTATTGGTGCGACCCGATAACATAGGAGTTTTTGGGGAAGGAGATTATATTTTAGTGTACAAACTCATGTTTAATGATACCGTTGAATGCAAATATCATTCAAAAGTTACACTCAGTGATTCGGGAGATATTTATTCCAATAATTATAAATCAATTACAACAAACAAACTTGGTAACACCGTAGCTATTCAATATGATACATTTGTGAAGATTTTCAATTTCAATAACACAACCGGAAATTTCACATATCGCAATAGATTTCACATTGATGGCATTTTCGGTCTTTCATTTAGAAGTCAGAATCTCGTATTAAATGAGAACGGAAACATTTTATACGGAGTTCAAGAATCAGGTGATTTTCAACTATATGAACTGTTTCAGCTTGATATTTCCCAAGATTCATTTTGCCCTTCTCCCCTTTTGGTAGATCGAGGGTATTCTGAACGTTTTTGTAATTTAGAATTAGGACCAGATGGCATCATCTAATATTAACAATTATTTCTCGGACCGCTTAGGCGCTATTACCATGCCAAATCAATTGCTTCAAGCCAACTTTTCAAATGATTGTGGTTATGTTAAATATGCAGTAGACCTAAACACTCAAAATTCTCTTGCATCTAGAGATGAACAATCTTCATCATTATATGGACTTCCCATTTCAATAGACAATATGATCCCAGATTCAATTGTTTTTAACTATGAATTCACAGCTTGTGATTCGATTAGATTACATTCAAATTTCCCAAATCGCATCTATCATCAATGGGTTGTAAACTCCGATACAGTTAATAGCATTAATCCAATTGCAAGAATAAATCCTTATGGAACAAATAGAATTGAACTCTGGGTGGATGGTGTGCATATTGTAGAATCCGTTAATTTATATGATTCAATAAAAAACTTCCCTATTGACTTCACACCTATTGCCACGAACAATAATTACTTTTTAGATTCCGCTTTCCAGAGTATTGACATTAGTCTGAATGAAAATTCACTTTTCATCAATTCTGACTCGGTTTATTGGGTTTATCAAGATGAAATACATCAATCAGGTTTTTACAACGATAATTACTCATTTTCAAAACCCGGTACTTATTATGGATTCGCCAAAAACCTATGTTATTCCATCCCTGTAAAACCTTTAAACATCAAATTCCCCTGTGATGACCCTAGATATAACACAGCATTTAAAAACTCTTATACCAATTTACAATCAATTCCAGGATTAGATACTGGTGTAATTATTTTAGATGGGGATTACATTATAGCCCCAAATCAGACGTTTCGAATTAATGATTGTGTACTGTTTTTCACAGAAGGATCTTCAATCACAGTAATGCCAGGGGCTAAAATTGTGGCCGATTCAGTACAATTTGTTTCCTGTAAAAACTGGAAAGGTATCACTATCATTGGTGACCCAAACAATGGGAATTTCAGAGATTCTAGCGCCATGATACATGGAGTCGGCATCTTTACAAATTGTAAATTTAATGATGCAGAAACTGCAATTAAATCAACGAATGGTGGCTATATTTATACCACTAATAATGTTTTCGATGGCAATCTTCATGACATTGAAATCAGTGATTATTCATATGATCATATTTCTGAAATAACCAATAATAATTTTTTACATAATAATTTGAATGATTCTATTTTGGAAACATCCCAAGATTATTACTTAAAAGGAGGAAAGAAAGTTTATTATAAAATACTTTTTCAAAATATACAAGGCCAAGTATTAAACAACAACGCCTTTCAGGTTATGAGGTTTCTACATGCAGACACACAACTATTTGATAATATTAACATTATTTTGGAAGCAACAAATCATATTTCTGTATTGTCAGATACTGTATGGGGCACATACTCTGACATTATGATATATGACACCTTAGGTTTTGCCAATCAATATTTAAATAATGACTTTTATTATGGTTATAAAAATCCCTATTTATATAATTTTGGAGACAATTCATCCGTTGGATTAAGTCTTTCAAATGCCGATAGTCTAACACTTGATAGAAATTTATTCAATGAAGAGAATTTTGGAATAGAATTCTACCAATCTGACAGTACTCTTTCTGAAAACAATATAAAGAGAAATAGGTTTGAATATTGTAACTTTGGTTTAGTATCCGCTACTCATGAAAACCCATTGTACTACCCCAACCAGAACGATACCACCAAGATTAAGTGCAATGTTAATTGTAACACTTTCAATAATTGCGGATATGCTTGGGTAGGTACAGGGAGATATATAAACCAGGGAGATGCGACTTATCCCGCAGGAAATATTTTCAATAATTCAATTTATGAAAATGTTATAGTTTTAGACTCGAGTTCCAAATATTATTTCTTTGATTCTTTAGAGAACCCTTACAATGGAAATTCTTTTATTATTCAATTAGATATTAATACTATAATTTCCAAAGATTTTAGTTTTAATCGATCAACATCCTATTTTCCAAACAATTGTATAAACAAAAGATCCAGTAAATATTTAAATGATCCAAATTTTTCACAATTTTCTCCAACAATTTACCCAAATCCTACAAACGGCAAAATAAAAATTTCAAATTTGAAATCAGGCACCTATTTTATGTGTGTTACTGATATTACCGGAAAAAACGTTTACCAAACAAACGTTAATCATAAAGATTTTATAGATATATCATTTATGCCATCAGGTTTATATTTCATTAACCTTAACTCAAATCATAATGAAAACTACCAATTCAAATTACTTAAAGTTGATTAAATTCATTGGATTTGTAGTTTTTGTACTTTTATCCAATAGTTCCAATGCCCAATTAGATTATAACTGGGCATTTGGATTCAAAACTGGTTTAAATTTCAGCAACATAGATTCAATTAAATGGATAAGAACTGGGATGTATTCTTATTTCAACAAAACATACACTATTTCAAATCATGCAACCCAAAATGACTGTAATGGGGAAATTATGTTTTACACAAACGGTCAAATTATTTTTAATAAAAATGGGCAAGTTATCAATAATTCATGGTTAGATACCGCAAATAAATGGAAATTTCGATCAGCTGGCCCTTGGAATACTGGTGTGTTAATTCTAAAAAAACCTAAACACAAATTTACTTTTATTATTGTTTATAGTAGTTTATTTGAAGAACATACTTCATATAAAAATTTCGTTTTTCAAAATAGCAACGGATTCAAGTTTGCAGAAATAGAATTCAACCCAATTGACTCATCATGGAAAGTAAATTATAAGGATAGACCATTTGGCCCAAAAATTATTGGAAGCTCTAACTTGACTTATATCAAACATTCAGACAATGAACGAATATGGGTACTTTTCCCCAAAAACAAAGACACCCTATTATCTTATTTATTAGACTCAACAGGATTTAACTACAAACCTATTTCAAGCCCAGTCAAAACAGTTGTTTCAATCTTAAATAATAATGGTAAAATTGAAAACAAAATCTCAGGCCTAATCAAACCATCACATTCTGGGAATAATCTATTTACTTTAGGTTGTGATTTTAAAGCTGGAAAAGAATTTTCAAACTCAAAATTCAATCAAGTTTTTTGTTATGATTTCGATAGAAAAAATGGTATTGTTTCGAAAGAAAAAAAACTTTTTAAAACACAATTTCCTCCAGGTAAAAAATGGGAAAAATCATTATTGAATAATGCTGAACTGTCATCAAATGATTCATTCATTTTTCTCGCTTTTAACTTTTCTGCTTTTAATACAGATACAACCGAACTTTCAATTTGGAGATATAACTTAAATAACCACTCATTTTCTCGATTGAAAGAGATAAATTTAAATAAGTTTAGTAATCTAGGATCTAATTTAGCTATTCAATTAGGGCCAGATGAGAAAATTTATATCTTCGGGGTTAATGTAGTTTATAGATTAAATACCCCAAATGAAGCTAATTATAAAGCCGAATTATTTGCAGAAAAAAATACAATTGGCTACTATTATAATCCATACCTCCGCGTTGTTCAAAATGCATATACCCTTAGCAACAGAGTATTCTTACCTGATAAACCGGCACTACAAGAGAATTGTGTAGACAGTTCAGTGTTTTATTTTTCAGGTGACACCCTAGCCTATAAACTCGTTTGGAAGTTTGGAGATGGCGATTCATTAGTTCAAAAAACTCCCATACCATGGTATGCCCCCATAAAACACAAATACCCCTACAGTGGAACTTATCCAGTGGAATTACATGCCTATTTCACCGAATGTAATTTTCATAAGGTCGTATATGATACCTTGTTTGTAAAACTTAAGCCTGTATTAAAGCACTATTCACTTACCCAATCTCCCTCTTGCTTTAATGATACCTTCCATTGGAATTTGTCTATTGATCACGCGGATTCAGCCTATTTGTGGAACGGAGACTCTGTGCTTTTTCGGGTAGACTTCTCCAAAGTAAATAGTCAATTCATCGATTGGATTTGTAGCGATTCGGGTGTTCAACACATTCGTTGGGAAATTTTCAATCAATATGGTTGTCGTTTGGAAGTCTTTGATACTTTATATCCTCAATTGCTACCTCATCCTAAAAATCAATGGATCGTAAATCGTACACCCATCGATTCATTTGTTCATTCCCCTATCTCAGGTTGTTCAGCTCTCAAGCTGAATTTTGAGAACTTAAAGGACACAATTTCCAGAACCCAAGTCTGGGCATTGAATTTAGATACCCTAAGCTGGCCCGGAAATGAGTATTCGTTAATTTTACAAGACAGTATTCTCCAAAACTATACCCTGCAACTAAAATACTATAACTCCTTTGGTTGTTATACCGTCGATAGTTTAAAAGCTCGAGTATTTCCTCCTTTAATCTTAGACATAGACTTTTTTGCTCCCTCCAATTGTTTAAAAAACAATCAACTCCGACTCGAGAATAAATCATATTCACCCACAGATTCAGTGAAGATATTTTGGGGAGATGGATCGAGTATTTCT
>JAURFW010000057.1 GCA_030834125.1 Bacteroidota bacterium | reverse complement strand
TAACAATACAATTTTCTCTGAAATTTTTGCTTGACGGATTTCAATATTTCCTTTTAACTTATCAGAATCAAAAGCATGTACCGGTTGGCCGTAATGATGAAGAATGTAATTGGTTGCATCAACTAAATTATTCTTTGGTTCAATACCAATAGCTTTGAGTCTGTTTTGGAGCCATTTTGGTGATGAAGAAACGTTTACACCCTCAATAGATATGCCTAGATATCGATTGCATTTTAATGAATCTTCAATTTTTATTTCACGAATGGAATTTTTAGGAATTTCAATATTTCCCTTAATATCCTCGTTCAATTCAATATTAAAAAGTGCTGCAACGTCTCGAGCAACGCCCAAATGAGAAGCAGCATCTCCGCGGTTAGCAGTTAATCCTATTTCTAAAACAGTATCCGTTTCAATTCCGAATAAATCTGCTGCAGGGATGCCAATTTGAGTGCTGGGGTCTAATACTTTAATCCCATCATGGCTATTACCAATTCCCATCTCATCTTCGGCGCAAATCATTCCTTCGCTAACTTGACCGCGAATTTTTGCCTTTTTTATTTCAAAAGCCTCTTTTCCGGGGATATAAACCCAACTTCCAACAGTAGCAACTACAACTTTTTGACCAGCAGCAACATTTGGTGCTCCGCATACAATATGAAGGGGTTCACCTGAACCAATATTTACGGTGGTTACTTTTAATCTATCCGCATCTGAATGAGGCTCACAAGTTAAAACTTCTCCAGTAACATAACCATTTAAACCGCCTTTAAGACTTTCCCAATTTTCTATATGTTCAACCTCAAGGCCAGAAACTGAAAGCGCGTCAGCGATTTCAATAGGACTTGATTGAATAGGTAAAATTTCTTTGATCCAGCGAGTGGAAATATTCATGATAACACAAAGGTAGTATTTTTAGGGTGTTATATGAAGGTGGTTTTGCCCTTTGTGTTTGTGTAATTATTGCCAACACAATAGCACTTGCTTTCTATCCTTCACTAATTAAAAACTACCTTTACAATTCCAAAATGAAACAGCTTGCTCTGCTCATAGAAAACTTAGATTCCACTACCAAAACAACGGAAAAGGTAAATTCTTTATTAGAGTTTTTTAATAATTCTGAAGATGCTGACAAAATTTGGTTGATAGCTTTGTTTACAGGTCGCAGGCCTAGAAGAACAATTAAACTTGCCAATATTAGGTTATGGGCGGCAGAATTTAAACAAATTCCAAACTGGTTATTTGAAGAATCTTACAATGTGGTAGGAGATTTGGCAGAGACAATAGCTTTATTAATTGGTGCAGCAGAAATACCACAATATAAATCTTTAAACCGGTGGATGACGGAGTTAAAAGAGGTGAGAAATCTAGATGAAATTTTACAAAAAGACTGGCTTTTTCAGGCGTGGTCAATATTGGGAACTCGTGAGATTTTCATATTGAATAAATTGCTTACGGGTGGTTTTAGGATGGGTGTTTCTGAAGGTTTATTACTAAAAGCACTGGAGAAGCATACAGATATATCAAAGGATGAGTTGGCGTTAAAAATTACTGGAAACTGGGATCCATATTTGATAACATTTCAAGATTTAATACTATCGGAAAACAAGGATTTAGATTTATCGAAACCGTATCCATTTTATTTAGCACATCCTATAGAAAACAACCCAGAGGAAATCTTTCCAAACATTGAAAACTGCACGTTTGAGTATAAGTGGGACGGTATTCGTGGACAACTAATAAGTCGAGAACAAGCGGTTGCATTATGGAGCCGTGGGCAAGACTTAATTAACGATAGTTTTCCTGAGATAGTTGAGGTTGCTGCACAATTTTGTGATGATGTTGTTCTTGATGGTGAACTGGTTGTTTGGGATGAGGAAATGAATATCCCTCAAACTTTTGGAGAACTTCAAAAAAGATTAGGTCGTAAGAAAGTTGGTAAGGTAATTAGGAATAACTTACCTGTAAAATTTATTGTTTATGATATATTAGAAATTGACAAAGGTGATATCCGGCAAAAACCACTTGAAGAAAGAAGAAAAATACTACAGAATTGGTATGTAAAGCTTGAAGAGGAGGCGAAGCAAATACTATTTATTTCTCAGTCTTTAAAAGTAGAAGATTGGCAATGCGCAAAGAAATTACGCCTAGAAGCTAAGGAAAAACAAGCAGAAGGGTTAATGCTGAAGGCGAAAAAATCGCATTATGGTATAGGAAGAAAAAGAGGGGATTGGTGGAAATGGAAACTAGATCCTGAAACGATTGATGCGGTATTAATTTATGCTCAAAGAGGTCATGGTAGACGAGCTAACTTATATACAGATTTTACGTTTGCCTTAATGAAAGAGGGTGAATTGGTGCCCTTTGCAAAAGCATATAGTGGTTTAAGCAATACAGAAATTGAAGAGTTAAATAAGTGGATAAAAGATCACACTAGGGAAAGTTTTGGACCGGTAAGGAGTGTAGACGCTGAACAGGTTTTTGAAATTGCCTTTGAAGGGGTTAGCAAAAGTAAGCGTCACAAAAGTGGAGTTGCGGTGCGGTTTCCGAGAATTGTGAGATGGAGGAAAGACAAAACAATTAATGACATTAATTCAGTAGATGATTTAATAAAATAAGAATTTATTAAAAAGTTTATTTTGTATTTAATTTTAAATTATTTATTTTTCCAAGGATGAAAGATATAAAATTATTAGTTATTCCAACCCTATTTTCTTTAGTATTTATTTCCTGTGGAAATGGAAACGAAATAGACTTCACTTCTTCAGAGAGATTGAATTTTGAAGAGGTAAAAAAAGACAAGAAAAAATTTATGTATTATAAACATAAACCATTTACTGGTAAGGTGGTAAAATATGAGGGTGAATTTGTTGAGGAGTCAATAGAGGCTGTTGACGGCTTAAAGGATGGAGAAAGTTGTAAGTTTGATTCCAAAGGGCGTTTATATGAGCTGGTAACATATACGGCAGGTGAGAAAACAGGTCCTTGTGAAATGTACTACAGAGAAAACCGGGATGAAGACGAAATGACCGATGAGGATTTACCCATTATGTTTGAAGGAAATTACACCGATGGAGACAGAACAGGAAAATGGGTTGCTTACAAGCCAGATGGCACAGTGCTGAAAGAGATTGAAGATATTGAGAAGCTGAATGATGAAGAAAAATATAAGATTATGGATAAAGTGCAAGAATTAGCAGAAAAGTATAGAAAGAAATAAATCAGTAATACAAAAAAAGAGGTCCTAAAACGGGCCTCTTTTTTTATTTAACTTTTAGAGTATTTATTATCTAGCTAGAGTCATTTCTTCGATAATGTTGCTTGCCTTACTATACTTGTCGATGATAAACAGTACATAGCGAATATCTACAGAGATGGTTCTCTGAACGTCTGGCATAAATCCGAAGTCAGATGCAATTGCCTCCCAGTTTCCATCGAATGCAATCCCAATAAGTTCTCCGTTTCCGTTAATTACAGGGCTACCTGAATTTCCTCCGGTTATGTCGTTATTACTAAGGAAGCATGTGTGAAGTTCGCCATCTGATGGATCTGCATATTGTCCGAAGTCTTTGTTTTTCACTAAGGTCATTAGTTCATCGGGCGCATCAAATTCAAAATCACCAGGAATGAATTTTTCCAAAATTCCTTTAGAGGTGGTGTAGTAGTTGAAGCTAACAGCATCACGGCCTTTGTAGCTCAAAATTTGACCATAACTTAAGCGCATTGTGGCATTAGCATCTGGAGCTACTACAGCGTCTGGATTCATTTCTGATTTTGCTGCCAAGAACAAGCGAGAAGCTCTATCGAGTTTTTCGTTCACTGCAGCATACTTAATTCCTAAATCACCACGTAATGTAGATAAATATTCAAATACAATTTTGAATATTGGATCTTTTCCAATTTTTTTAGCGCTCCCTTTGGCAAACAACTTCTTCAAATCTTCTTTATTTGAAAACGCGGATTTGCTCCAAACTCTTTCGGCCATCGCATCATAGTTATTGTTGTATTTGGAAGCTAATTCTTTTAAACTAGTGGGAAGATACATAGGATCTAGGTCTTCCAACATATGGCGGAATACCACAGCAACTACTTTCTTTTCGATTTCTGCATTGAATTCAGCATAAATACCGTCAATTTGAGCTGCAAATTGAGCCGCCATTGCCTTACCTTGGTCATTGTCTTTATTGTTCAACATTGTGTAAACACGACCGGCTCTGAAAGCGGTTAACATAGGCACGCTGTTAGCGATTCCATCTTGAAGATATACGTTGAATAATCCAATCTTGTTTAGTTCAGCGTATGCTTCGTCGTAAAGAGAAGTAACATCACCATAAACATCGCTTTTTCCATTTTCGCGAACCCAATTTTCAAATGAACGTTCTTCAGATTTTCGTGTTTCATAAATCTCAGGTCGAGATAATTCTTTTGCTTCACCATTAAACTTGTTCCAATAGTTTCCAATATTTGCCAACTTGGTTGAGTACATCAAACGGATGTCTTTATCAGCCTTCATATAGGACTCATATACATCCATGATGTCACGACGAAGTTGTACGCGCATTGGACGCTCTTTTGAACTTAAGTATTTAATGCCTTCGCTATATGTATTACGAGTAGTTCTACCTGGGTAACCCATTGTCATTGCAAAATCTCCTTCTTTTACACCTTTGATGCTAACAGGTAGGAAGTGCTTTGGGTTATAAGGTTTATTGTCTTTGCTGAAGTCTGCAGGCTGATTGTCCGAATTAGAATATATTCTGAACATTGAAAAGTCGCAAGTGTGACGAGGCCAACGCCAG
>JAURFW010000009.1 GCA_030834125.1 Bacteroidota bacterium | reverse complement strand
CTTTTTTCATCATCTATTAATATCTTACTGCGCAGGGCAAGTAATTTTTCAGTTCGCATAATTCTAAAGTTAAAACACCAAAAGTTATATCAATGTTTAAAATATTAATTAGCACATTTATTTAGTGCTTGTAATAATTGTTGAGGGAGAAGTTCGTACTTCTCCATAGGGAAACTGTGCCCAATTGGCAGCTCATATCTATAGATTGGGGAGAAAGCAATAGGTAGCACGTTATTAGAGAACTATCAACGGCTTACTTTGTTCAGGGCTATTATGGAAAAATAGTATCCCATTATTGCCATTGGAAAATAAGCCCCGACTAAATCTAAAATATTAAACCAGACCGGTGATGGTAGTTGTCGAACCATATCGATTCCACCCATTAAAAATATTCCTCCGATTATTAATGCTGAGATTTGCTTGGAATTTTTAGAAATAATTGAAGCTACAAAAGCACCGACCAATGTTCCTAATGCATGAGCAAGAAAAGGCATTACAAAATGTTTTATTTGAAAATTGGGCATTGCTTTGGCCAAAGAATCCATATTGCTGACATCTGTACCTTCAGGCAATGGAATAGTTAATGGCTGCAATAGGATAATTGACATATTTATCGTAGCACCAACTATTGAACCTGCAAGTACTGCTATTAATAAACGTAAAATATATTTTAACTTTTCCACTTTGCAATTTATATAATTTAAGATTAAAGTACTGCTTGGTGAGCTAGCATTATTAATATTTGATTTTTTAATTTATGGCACGACATTTGAATATAATTTAGTACACCTTTAAATTTTACACTATGAAAAAGATACTTTTAATTACCGCAAGCATAATGCTAATCGCATCAAGCTATTCTCAATCTTCCATTGTAAGTTCATCAGATTTTGTATCTAATACTGCCTCATATGACGGTAAAAGAATTACTATTAAAGATGTAAAAATTGATTTAGATTATAAAGATACTTTTAAAGGTAATAAAGTAGATGTTAAACCTTCTTCTAGTAATGCAGCATTAGGAATTCCTGTATTAGGTCCACTTCCTACATCAAATAATACTACAATTATGTCATGTAATACTCCTAGAGGGTTTTCAAAAGTACAGGTGATTTTCCCAGGGCATGAGAATTTTATTGGTTGTTACTATATTGTTGATGCTATGTTTGATAAATTAACAAACGAGGCTAAAGGGAGTACATTATTAGATGGTGAGGTTACCATTTCTGGAAACTCAAAAACGGGTTACAATATTTTATTATACAGAATTTATTAATAAAACTTGATGAACAAAAAAGGCCGGTGAAAACCGGCCTTTTTTTTAGCGAATTCAAAGATAATTTTCTTTTGATTCAATTTTGATGAGAATATGTGTTTTCAGGTAATACTGAAATTTGTTTCTCTTGTATAATTATATCTACTGGTTTTGTTCCTAAATTTCGGATAGTCGTTTTATCGTGATCTACTTTAACTTCCAACGGGTCATTTTTTATTAGTATTTTAAACGAATAGGATTCCCATTCTTTCGGACATACTGGATTTAAGTGTAGTGTTTGTTCCTTAACCCTTAAGCCTCCGAAACCTTGTACCACAGATAAATAACTTCCCGCCATAGATGTTATGTGTAATCCATCTTCGGTGTCGTTATTATAATTATCAAGATCTAATCTAGCAGTTCTCAAATACATTTCATAGGCTTTTCCCATATTGCCTATTTTAGCAGCTAAAATACTGTGCACACAAGGACTTAATGAACTTTCATGAACTGTAAATGGCTCGTAAAAGTTGAAATTTCTCTGGTGCGTATCCATATCAAAATCATCCTCAAAGAAATATAATCCTTGAAGCACATCGGCCTGCTTTATATATACACTTCGTAAAATTCTATCCCAACTCCACTTTTGATTTAGTGGGCGATTCTCACTTTCTAATTTGTTAACTGGAATTAACTCCTTTTCCATGAATCCATCATGTTGCACAAAAACTTGCTCTTCCTCATCAAATGGAAGATATATGTTCTCTGTGATATGGTTCCATTGTTTTGTTTCCTCGACAACATTTAGATTGGTCTTTTTTGCAATTTCTCCAAAAATTTGAGGGAATAATTTTTGCGATTCTTGCAAACAGTGTTTGGTATACTTTAAGCACCACATGGCAATGTAAGAAGTATACCAATTGTTATTTACGTTGTTTTCATATTCATTCGGACCTGTAACACCGTGCATTTCATAACGTTGTTTTCTCTCGGACCAGTGAACACGCTGTGCCCAGAAACGAGCAATACCAAGAAGTACTTCAAGTCCACCTTCTAATAAATATCCACTATCACCTGTATGTTGAATGTAGTTGTAAATGGCGTATGCTATGGCTCCATTCCTGTGAATCTCCTCGAATGTAATCTCCCATTCATTATGACATTCTTCACCGTTCATTGTAACCATCGGATATAATGCCGCGCCATTTTTAAATCCTAGTTTAGCAGCATTTTCAATGGCTCTATCCAGCTGTTTATACCTGTATATTAATAATTGCTTGGATATCTTAGAAGGACTAGAAACTAAAAAGAAAGGCAGACAATAAGCCTCGGTATCCCAGTAAGTACTTCCTCCATATTTTTCTCCAGTATAACCTTTCGGCCCAATATTTAAACGTGGGTCATCGCCGCAATAGGTTTGATGTAATTGGAAAATGTTATATCTTAAAGCCTGTTGTGCAGATACATCTCCTTGAATGGTAACATCAGACATTTCCCATTTAGCATTCCATGCTTTGCTGCTCATCTCAAGATGGTTCTCGAAACTTGATGCGGACATTTTATTTACCGCATTCTGAGCGTGAGAGATTACCGTTTCTTCAGGGTGATGGAAGCTACTCGAAGTAATTACATGTTTAACTAATATTACTTCTTGGTTCGCTTTTACATCGAATGAATATTTTGATTGTGCGAATTTTCTTGTTGTGGAGTTTATACGTTGTCCGGAAAATGTTTCTCCATCAATCAATAATTCTGAAACACAAGCAGTGGCAAGTAACCAATCTAATTTTTTGGTTTTTACAGCAACCAACATCTCATTTTCACGGCTTTCTTGTGAAATTTCGTTCCAAAAGCTTTCGTCGTAATTGCTGTCTTTGTTAACTACATTGCCATCGATGTTATTCGTTAATTCAATGGCGCAATCCCTATCTGTTTTGAACCGGTAACGAAGTGCTGAATATTCTTTATTTACAAGGCTGTAAAATCTAGTAGACTCGATGTTTACATTAATTCCATTTTTAAGATTAATTACTGAACGGCGGTTTAAAACACCATTGAACATATCTAACTCCCTGTAGAATGATTCGATTCTTACCTTTGATAGATCTACTATTTCGCCATTAATAAACAGATTTAATCCACTCCAATAAGTGCTATTTAAAACCTTAGCAAAATATTCTGGATATCCGTTTTTCCACCAACCAACACGCGTTTTATCTGGATAGTAAACACCACCAACGTAGGTGCCTTGCAAACTCTTACCTGTGAAATCTTCTTCTAAATTGGCTCGTTGGCCCATCATCCCGTTACCAATACTGAAAATACTTTCGGCAATTTCATTCATGTCAGGATTGAATCCATCCTCAATAATTTTCCACGGATCTGCTTTGAAGTATTGAATCATTACTTATCTAATATTAAGATTTCGTAAAAATAATGGTTTACTCGAAATGGTGAAAATCGTATTCACCTAAAGAACTTACGAATTCATCGGCCCATTCTAATTCGCTTGGGTTTCCTACACCTATAGAAAACATTTCTGCTGTCTTTGCTGCTTGTATTCCGCTTATACTATCTTCAAAAACTATACATTCATGAGCTGCCATATTTAACATTTCGGCTGCTTTTAAAAAAGTTTCTGGATGTGGTTTGCCATTAACTACTTGGTTGGCATCTACTATTGCATCAAAAGCACTCAGTAATCCAACCTTAGATAACACCAATGCGGCATTTCTTGAGGCTGAACCTAATGCTAGGGGAATACCTTTGTACTTGGCAATTCTGAAAAATTTAGTTACACCTGGTAGCAAATGAGTTTCATCCATTTGCTTTACATATTCTAAGTACCACTCATTCTTTCTCTGTAGGTCAATTTTAAAATCGTCCTCAGATAATTGAGTATTCGCCTTTCCTAAAATGAATTTTAATGAATCTGTACGAGAAACGCCTTTTAGTGCTTCATTATCTCCCTCTATCAGTGTATAACCGTAATCTGCAGCCAGTCTTTTCCAAGCTAAATAATGAAAACCAGCTGTGTCACAAATGACCCCATCTAGGTCGAGGATTATTCCTCTAATCATGCTTTAACTTTCAGTTTATTTAAATGGTATTCTACCAAGTTTAACACGGGCTCGCGAGTAATTACACCAATATTTAAACGGTGTATTTTACATGCTTCTTTTAACAATTCTTGGAAGTGATAAGCAACAGAACCAACAAAGTGAACAGGTACATCTTTATGCATTTCATATTTCCAAATATGAATATTAATAAACTTGCTGAATCCATTGTAGATAAAGTCTCTAACCCATTTGCTATCTCGGTTGTCGCTTAAAAAACGCATGAACGATGCCAAATAAACATTTGGATTAGGTTTGTTATATACATTTTCAAAGATTTCCTCTTTAGTTAAGTGATAGCGCTCTACCAATGCATTGTGCACTTTCTCGGGAAGCTCATTATACAAGAACATGCGCAGAAGTTCTTTACCGTAGAAGGTTCCACCTGCTTCATCACCTAAAACGTACCCTAACGCGGGAACTTCTTCATGAATATCTTTACCATCGAAGTAACAACTATTAGAACCTGTACCCATAATACAAGAAATTCCAGGTTCATCGCCGCAAGTAGCATAAACAGCTCCATTAAGGTCATGATCAACTATCACATTGGCATTAGTGTAAATGTTTCTTAGCGCTTTTTCAACAATTACGTTTCTGTCTTTTGATGAAGCTCCAGCACCGTAAAAAAATACATGCTCCACCATTGGGGCTATCTTCGCTAGTTCTTCATTTTTCCTAATCTCTGATTCTATTAATTCTGTTGAGTGAAAGAATGGATTAAATCCCATCGTGTGGAATGTTATTCTATTTTCTTCTCCATCTGTGAAGATCCAATCGCATTTGGTACTACCGCTATCTGCTACTAACAACATAATATTTTTAATTAATAATTATAGTACTTCTTACAATAAGGTGTAAAAATGTTTCGCAATATAATGTAAATTCCTTTAGTGTCAAAAAAACACTTGTTCAGCATAGCGATTTATTTATTTGCATTTTTTCAAATTTGTTTAATTTTTTATCTTTGCTCTGATTTGATATGCAGCTAGGTTCTTCAGTTAATCCCCACGTTTCCACAGATTGTGTAATTTTTGGTTTCTCTGATGAAACCTTGAGGCTCTTACTTATAAAGAGAACTATCCCAAATAAGTTAACAGAATTAGACGATACACATTTTGCGTTACCAGGAGATTTGGTGCGCGATGATGAAGATTTAGATTCGGCTGCAAATCGTGTTTTATCAGAACTTACCGGTCTTAAAGGAATATATCTCGAACAGTACCATTCATTTGGTGACCCACTGCGCGTTACTAAAATGAAGGATAGAGCTTGGTTAGAAAGTGTTCGTCAGAATCCTGAGGCTAGAGTTATTACTGTTGCCTACATGGCATTGATTGATGCGAAAAAGGCTCAATTACAACCAGGTTCATTTTCAAAAGAGGCTGTTTGGATTCCCATTCATGAAGTACCGGAATTGGCATTTGACCATAACGAGATTTTCGAAAAAGCTTTGAAAGCATTAAAAGAAAAAGTTCAAATCCAGCCTGTTGGATTTGAGTTGTTACCAGAAAAATTTACAATGAGCCAATTGCAGTCATTGTATGAAACGATCCTCGAACGTGATCTTGATAAGCGCAACTTTAGACGGAAAATGCTCAATTCCGGTGTGTTAATTCGACTTTCTGAGAAGCAAATAGGAGTGAGTAACAAACCTGCTAGGTTTTACATGTTCAATAGGGAGTTGTTTCTACCTCGAGATCAACGAATTGTAAATCTAAAAATGGACGGGAGTTTTACACTTTTTAATTAACTCAGAATAAACTACTTATTTTATTATTTCGACATAAGTAAACGTCGAAAATTACTACCTTTGCACCTCATTTGCAATAATTATGTTAAACGTCTCTAATGTGTCATTGCGTTTTGGCAAACGCGTATTATTTGAAGAAGTTAATTTAAAATTCACCCGTGGAAACTGTTATGGTATTATTGGAGCTAATGGTGCCGGAAAATCTACATTCCTTAAGATTCTTTCGGGTGAAATAGAACCAAATACGGGTTCTGTCGATATGGAGCCGGGCAAACGTATGGCTGTGTTGAAGCAAAATCACTTTGAGTTTGATGATTTCCCAGTATTGCAAACCGTAATTAGAGGTCATCAACAATTATGGGCAATAATGGAAGAAAAGGATGCATTATATGCAAAAGAAGATTTTTCCGAAGAAGATGGTATGCGGGCTTCAGAGTTAGAGGCAGACTTTGCCGAAATGGATGGTTGGAATGCTGAAAGTGATGCCGCTAACTTGTTGAGTTCACTTGGAATTCATGAAAGCTTACACGACAATTTATTAAGAGATTTAAATGGTAACCAAAAGGTACGTGTATTAATTGCTCAAGCATTGTTTGGAAACCCGGATGTTTTATTGATGGACGAACCTACGAATGATTTGGACGTTGAGACTATACGCTGGCTAGAAGACTTTTTAGCAGAATTCGAAAATACTGTTTTAGTTGTCAGTCACGACCGTCACTTTTTAGATAACGTTTGTACTCATGTTTGTGATATTGATTATTCAAAAATTCAAATTTTCTCTGGTAATTACACTTTCTGGTATGAGAGTTCACAGCTTGCTTTAAGACAAAGATCAGAGCAAAATAAAAAGGCGGAAGAAAAGAAAAAAGAACTTCAAGAATTTATTGCTCGATTCAGTGCCAACGTGGCAAAAAGTAGGCAAGCAACTTCGCGTAAAAAGATGTTAGATAAATTGAATGTAGAGGAAATTCAGCCAAGTACGCGTAAATATCCAGGTATATTCTTTAGACAAAATCGAGAGGTTGGGGATCAAGTTTTAAATATTGAAGGACTTTCATACTCAACTGAAACGGGTGAGAAATTATTTTCAGATATAAATTTTACCGTTAATAAGGGAGATAAAATTGCATTTGTTTCGAGGAATACGCTCGCTTTAAATACCTTTTTTAAAATTTTATGGGGCGATTTGAATCCAACTGCAGGTAAATTTAACTGGGGCGTTACAGTTACCATGGGTTATTTACCCAACGAGAATAGTCATTTCTTTAATGTGGATTTGAATCTAGTTGATTGGCTTAGGCAATATTCAAAAGAAAAAGACGAAACATATATTCGCGGATTCTTGGGTCGTATGTTATTCAGCGGGGAAGAGACTCAAAAGAAATGCACTGTACTTAGTGGGGGTGAGAAAGTTCGTTGTATGTTAAGTAAAGTGATGCTTGAAGAACCCAATGTGGTTTTATTTGATGAACCAACTAACCATTTAGATTTAGAAAGTATCCAAGCACTAAATAATGGGATGATTGACTTTGCAGGAATTATTTTATTCCATTCGCATGACCAAGAAGTGATGCGTTCTATTGCCAATAGAATTATTGAAATAACCCCAAATGGAATTATTGATAAATACATGGATTATGAAGAGTATGCGGAAAGTGATGAGATAAAAAACAGAAGATCAGAATTATATTCGAACTAAATTATGAAACATATTTTATATTTAGCTACAGCAGTAATATTTGTAGCTGCATGTGGTAACGGAGTTTCTACCGATAGTAAGGTTGAAACGTCAATGGATTCGTTTAGCTATGCTGTTGGAGTTAGTGTAGGAAAAAACTTCAAAAGTAGAGGTATTGAGGAAATTTCTTATGGGGCAATGATTCGCGGTTTAAAGGATGGAATGACCTTAGATAGCAACTATTTGTTTGATGAGAATGCATTAAATAATGCACAACGTAATTTTATTAAACAAGCAGAAGAGGCAAAAACAAAAATAGTAAAAGAGAAAACAGCTAACCGTTTGAAAGAAATATCAAATGAAAAGGGGGTGAGTGTGCTTCCCTCCAAAGCATATTACAAATCAGTTGAAGCAGGCAAGGGAGAGTCACCAAATAGCTACGATACGGTAATTTGTAAGTTCGTATTTAGAAATGCAGATGGTGAGGTTGTTGTGGATAATCGAACTTCTGATGATCCATTTAAAGGTACAGTTGAGTCATTTAATTTAGACCCTGTTGAAGAAGCAATGCTGAAAACTATGAAAGGTGGTAAGTTTCATCTATTTATCTCAAATGAAGAAACACCAGCATTGTCTAGATCGGCAAGATCAATATCTGGAATGTATGGTATTTCTGAGTTTGAAATGGAACTTGTTGATATTATTCCGGGCATTCCTTCGAATAAATAATAAAGATCGTCTATCACAAAAAAGGGGCCGAAACGCCCCTTTTTTGTGGTTAAAAATTTATTAATAAAGTAGATCGCAAACAATATTCTTGAGCGAATTAAAGGAAATATTTCCGCCAACAAAATTCGCTTTAATCTGTAGCAAAAATCTGTCCTTTAATTTTTGTGATAAACGAAAATATTGCTTCATCTATTATTTGTAGCAACATATATCTTCAAAAACAAGTCAATATTAATAAGTCATTACATTAAGTGGTTCCTTTATTAGATAATTATGAATAGTGGGAAACTAAGTTATGTAAATGTTATACAGAGTACTAATTTTGTTAGGAATGAAAATCTTCAAACTACTTTTGATTTTCTTTATTGGTTTTGTTTCGTACGATTTGGAGGCACAATGCTCGGCGTCGTTTTCCTATAGTGATACGGCTTGCACAGGGTCGTCTGTTAGTTTTTCAGCTAATACAACGAGCACTGGACTGAAGTATGGTTGGGAATTTGGAGATCCTGCTTCTGGTAATTCTAATACCGATACTTTTAAAACAACATCCCATACTTTTACTAATTCCGGGACATACTCAGTTACTCTTATTGTATATAATCTTTCAGGTACTTGCCGTGATAGTGTAACACAAAAAATAGATGTATTTGCAAAACCAAGAGTAGCTTTTAAATGGAAGTCAGCGTGCGCAGGTATGTTAACAGAGTTCCTTGATTCAACAACATTTGACACAAAAGATTCAATAGTTAAGTATGATTGGACGCTGGATGGCTCTACAAGTAGTTCCTTGCAAAATCCGTCAAAGACTTATACAATCACAGGGACCCAAAATATTACATTAGCGGTTTTAACTAATGCCGGCTGTGTAGATACTTTAACTAGAGTTTTACAAGTATTTGCCAAGCCCACAGCTTCGGTTTCTGATACGCAAATTTGCCAAAATGCTACGGTCCGATTTACTGCGGCTACTCAAACAGGTGCTCAAAATTATCGGTGGGATTTTGGCGATAGTACGGCTTTTACCCAGCGAGTAGTTGATCACGTATATCAAAAAACAGGATGGATGTTTCCTACATTAACAGTTGATTATACAAGTACTTCGTGTACAGTTCCGGTAGACTCAATTCTTGTAAATCCACTTCCTGATGCCTCGTTCGATTTGTCTCAAGATACACTTTGTTACTCTGGAAATGAGTTATGCGTTACACTCCGTTCTAACTCTGGGGTCGCAACCCGAAATGTTATTTTTGATGACGGTTTTGTTGATGACTTTTCTCCATTTTCTGATACCGTTATTTGTCATAGTTATATAGATCCAAAGGGAGGTTCATACTCAATAACAGTGGAATTAACAGATAGTAATGGTTGTTCATCCACCATCGAGAAAAAAGATGCCGTAGTTGTTTTGCCAGTGTTACGAGCATCTTACACCACACCTGTTACTCAAGGCTGTTTCTCAACCAACGTAAAGTTAACTAATACTACAAATAGAGACTCCGCGGCGGTAGATAGTGTGATTTGGATTTGGGGAGATACCAGTGCGATAGAATATAGTCCATATTATAAACCCAATCATACCTATACAAAGAATGGTTTATTAAAACCCATGCTTGTTATTCAAGATACATTTGGATGTAGAGATACATTTACGGCTTCAACGCTCTTAAGAAATACTTCATATGTTGTTGATGCTAGAATTGATTCAATTTACAGTCAATGTTTAAATGGGAATAGAGTGTCTTTTTTTCAAAGTAAAGTACCAGGTGCCTCCTATGAATGGAAAATTCCATATTCGGTAAAATCAAATGCGTATATTTATAGATATTCATTAGCTACGACATATCCGATATCCTTTAGTATTTCAGTAAATGGATGTGATAGTACTGTAGTGTTTGATTCTTTAGTTATTTATGGCCCAAGAGCATATATAGGTGATGTAGTAAATCGTTACCAATGTCAAAATAGAGATACTGTTTACTTTAAGAACCGTTCATACGCTTATAAAAATAAACACATTCAGGCATTTTGGTCGGCCGGAGATTTGGGAGCAGGAAATTGTGTGATTGATACTAAGAATGGAGTTAATGTCGGAAGTAATTGTAATTATTCAAAGGATTCATTGAACTTTAAGCATTTTTATGCTTCTACACGGGACTCTTGTTATTTAGCCAAATTAGTTGTTAGGGATACAGTCATTGGTTGTTCGGATTCTACTATTTTGCCAGTCCCATTAATGAAGCCAAGCGCAAAAGGGGCACTAATTCCATCTGATACTTTTGCCTGTCCTGGCCCTGATAAAATCTATCAAGATAAATCAGTAAAATTCACTTGGACCGATACGTTAAAACCATCGTGTGTGACCCCTACCTATTGGATAATGTGGGATTCTGCTGCCGCTGCTCGTTCAGGAAATTTTTCTTCATACTGGGAATATTATTCGCGAGAACATAATTATACCGATCTGGATGCCGGTGATTCTAGTGGTTATGTAACCATAGGTTTGATAGTTGCCAATGGGATTGATTCTCTTGGCGTTCCATGTAGAGATACAGCATGGTTTCCAAAAGTGATTAGGGTAAATAGAATGAATCCAAATTTTACTTCTAGTTACGACGATTCCATTCATTTTTGTGCTGGTGATGTTATGCGTTTCTCACTTGTTGATTCAAATCAAACTAAAAATACAAGGTTTAAATGGAATTTCGGTGACGGAACCATTATTGATACAACCTCACAATCTTCTCAATTTCACAGTTATTCAAAATCAGGATCTTATTATGTTTCATTATTTGTAACGACTCCTGACGGATGTATTCTTGATTCAGGTATGTGGGTCCACGTTGGTACTAGAGCACATTTTACGACAAGTTCAAGTTTATTATGTGCAGGATTAGATAGTTTAACTATTGTAGACTCTACAGAGTATTATCCTGCAAACAGGGAAACTTTAGGTTATTTTTCTAATACTGCTAGAAATAATACGGGTAAAGAAAAATTATTATTCGATTTAGGAGACGGCGCTGGATTTCAGACACTAGGTGAAAGTTTAAAGTTTACATATAATAAACCTGGATATTTTAGAATCTCGATGATTGCAATTGATAGCACGGGATGTAGAGATACTGTGTCAAACCATGTGTTAATTTCTTCTTCAGGAGTCTATCCCGGATTCAAAACAAATTCAGACACTTTCTTGTGCCCACAAACGGTAAAATTCAACTCAACGGCTACAACCTATGATTCTGCGAATTCGGCACAATTGCCTGGCGATCGTATAGTGAGTTGGACTTATAATTTTGGGGCTCTATACCCTCAAAGTTTATTCGAAAATCCTGCGAGATACTTCACTTCAGGTACTTACAATGTCACTCAAATAGTACGGAATAGTCAGGGATGTACAGATTCAATTTCAAAAAAAATTCATATTGTCGGGCCTATTTCTAGATTTGATTTTGTTGGTGATTCTATAGGATGTTCGCCGCTGGATGTAGAGTTTAAAAACAATAGTTTTGGTGCAAATGAGTATACTTGGAAATTTGGAGATGTGAATAATAATGTATTAACAACCACGCTAGATACGAATGTTAATCTTTCGTATAATGGTTACGGTAAATTTTATCCATTTCTAGTTGCTCGTGGTTCATTCGTTCTTAATGGTATTAACAAGGTATGTGAAAGTATATACCCAGATACGAGTATTATCGCAAAAAAAGAAGTAGTTGTTAACGAATCACCAGTTACAAATTTGTCTTGGGTAACAAATTGTGATAGTTTAAGTACCGAATTTTATAATAATAGTACTATGTCATCAAGTACAATTAGGTATATGAATATTGACTATGGTGATGGTACTTCTTCTGGTGAATTTATTATTCCTAATGCAATTTGGCCGGTGGCTCACTCATATGGAGATACAGGTACTTATACAGTCATAGTTTGGGCAGTAGCAGATAATTTTTGTGCAGACAGTTTTGTTAGAGATGTTAAAATTTCTCCTCCACCGAAACCTGATTTTAGATTTATTACTGCATGTGAAGAACAAACAGTTTTATTCTTTGATTCATCGGAGACCTATAATGATTACATAAAAAATTGGAATTGGAAATTTGGCGATGGTAGTTCAAGTATTTTAAAGAATCCCCAGAAAATTTTCAATCTGGGTAAAAAATATTCTGTGGAGTTACTGGTGTTGAATTCTGCGGGATGTAGCAAAAAAATCACCAAGGATGTCCTCGTTTATTCAAAACCGAATCCATCATTTTATGCCAACGCCGTTTGTTTTGGAGATTCAACTGATTTTGTAAATAATTCAACTTCTACTCAAAATTTAAAATCTTGGAAATGGAATTATGGGAATGGAGATTCATCTGAAATTTATGAACCTAACTATTTGTACGATACTGCTACTTATTATCAGGTAGCATTGCGTTTAGAAACGGTTAATGGTTGTGTTGATTCAACAAAGAGATGGATCTTTGTTGATCCAAATCCAGATGCAATTATCAACCATTCAAATGATTCAGTTCAGTGCTTTAACCAGCATCATTTTGACTTAGAAGATAATTCAAAAATTGCTTCGGGAAGTACCGTTGCCACTTGGAATTGGTCAAATTCAACTAGTAGTAATTTAAAAATAATTACAAATAAAACATTTGGAGACACGGGAATCTATAGGGTTGAATTAGTCTCAATTTCTAACTATGGATGCACGGATACAGCATATTCGCAAGTTAGGATTTTGCCATCTGTAAATCCTGACTTTTTAATTGATGATAATAAACAGTGTTTAAATATTAATGAATTTACATTTACTGATCAGTCTAATTCATCAGCCACATACCAAGTAAAATGGGCATTTGGCGATGCAAATTATGCTAATTCAACTCAAGTAGTACACAGTTACTCAGATTCGGGCATATATAAAGTTCAACTATTTACAGAAACAGCTCTAGGTTGTAAGGATACTACCTTTAAATCAGTACAAGTTTACCCAATGCCTAAAGCGGATGTTATGGTTAATAATAAAAGTCAATGTCTAACCACTAATAAATTCAATTTTGTAGATATTAGCAAAATTGGATGGGGGGGCATAGGTAGTAATTGGGATTTTGGAGACTTTACCAATAGTACCTTAAGGACACCACAAAAAACATACTCAGATACCGGTAAGCACACAGTTACATTAATATCAACATCTGCTTTCGGGTGTGCAGATACAACTTCCATAGATATCTGGGTTCGAGAGATGCCAGTTGTAGATTTTGTCATTAACGATAGCAGTCAATGCTTAAATCAAAATGAATTTATATTTACCAATAATTCAACTGTAAATGCGGGATCAATAGGGAGTAATTGGGTTTTTGGAGATGGAACAGTTAGTTCAATTGCCAATCCCAAAAAGGGTTTTACATCACATGGTACTTTTTTAAATAAACTTATCGTAACCTCCAACTTTGGCTGTAAAGACTCTGTTATTGAAAGTACCTATGTACGACCAATGCCCGTTGTGTCGTTTTCAATTAATGATACGGATCAATGTGTTAATAATAATTTATTTAGTTTGAAAAGCACATCAACTATTGCAAGCGGAAGCTTATATTTTGATTGGATAATTAATGGTGATTCCAGCTTTTCTGGGAACAACCTAAGTATAAATTTTAATAAGGATACGAATCATATTGTTAAACTAATTGGAACTTCAGATTTTGCTTGTGTAGATTCATTGCAACGAACACTAATTGTACAACCTAAGCCTTATCCAAATTTTTTAATTGATACGAACTCACAGTGTTTAAGAGGAAATCTATTTTCATTTGATAATCTTACTCAAATCAAATATGGAACATTAAACTATGTCTGGGATTTTGGTGATGGTGGAAGTAACTCTGCACTAAAATCTCCGAAAAAGTCCTATTCAAAAGAGGGTACTTATAAGGTATTGCTAAGAGTTATTAGTGATAATTTATGTGAAGATACGATCTCTAAGCCGATAGTTATAAGGCCAATGCCAGTTGCTCAAATTAGTGTTGACGATTCAACTCAATGTTTCCGTTATCATAAATTTAATGTTAAAAGTCAATCTTTGATTAGTGAAGGGACTTTATCTCACCAATGGCAATTCTCAGATAATGTATCTGATACAGGGATGATTTCTAGTAATAGTTTCTCTAATTATGGATCATATGAGGTTAAACTCATCAGTGTGAGTGATTTTAATTGCGCAGATACATCGTACAATTCACTTACCGTTTATCCAATGCCGGTAGCGGAAATCTTAATCAACGACACTCAACAATGCATAAATAATCAAAGTTTTGAGTTTACGGATAATTCTAAAATTGCAGAGGGTAGTTTAAAACGTAAATGGATCTTTTTCGATAGTACCGGACTAAGCAAAGTAATAACAAGAACTTTTCCCAATGATACTATCTATAACACCTTACTAGTTCAAGAGTCAGATTTTGGATGCCTAGATACTACCGACCGTAAAATTTGGGTATGGTCCAAACCAATGACTTCATTCACTACTAGTGACAGTGCTCAATGTTTAAATCAGAATTTTTACAGATTCACAAACCAAACTACTATTGCAAAAGGAAGCCTTACTTACGATTGGCTTTTTGATGAGACCAATTCCAGTTCAACCGATAAGGATCCTGGGTATTTTTATAGCTTATATGGATTCAAACGCCCACTTTTGAAGGCAACTTCCGAAAATGGATGTTGGGATACGTTCTCAAGAATAATTAGAGTGAACCCAATGCCAAAACCAGCGATAGATGTTAATGATACAACGCAATGTTTTGTGCTCCAGCGTTTTGAAATTTCAGATATCTCCACCATTATTGAAGGAACAACTTCTGCAAATTGGCTTCTAAGTGATGGTACCATAAGTAATCAAAAAGTATGGGTGCATAATTTTCCACAAGATTCAACCTATACTATAAAATTGATTTCAACTTCTGATCAGGGATGCGTTGATTCAACAATAAAAACAGTAATAACTCATCCTTCTCCAAAAAATGAATTTCGAATCAATGATACGGTGCAATGTTTAACTCAAAATAAATTTGAATTCGAAAATCTTACACGGATTAAATACGGGACGGTAACATATTTTTGGGATTTAGGCGATGGTACAACGCGTCAAACTACATTAGACACGTTGACGCATATTTATAAGTCACATGGTAGGTATTATTTACGTCTAATTTCACAATCAAATGAAGGTTGTGAAGATACTAGTTATGCTGATATATATGTAGGAGCAATGCCAGAAATGTCATTTGTAGTAAATGATGAAGGGCAATGTATTAGGAATCAACAGTTTTTATATTTTTCAAATAGTAAAATTGCTGAAGGGACATTTGATCATATATGGAAATTTGGCGATGGTACTATCGATACGAGTAAAGCCGATACGTCACATTACTTCCAAAATATTGGAAGTTATAATACAGTTCTTTTAGGAAAATCAAATATTGGCTGTATGGATTCAACGCAATTATTGGTATATGTTAATCCTAACCCGGAAATGAGCATAGTTGTTAATGATTCAGATCAATGTATAAATAATCAAAATTTTCAATTTACTATCCAAGCCAATATTGAAAGAGGAAGTATTATGGAAAATTATTGGGATTTAGGTGCTTCTGATCCGAATATATACAAGGGTAACATTGTAAATAAATACTACAATAATTCTGGAGTCGTAAAAGTTAGATTAATTGGAGAATCTGATAGTGGATGTTTGGATACAACATTTAAATTAATTCGTATTTATCCAAAGCCACAGGCTATAATAGGTATTAATGATACACCTCAATGTTTATCAGTAAATTATTTTGAATTCATAGATAATAGCAATGATTCTCTAGGGATAGTTCAATGGAATTGGGATATAGCTGGTGAAAAGAATTCTACATTAGCCTTAGTTGATCATTCATTTAAAACATCAGGCACAAAGCCAATTCGACTAATAGTTGGTAACACTGCTGGTTGTTTCGATACTATTATTACTCTTGTTCGAGTAAAACCAATGCCCAATACAAGGTTTACCCAATTACCCGATTATTACTGTCAGAATACTGGGACTTTTAGCATTACTCCGCAAGAGACTGGAGGAATTTTTACAGGAAAGAATATGGTAAATTCTGATTATACTCCATCAATTCTTTGGAGAGATACTGTTAAGTATGTTATTCAGAGAGAAGGTTGTTGGGATAGTTCAGAGCAATATACTTGGGTATATCCTTTTCCTGTGGTTGATTTAGGAAATGATACTACCTTATGTAAAACTGATATTCTTGATATTGAAATTGATAATTGGAATACTACTTACAAATGGTCTGATGGTAAAACAACCCCTAAAAGAAGAATAACCGAACCTGGAACCTATCAAGTAATTGCTACAAATATTTGTGGTTCTATCTCAGATGAGATCGTTGTAAATTATCAAAAAAGTAATTGCAGGCTATATCTGCCCACCGCATTTACTCCGCAAAATGATGCCAGGAATGATCGTTATAAGCCAATTACTTACAATGTACTCGAAATGAAATATACCATTTATAATCGCTGGGGTGCGAAAGTTTATGAAGGAGACCTCAATGACGATGGATGGGATGGTGCTGTTAATGGTGCGCTATCACCACAAGGAACATATATCGTAATTGTTAACTACCGATATGAAGTTGCAGGTTTAAGATTAAGACAATCAGATAGAGCAACTTTCCATTTGTTACGATAAGTCAATCGCAATTTACTGTTGAAACTCGCTTTGCTTTTCGTTTGAAAGTAATTCCTTGGTATCATTAAAAAATAAGGCTGCGTCTTTTTTCATTAATGCTGGTAGTAGCTTTAATTTGCCTGGTGGGATCAAGTAATAACCTCTTTTATTAAAGTTACTATCTATGTCTTGAGGTAGCACTTTGTGTACCCAAAATGGTAGATATTCGTGATTCTCAATCTTTACTTTTGATTTATTTGATGAAATTGAAACCTTCCAAAGAATACCTCCATTTTTATATCTATCTCTTTGGTTGGAAACAAAATTCCCTATGCTGTAGGCCACCGGAACAATTCTTCCATCAACGGCGGTAATATTGCTTATTGGCTGAACCACATGTGGATGCATTCCAACTATAAGATCTGAGCCATTATCTGCGATGAATTGGGCAAGGTTTTTTTGAACCGGACTTTCTTTTCTTTCATATTCTAGTCCCCAATGAATAAACGTAACTATAAGATCAGCGCCATTATCCTTGGCCTTAGAAATGTCTCTCTTAATAGAATTAGTATCTATCATATTTACCATTGTGGGTGGCTCTACAGTCAATCCATTAGTGCCATAGGTCATGTTTAAAAAGGCAATTTTTACTCCTTTTATAGTTTTAATAAATGGGTAGTTTCTTTCAAATTCTTGTGAATCTATAAATGTACCGGTGTGGTCTATTTGTAAACTATCCAGCGTTAAAATAGTATTGATTAAACCTGACTTACCTCGATCTTGAGAATGGTTATTTGCAGTAAATAATGCTTCAAAACCCATCCATTTTACATCGCGAGCATATGCCGATGGTGATGAAAATTGAGGATAACCTGTAAAAGGTGGTCCAGCAAGAGTTACCTCTAAATTAGCAACAGCGTAATCCGAGTTTTCAATATATGGTTTGAGAAATTTAAATCCACTACGATAGTTATAATCGTTTAATGAATCATCCCATGCAGCTCTTATCTGTGGACCATGTCCCATTAAATCACCACCAAAAACTAAAGATATTGTTACAGAATCTGCATTATTATTTATGTTTAGTGCAGTTGCATTTTTAATAATTACACTACTTGACTTGGATGAATTTCCACAACGTGCATTTATAAATAGTACAAAACATGCAAAAGCGAAATAGAAATAGCGGCTTTTCAACATATTTCAAATGTAAGGCTTAATCTATATTTTAATAAATATAAAATGTGACTTGTGTTGGTTCTTTTTGCTGCCATTCTTAAAAAACAAAAGTATTATTCTCATTCACAATGAATTTAAAATATAATTCAAAAATAAATGGCAATACCAATTTTGGAATTGTATCATAAATGAAGGTGCGATGTGATACTTCTTGGGTGTTTTGTTTTCTAATTATAATTTGCGTTGAGTCCAATCGTTAAATTTAAGTTAAGATATAACGTATCATTTTTTGGTTATATTATTAGTATGCATTTGATTATGTGTTGTGGTTTGTGGGTGATTATAACTAATGTTATGCTAGTGTTTATTTATTATTAATTACGTAACATTAAGATAACATTAGAGGGTTTGTTTTGTAACAAATATTTAACACAATGATAAAAACAATTACTTCTATCTTCGTTGGAGTTATTACATCTCTTCCTCTAATGAGCCAGCATTCAGTACATCAAACAAGTTTTGGTAAAGGTTTATTAAACTACGTGGCAAGCGACAGTTCATTTAGTGTAAAGTTTGCCCCAAGAATGCAGGCAAGGTACGAGGTGGGTTCAAATTTTTCTAACGACAAATTATCACCTGTAGACCATTCTTTCCTCATTAGAAGGGCTCGTTTTAAGTTCGACGGATGGGCTTTGAATCCAAATATTGTATATAAAATGGAATTTGGGTTGTCTAATAACGATATGAGTGGTGCCGATCAATATACTAAAAATTCTCCTCGCTATATATTAGATGCGGTTATCAAGTGGAAGTTTGCAAAAAATTGGGAACTTTGGGCCGGGCAAACAAAAATGCCGGGAAATGTTGAACGTGTTGTATCATCTGGTGATTTGCAATTAATTGACCGTTCATTGCTGAATAAATATTTCACCTTGGATCGTGACATGGGTTTCCAAGTGCGACACAAATCAAAGGTTTTTGGTAAAATGGTAACGAAAGAAAAAATTGCAATTACTCAGGGGGAAGGTCGTAATATTGCCACTGGTAATGAAGGCGGTTTGCAATATACTGCAAGATTTGAATGGTTGCCTTTTGGTGAATTTGCAAAGAAAGGGGATTACGTTCAGGCCGCAATCTATCGTGAGGAATCTCCTAAATTAATGCTTACTTACACTTATAATTTTAATAATAAGGCAGTTAAAACTCAGTCTGCAATGGGTAAATATATGACAATCCCTAATGCGTCACTTTATCAAACTGATATTACCTCTCAGTTTATAGATGGGATGTTTAAATACAAGGGTATATCCGCAATGTGGGAATGGGCAAAAAGAAAAACCGCAGATCCTATTGCTAAGGATGAATTTGGAGTAAAAACAGGCAGTACAGTAATTGATGGTAATTCATTCAATTCACAATTAGGTATTTTTGTTAATAATAAGGTAGAATTAGTAGGTAGATATACACAAGTCAACTTTGAAAAATATTCAGGAATAAAAAACCTAAATCAATATACTCTCGGAATTAGCAAATATATTTCGGGGCACAAACTAAAAGTACAAGCAGACCTTAGTTACACAGAAACTGAGGGTCAACCAAAAGGTCTACTCTTAAGAACAGGATTTGATATTCACTTTTAATTAATAATTTTAAATAATGGACAGTATTTATTTTCTCATTATTGTAGCACTCGCAATATTAGCAGTTGCTGATTTAATTGTTGGCGTTAGTAATGATGCAGTTAATTTCCTGAGCTCGGCTTTAGGATCAAAAGCAATTTCGTTTAAAAAGATAATGATTATTGCTAGTTTAGGAGTCTTTATTGGTGCAGTATTTTCCAGTGGTATGATGGAAGTTGCTAGAAAGGGTATTTTTATGCCGAGTGAATTTTATTTCGATGAAATAATGTTCATTTTTATGGCAGTTATGATCGGGGATATTTTATTATTAGATTTCTTCAATACACTTGGAATGCCAACATCTACTACGGTTTCTATTGTTTTCAATTTGTTGGGAGCAGCGGTTTCAATGGCTCTAATTAAAATAGGATTGAGTGATGATCAAACAATAGCGAACTTAGGTCAGTATATAAATACGGAAAAAGCAAAAACCATTATAACAGGGATATTACTTTCGGTAATAATTAGTTTTTCGGTGGGGATGTTAGTGCAATGGATATCACGATTGGTTTTTACATTCAAGTATGAAAAGAAGGCTGAGCGTTTCGGATTTATATTTGCTGGAATTTGCTTTACTGCAATTGGTTACTTCATTTTCTACAAGGGACTAAAAGGAACTCCATTTTATGGAGATATTAAAGAATTTATAGCCGCAAATACCGGATTATTAATTATAGGCATGTTTCTGTTTTTTACTCTTCTTTCAGCATTCATAGATAAAGTAATTAAATGGAATGTATTACATGTTGTTATTGGTGTTGGTACATTTGGATTAGCATTGGCATTTGCCGGTAATGATTTAGTCAATTTTATTGGGGTTCCAATGGCGGCATATCATAGTTATGAGGCGTGGTCTGTTTCTGGAATTGCGGCAAATGAGTTTTCAATGAACGTACTTTCTGAAAAAGTTCCCACGGAGCCAATGTTATTGATTATTGCTGGCGGTATCATGGTTCTTACCCTATGGTTTTCTAAAAAAGCCAGAACTGTTGCAGATACTTCAATAAATTTATCTCGTCAAGGAGATGCCGAAGAAAAATTTAAACCAAATTTGTTATCTAAAAGAGTCGTAAAAGGATCATCTAATTTGGCATCGGCTCTTGGAAAAATATTGCCTGAAAAATTCAACAATAGAATAGAAAAGAGTTTCAGCAATGAAGAAATAAAAGTAAGTCCAGAAAAGTCCAAAGAATTACCTGCATTTGATTTAATTCGTGCATCTATTAACTTAGCAGTAGCCGGAATCCTTATTTCTATTGCAACCAGTATGAAATTACCACTTTCTACTACTTATGTTACTTTTATGGTTGCTATGGGTACCTCTCTTGCGGATAAAGCTTGGGGACGTGAAAGCGCTGTATACAGAGTTGCAGGAGTATTTAAAGTAATAGGAGGGTGGTTCGCCACTGCTTTAGTTGCTTTTACAGCAGCAGCGGTTCTTACTTATTTGATATACATGGGGAAAGGTCCCGCTATTGCAATTTTATTAATTCTTGCAGCAGTCCTAGTGGTGAGGAATTATTTAAACCACAAACGCAGAGCAAAGCGAAAAGTTAACTTCAGAACTTTACGAAAATCAGCGAGTAAAACAGTGCAAGGGATGGTAGATGAAAGCGCCGAAAATATTTCTTTATCTCTATCTAGAACACGTGAAATTTACTCAAATGTAGTAATGGGGATAGAAGATTACGATATGCAATCTCTAAAAAAGGCCAAAGAATCAGTAACTAAATTCGAAGAGGAAGTTGAGGAATTAAGGAATCATTTGTTTTATTTCATTAAAAACTTAAATGAGACTAGCGTAAGAGGAAGTAATTTTTATATAATGGTATTGGCAAATCTTACAGATACATCTCAATCACTCGAATATATTGTTAGAAAAAGCTATAAGCATGTAGATAATAACCACAAACATTTAAGCACAGGTCAATTATTAGATTTTCGTGAAGTACAAAGAAGTTTAGATAGTTTATTAAACGATGCTGAAGTAGCATTTAAATCAAAGAATTTCGTAAGTCTAAAAAAATGCTTAGATAAAAAAGATGAATTACTTGATCTGTTATCAGAGAAAATAAACAAACAAATCTCCAGAACAAGACAAGAGGAAGAGAGTCCTAGAAATACCACTCTCTATTTTAACTTATTGATTGAAACTAAAAACCTTGTTAACGATATCGTTAAATTGGTAAAAGAATACTATTACAGCGCATCAGAACATGAGGAATAAAATAAGTTTTTAAATTAATTACAAAAATAAAAGCAGGTTAATCCTGCTTTTATTTTTAAAAGATTAATTATTAATCCTATCTCGCTTCATATTGCTATAAAAGTCACAAAGGAAATTGTAGGTTGTTCCAAAAAAAAAAGCCATCTGATAAGGATGGCTTTCAATCGTGCACTCGTAGGGAGTCGAACCCCAAACCTTCTGATCCGTAGTCAGATGCTCTATCCAATTGAGCTACGAGTGCGTTTATTTGAAAATGCAAGGGTTGGTAAAAACATTTCCAAACGGGAGTGCAAAGATAAGTAAGTTTGATTCATTTTCAATCCTTACCTGAAAATAATATTAACCAGTTAGGAATGTTTCCATTGCAAAATGGCAATATTTTAACGCATTATATATTCTGCGTAAATTTGTAATATGCATAAATCAATTTTGACTTTGATTTTGGCGACATTTTTTGTTTCGTCTAAATCGGATGCTCAATGGTTCGGTAAGAAGAAATCTAATAAAAAATCGTCTAAGAAAGAGCAGTCAATCGAATCTAAAATAAAAGGGAAACATAAAAAGGAGGGACTATTCGACTTTTATTTCGATTCCACAACAGGTCAATCCTTGATTGCGGTTAAAAAAGAACAATTAGGTAAAGATTTTATTCACTTTACATACACCGAAAACGGAGTCACAGAGGTTGGTCATCATAGAGGTTCATATAGGGGAAGTAGAATAATTAGATTTAATAGAAAGTTCGATAAAATAGAAGTTGTTCAACAAAATACATCATACTATTTTGATGCAGAAAATCCGATTTCTAAAAGTGCAAACGCAAATATCTCTGATGCCGTTTTAAGTTCAACAAAAATTATTGCTGAGGATACTGCTTTGATAATTATTTCAGCAGATGAACTATTCTTGAGTGAGGATTTACACCCAGTTAAGTCCGGTGATCGTGGCAACTCAAAAGGTTTTTCTGCTGGTAAATTGTCAAAAGAAAAAACTCAATATGAACAATTGAAAACATATCCAGCGAACTGTGATATCATAGTACGATATGTCTTTGATAATCCAAATTCCAATGGAGGTGCTTCATCTGCAGTAACGGACTCTAGATATATTTCAATTATACTTCAACATAGTTTAATTGAAATGCCAGATAATAATTTTCAGCCACGTAGAGACGATTACAGAATTGGATATTTTACAGAGACTGTAAATGATATGACTTCGGCTGAATATGTGAATTATCGTGACCTTATTCACCGTTGGGACTTGCAGAAAAAAGACCCTAACGCTCTAAAGAGTGAACCTGTAAAACCTATTGTTTGGTGGATTGAAAATACCACGCCAAAAGCGTTGATTCCTATAATTAAACATGCTGCATTAGAATGGAATAAGGCCTTTGAACCCCTTGGATTTATCAATGCGATTCAAATAAATGTTCAACCCGATTCGGCCACTTGGGATGCTGGAGACATTAGATACAATGTCTTGAGATGGACATCTTCTCCCAATCCGCCATTTGGTGGTTATGGACCGAGTTTTGTTAATCCTAGAACAGGTGAAATATTAGGTGCAGATATCATGCTTGAGTATGTATTTTTAACAAATCGTGTGAAATATGATGATATTTACAACTTGCCCAGTAGTTCTTCTAATTGTAATGCAAGTTATATTTTACATCATCAAACAGAAACCGCTAAACTACTTTTAAATAAAGGCTTTAATGACTCTAGTGAGATGAGCAGACTCTTATATGAATCTCTGCATTATTTAATTTTACATGAAATGGGTCATACTCTTGGGCTTAATCATAATATGAAGGCTTCCCAGTTGTGTAACCTTGATGAACTTCGTGATAAAGAATTCACTTCCAAGAATGGTTTGATAGGATCTGTTATGGATTACCCAGCAATAAACTTTCCTACAGATACTGTTTCAGTTCAGTATTGTCAAACTAGTCCTGGGCCTTATGATTTATGGGCAATTAATTATGGTTATAGCATCCCAATGGAAAATGCGAAAGATGAAGAACTTCGTTTGAATCAAGTTCTTTCGGAATCACTTTTACATGAACATGCTTTTGGAAATGACGCAGATGATATGAGAACACCGGGTAAAGCCATCGATCCGCGTGTAATGATTGGTGATTTGAGTAGTGATGCAATGGGGTTTGCAGAGAGCCAAGTTAAAATGATCGAAGAAAAGTTAGAATTATTATTTAAAGATTATAATTCACAAGGATTTGAAAGCTATCAACCTTTGGTATCGCAATATTCAGTATTGTTAGGAAGTTATGGTACTCAAATGGGAGTAATTTCAAGATATATAGGTGGGGTATTCGTAGAAAGATTTACACCCGGACAGACCGAATTAACAAAGCCTTATACACCTGTATCTAGAGAGCAACAAAAAAGGGCAATGAGTTTACTCCGCGAGCACCTTTTTAATCCAAATGCTATAAATATTCCAAATGGAGTAGGTAATTACTTACAAAAACAAAGGAGAGGATTTAACTTCTTCGGAAGTTCAGAAGAACCTAAAATGCAAGAAGCAATACAACGAATTCAAGAAAATGTTTTAGCACATTTATTGCATCCAAATGTATTAGCGAGGATGTCCGAATACAGTGCATTAGGTGGCAATTATTCAACTTTTGAAATGCTCAATGATTTGTCATTTGCATTTTTTGAAAGTGATTTAAATACCTTACCAGACCCTGTGAGACAGAATATTCAAATTTTTTACACTGAAAAACTTATTAAAATGATTCAGAATAAAAATTTGTCTGGATCTGTAAAATCTGCACTTTATAATCAAATCGATTACATAGAAAATATTTCTAGAAGCGCAATAACCGATAATACAACTAATAATAGTTTCATTAGGATACAGTTAAAATCACATCGCGAATACTTATTGCATTTGATTGAACAGTTTAAAAGAAAATAACTATTTACTTTATGAGAATAAGAACTTTTTTGTTTTTAATCTATTGTGTTAATGCTTTTTTTGTTTCAGCACAATATGATACAACGGAAACGATTAATTTAGGAACAACGTATATTACATCTCCACGAACTATTACCCGATTGGATGAAAGCGGTAATACAATATCAATAATAACCAAAAAACAAATTGAGAGCCTGCCATATCAGGATGTGGTAAGCGTTCTAAATGTGGTGGCAGGAGTTGATTTGCGTCAAAGAAGTGTTTTAGGAGTGCAGTCAGATGCATCTATTCGAGGGGGATCATTTGATCAGGTATTGATTTTGGTTGATGGCATTCGCATGAGTGATCCTCAAACAGGGCATCATCAAATGAATCTTCCTATACCATTGGCGAGTATTGAGAGAATTGAAGTTATTAAGGGCCCAATGGGCAGAAGGTATGGATTAAATGCTTTGTCAGGTGTAATTAACATTATTACCCGAAAGGACATAAAAACGGATGAAAAGCACCTAACAATTGAGGGGATATTAAATTCATTTTATCCAAGCGATTCAAGTAATAGAATTAACCAAGGAATTAAAGCCAATTTAAAAGGTGGATCAAAACAAATAAATGCTTGGGCTAATTTTGAATACTTCGGAGGTGAAGGGTCTAGGTATAATACTGAATTCAATTCATATAAATCTATTGCAGGAATAAATGCTTATAATTCTTCAGTCGATGCTTCCATTAGTATTCTTGGAGGTGCTGCAAATAATAGTTTTGGAGCAAGTTACTTTTACGCTGCACCAAATGATAAAGAAGCTATTGAAATTGTAAATACGCAGTTTTTAAACTTTTCCGCAGAATTCTTAAAATCGGAAAAAGCCTCAATTTCAGTTAATATATCAAATCGATGGAATTATGATCATTACATATACATTCGTCAAAAACCATCCATATATCAAAATAAACATAGCTCAAAAGTTCAAATGCAAGAAGTAAATTATTTGCTTCCAGTTTTCAACGGAGAATTAGGTTTGGGCGTTGAAGCAAGACAAGAATCTATACAGAGTAATAATTTAGGGAATCATCAAAGAAATTTTTGGGGATCTTATATTGATTTTTCGCAACGATTATGGGATGTATTTTATGTTTCATTAGGTGGGTATATGATGAATTCCGAGGTAACGGGATTGAAATATTATCCAGGGATTGAATTCTCTGCTGAGGTATACAAGAACTGGAAACTATATGGATCAATGGGTACGGGACAGAGGGTGCCTACTTTCACTGATTTATATTATAACGGTCCAAATAATTTGAGTAACCCATTGCTGTTGTCTGAGTTTGCAATAGGTAAAGAAGTAGGTATTCGAAATACACAAGGAGATTTTTCAAGTCATTTAAGTATTTATAATACACAAACTACAAATTCTATTGATTGGGTTAAAAGAGATACAAGCCAAACATGGATGCCACAAAATTACCAAGAAATAAATTTTACTGGCATTGAAGGCGGGGTATCATTCAGAAAGGAATATTTTGGAAGAACCTTCAGTTTAAATTGGGATTTTAACACTATGCAAAATTCTATCTTGGTAGAAGACGGTTGGGAGTCCAAAGTAAATTTAAATTTTGTCAGAGTTCAATCTATTGTAAATGCAAATTTTGAGATATTCAATAACCTATTCCTAAATGCCACATGGAGGTCTATCAATAGACAACAAAGTTCAAATACGTATTCATTGATTGATGTAAAAATTTCTTACCAAAATTCATATTTCAAAAGGGATTACATGATTTATTTCAACTCAACTAATATTACAAATACCCAGTTTGAGGAAATTAACTTTATTCCTAATCCACCTTTAGGGATCTTTATTGGCGCAAAAATTTCAATTTAATTCAATAATGAGAAGAAATTTAATGGCATTGGCAATTTTTATGTTAGCATCTGGTATAGGTCTAGGTGCCTTTGGTGCTCACGGGTTAGAAAGTAGAATAAGTGAGAAGTATATCAATGTATGGGAAACGGGTTGTGAATATTGGATTTATTCGTCATTTTTAATAATGGCGGTGGTTAATTTTGTTCAGCATAATAAAAATGAAATTATTAGTAATCAGCTTTATGGTAAATATGGATTATTAAAATTATTTATTTTTGGTAGTATTTTATTTTCAATCTCATTATGGCTAATTGCTTTGAATGAAATTTTAAGTACTGCGCTAAAAAAAATTGGATTTCTTACCCCAATTGGGGGTGTAATGATGATAGTATCGTTACTGTTAATAGTAATAAGCTTTACAAAACATAATCGGAATTAGAGGTCCATTTGTAAATTTTTTTATACAGTTTACCAATTTTTAACAAAAATTTATGTAAAACAAAAAATTACAAGGCTATATTTGAAAAAAATTATTTTAAATGAAAAAAGTTTTTGGTATAATTTTTACACTATTAATGACGGCACAGTCGTTATTTTCACAAGGATTAGAAATTGGTGGTGGTGCCGATTTAGTAATGTACAACGGAACTACCTCTTTTGCCCCTCGTGTGTCGGTATTTTATCCTGAATTATTCTGGAAGAAAAAAATGGGAGTTTATGCTACAGTAAATATTTTTCCGGGTAACAGACTTATTGATAATATAGGTTTAACCTACAAGATTAATAATAAAATATCCGCTTATTATGGTAGAGCCATTTTTGATATGATGACCCCTCGTCCTGAATTGTTTCCATTCACTGGTAGGCAAGATCTAGGAATAAGTTATTATCCCGAGAATAGCATATTTAGCGTGAAAGCAGGTTGGGCATTTTGGTTAGGACCTACTGCTCAGGTTACATTCCGTTTAAAAGAAATTTTCCCTGGAGATTCAGATAAAGACGGTGTTAATGATAAAAAAGATAAATGTCCTAATACACCAGAAAAATATGCACAAAATGTAAATGTTTTTGGCTGTCCAACAGATACAGATAATGACGGTGTTTTTGACCTTGATGATGCTTGTCCAAATGAGGCAGGTATAGTGTCGTTGAATGGTTGTCCTGATTCAGATAAAGACGGAATTCCAAATTCAAAAGATAAATGCCCAGATGTATCAGGTTTAAAGGAATTTGAAGGGTGTCCAGATAGTGATGGTGATGGTATAATTGATAGTGAGGATGATTGTCCAGATATTGCCGGTATTACTGAAAATGCTGGTTGTCCGGTAGTTGAAGATACTGTAGTTGTAGTAGATACAATTGCTGAAAATACTCAAGATGTATATAAGATGGTAAGTAATATTGCCCAAAAGAGTATTATTTTCTTTGAGTTTAATGCAAAAACAACAAATTCAAAAGAATTAGAAAAGTTAAAGCTCCTTGTAGACTTTTTGAACAAGAATCCTAAAGCAACAGTTACTTTAATAGGTCATGGTGATGATAGAGGTAGTGATGAAATTAATATGGAAATTAGCGATGCTAGGGCTTCCTATTATGTAAATGAATTAACTAAACTTGGAGTTTCAAGTAGCCGACTCAAATATTACGGGGTTGGTAAAGCGAAACCAATTTTTACCGAGGATGAAAAGAATAGGTGTGTTGAGGTAAGAATAAAATTAGATTAAACACAGTTAACACAAACAAAAAATGCCCTAATAAAGGGCATTTTTTGTTTGTGTTTAATTCGTCTATAGAAGAACTATCTTTATATTTGTATAATAATGGCACTTGAAATAAAAGTTCCCGCCCCAGGGGAGTCAGTTAGTGAAGTAACTGTTGCAACGTGGTTGGTAAAAGAAGGTGATTGGGTTGAAATGGATGATCCAATTGCTGAATTTGAAAGTGATAAAGCAACTTTTGAAGTTAATGCGGAGAAAGCTGGAGTAATTGAAAAACTCATTGGAAATGAAGGAGATACAATTGAAGTTAATACAGTTATTGCCGTAATTAATACCAATGCAAAAAAACCAGAGATTGCTAAAACTGAAAAGTCTAAAGCAGCAGAAACTAAAGAATCACCCAAACCCATAGTAGAAACTAAAGCTGTTGAATCCCAGTCTACAGAGGGAAATAAATCTATTGAGATTGGAGATTTAAATATTTCTCCTATAGCGGTTGAATTAATTAAAGAATACGGTATTAACCCAGATCATATCAAAGGTACGGGGTCAAATGGAAAAATAACCAAAGTGGATGCCTTGGAGGCTATCGTTAAATTGGGTGTATATAAAGGAACTAATTCTTCTTCTCGTGAATCTCGTAGAGAGAAAATGAGTAATCTGCGTAAAACCGTTGCTAAACGTCTTGTATCTGCTAAAAATGATAGCGCTATGTTGACCACATTTAATGAGGTTAATATGAAGCCTATAATGGATTTGAGAAAGCAATATAAAGAACGTTTTAAGGAAGAATTCGGGATAAATCTTGGTTTTATGAGTTTCTTTACCAGAGCGGTTTGTATTGCTCTAAAAGAATGGCCTGCAGTCAATGCAAGTCTTGACGGCGAGGAAATTGTTTATCATGATTACTGTGACATTTCCATAGCGGTTAGTGCACCTAAAGGTTTAGTTGTTCCAGTTATTAGAAGCGCTGAAACTCTTAGTCTTGACGGAATAGAAAAAGAAGTAAAAAGATTAGCATTAAAAGCACGAGATAATAAACTAAGCATAGATGAAATGACTGGGGGCACTTTCACGATTACTAATGGTGGAGTTTTTGGTTCTATGATGAGTACTCCTATTTTAAATCCACCTCAAAGTGGTATTCTGGGTATGCATAATATAGTAGAGCGTCCAGTTGTAGTGAATGGACAAATTGTTGTTCGCCCTATGATGTACCTTGCACTTAGTTATGACCATAGAATAATTGATGGGAGGGAAAGTGTGAGTTTCTTAGTAAGAGTTAAAAACCTATTAGAAAATCCAGAAATGCTATTCGATGGTAGAAAGCCGGAAGAAGTATTACTTGGGTTTTAATGCATAATCACGATCATCACGACCATCATCTGCAGGTAAATAATAAATTCCTGTGGGGAATATTACTCAACATAGTTTTCGTCTGTGTTGAGTTTTTTTATGGTTGGAAGGTCAATTCAATTAGTCTCAAAGCTGATGCTTGGCATAACTTGTCAGATGTATTAGGTCTAATAATTAGTTGGTTTGCCTTCTTTATGGCAAGTAAATCACCTACGAAAACATATACTTATGGTTATTCCAAAGGAACTATTTTAGCTTCATTGGCAAATTGTATTATCTTATTTTGGGCCGTTGGAGAAATGTTTTCCGATGCGTATTTGAGAATAAAAATACCAACTAAAATTGACTCGGAAATTGTTGTTGGGATTGCTGGATTGGGTATTCTAATTAATACACTTACAGCGTTATTATTCTTTAAGGAAAAAGAGCTTAATAATAGGGCGGCATTTCTGCATATGGCTGCAGATGTATTAGTTAGTCTCGCAGTTCTGGTTGGAGGGGTTTTTATTATTTATGGCGGGCCTTCATGTATTGATCCTTTGATCGGGGCATTAATTGGAGTTGTAATTCTTTATGGTACATGGAATTTGTTTCGTAAAACATTGAGATTAAGTTTGGATGGCGTTCCTTATGAAATCTCTATAGATGAAATGTATTTAAGAATTGAACAAATTGAGGGAGTTCTAGAAGTAAAAAATGTACATGTTTGGGCAATTAGTACTACCCGAAATGCCTGTACTCTAGAAGTGAAATTGAAGAATAATTCAGATTCATTGCTCATTAAAGAAAGTATCAAAGAAGAAATTAAGCATTTTAGAATTCAACATACTACCATAGAAACCTATTAAAAGAATTTATGTAAATTCTTTTATGGGGATTAAAAAAGAAAGACTCCCTGAATCAATTATTCAGCAATTTTGGGATAAAAAAATAAACCTCAAAAACTTTAGGTTATCGAATAATTTAAACTTAAAAATACATTCTCGAGGTGTTCTCAATTTTGGTCAAGGTCCAGATTTTACAGGAGCTAATGTTGTAATTAATGGTGTGCAATTTTGGGGTGATATTGAAATTCATTTTAAATCATCAGATTGGAATTTACATTTACATCATAAAGATAGAAATTATAATAAGGTCATACTTCATGTAGTATGGGAAAATGACACATTAATCAATAATTATAATGATGAAGTCATACCTACATTAGTTTTGTCAGATTATTTTCAGGTAAAAGATTTGTATGAATCGCAAAACCAATTAATCAAATGTTTAGGTTTGAATTGGCAGGAAAATTATAATAATCAAATTCGTCCGCAATTTGAGAGGGCTTTGAATATTAGATTTCAAGAGCAATTAATACAATTGAAAAATAAAGTTGAAATGAACAAGGGTAACTTTCGCCGTTCATTTATCTTTTGGATTACGTCTTATTTTGTAAATAATAGGAACAGATTACAGCTAGAAATTGCACTAAATGAAGTTAATGATTCAGTTATTCTTAAAAAGAACATCAGTGAAATTATATATTTATTAATAGTTCGTACAGGTTTAGATATAACAAAGACACTCCTAAAAGACGATGTTTTAACTAAGTTCAATAATGATCTAATAGTATATAAATCAAAATATCCAATATCTAGACATTATTGGTATTGGGAAAAGTCATCTTCAAATAGGGGATTAGCATTGGAACAAAGAATGCTTCAAATTATTGATTTTTTAATAAATGCATTTGAGAATTGGGATGTTCTGAAAAATTACTGCGATGTACAAAGTTTCTTCAAATGGTTTGATTATAAGGTCCAATATTCAAAAACTATAAATATTAACCTTCAGATTGAGGTTTGGGTAAATACAATAGGCATTTATTATTCATTTAATAAAGAGAATAATTCAAGTTTATGGCAGAGTCAATTAATTGGATTGAAGCCAAAAGTTATCGGTATACATCAAAGGTTTTTGAATAACTTAAATAATTGTGAAAGAATTGAAAATAAATGGCAAGATCATGCAATTATCCATCAGGTGAAAAATTGGTGTAATAATCTAAATTGCGCAGATTGTCTTTTATCCTCATGTAAAAATAATAAATTTGTGAATGCCTGAAATTGTAATAATTGGAGCGGGTATAGTTGGGCTATCAACAGCTTATCAATTGAATAATCTTAAACCAAGCTGGGATATAAAAATAATTGAAAAAGAGTCTGAAGTTGCAAGTCATCAGACGGGTCACAATTCGGGCGTTATTCACTCTGGGATTTATTACAAGCCGGGAAGTTTGAAAGCAAAAAACTGTATTCGAGGGTATCATTTTTTAATAGACTTTTGTAAACGAAAGGGTATCCCTTTTGAAATATGTGGTAAGATTATAGTTGCATTAAACGACGGTCAATTAGATGCGTTAGACAAGTTATATCAACGAGGAATAGAAAATGGCTTGGAAGATTTAGAGTTTATAAATAGTAATCAAATTAAAGAGATTGAACCGCATTGCACGGGAATAAAAGGAATTAAGGTGCCCCAGACTGGTATTGTTGCTTATAAGAAGGTTACTGAAGAAATGAGAAAAGATTTAGACGTTTTAGGTAATGTTCAATTCTATTTTAATGAGGAAGTAGTGTCATTTGATGATTCTTATGTTCAAACGACTAACCAGAGAATTGATGCAGATTTGGTAATTAACTGCGCAGGACTATACTGTGACAAGATTGCAAGTCTGGCAGGGGAAAAGCTAGATGTAAGAATAATCCCATTTAGAGGAGAATATTACACTATATCTCCAAAGAAAGCGCATTTAGTTAAAAATCTTATTTATCCTGTTCCAGATTCGAATTTCCCATTTTTGGGAGTACATTTTACTCGGAGAATAACCGGTGAAATTGAAGCAGGACCAAATGCAGTATTTGCTTTTAAGCGAGAAGGTTATAAGAAAACAGATTTTAGTTTGTCTGAAACATTTCAAAGTTTATTTTGGCGGGGTTTCCAAAAAGTAGCATTTAAATATTGGAAGGCAGGTTTAGGAGAGTTTTATCGCTCGTTTTCAAAAACAGCGTTTACAAAAGCACTACAAAAATTAGTGCCAGAAATTCAAAAAGATGATTTAGAAATAGCACCATCTGGTGTTAGAGCTCAAGCGTGCGATAGAAATGGTAATCTAATTGATGATTTCTATATTCAAGAATCTGATAAGTTTATCCATGTTTTAAATGCTCCTAGTCCAGCTGCTACCTCTTCATTGTCTATTGGATTAACCATTGCAGAAAAAGTGGTGCAACGATACAAAAATTAATAAAATATGGGGTCACGATCTGAATTGTTAATTAAGACCTTAAGAAAATATCTCCCTCCAGGAGTTGAAGATTATTGCCACGATATTTTGTGGGAATATGGTATTCAATTACATATAAAAAAACCGAGAAAAACTAAGTTAGGTGATTATCGTCCTCCCCGAAAAGGAGAAGCTCATAGAATTTCCGTGAATAACAACTTAAACCAATTTGCATTCTTAGTTACTTTCCTACATGAGACAGCACATCTAATAAATTTTGAAAAACGTGGATTCAGAGTTCAACCGCACGGTGTTGAATGGAAAAAGGAGTTTCAAATTATTTCAGATCCAATAATTGAAAAATCAATTTTCCCTGATGATGTTTACAGTGCAATAAAAAGTTATTTAAGTAATCCAGGTGCAAGTAGCTGTAGTGATCCTAATTTAATACGAGTATTAAAACGATATGATGATAGTAACCAACATTTAGTTTTCGTTGAATCCCTTAAACATGGATCTAAATTTCAAACTAGGGATGGCCGTATCTTTGTTAAAGGTGAAAAACTTCGTTCTCGTTTTAAGTGCTTAGAGGTTGAAACAGGCAAGTTGTATTTCGTTCCCGGATTAATGGAAGTTGAGCCATATTTGTAGTTATATTTGTTCCAACAATGCCTTTGCTCTCAATAGTAATTCCCGCTTATAATGAATCAAAAACTATCCATTTTATTTTAGAAAAGGTTAAATTAGTTGAATTGATTTCAGGGTATAAAAAAGAGATAATTATAGTAGATGATTGTTCTACTGATGATACATTTGAATCAATTCAGAAATACAAATCATTAAATGAAGAGTTGGAGCTTAAAGTATTTCGTCATGAAATTAATAAGGGTAAAGGGGCTGCAATACATACAGGAATAAAAAGTGCTACGGGTGATATTACCATTATCCAAGATGCCGATCTTGAGTATGATCCCAATGAATATAATATTCTTCTCGAACCATTTGTAAAAGGTATTGCAGATGTTGTATATGGATCAAGATTTGTGGGTGGAAATCCCCATAGAATTTTGTTTTTTTGGCATAGTATAGGGAATAAATTTTTAACGTTTTTAAGCAATATGTTTACTAATTTGAACCTAACAGATATGGAAACATGTTATAAAATGTTTAATACAAAAATTCTTCAATCTCTGAACTTAAAAGAAAAGAGATTTGGATTTGAACCTGAAGTTACAGCTAAGGTTTCAAGAGTTCAGGGGATTAGAATCTATGAAGTAGGAATTAGCTATTATGGTCGTACATTCCAAGAAGGAAAGAAGATTAATTGGAAAGATGGTTTCAGGGCAATTTATTGTATTCTTAAATACAATTTATTCTTTAAATAAAAGTGGAATTCTAATATGTAGGTTTTGACTGCCAATTATCCATAAATAGTTTTCAGATAGACTAACTGCATTAACGTTTTTCAATGATTGTGTTGCATTATTAATAATCTGATTATTGCTTAGAATTCCCTTAGTTCCACCTGCAATCCAAGTTAGATCTTTTGAGCTATTAAAGTATCCTGTAATTCCAGATATGTATTGATAGCTGCTTAAGTCTGATGCCTTAATTAGCTGTTTTGAATTTAAATCTTTATTAATCAACCAAGCGCTAGAATATACTTTAGAATTAAATTCATTGTTCGGATATTTCCAGGAACCTCCACCAACTAAAAATAACTCATCATTAAGTTGATGAATTGAATAAATGCCCATCCCATCTCCTGTTGGTAATTTAATTGGGAATGAATAATTCAAGGTAGATTTAACTTTTAAAGTTTCTTTATTAATTTGAATTTGAGCAATTCTAATTTCTGTTGCCGAATCACCATGTCCGGCTAAAATTAAATCTGCTAAATAATTGGAATCATGATCCTTTCTTGAGGATATTATTTTGAATGATGATCCACTTGCGGCGAAAAATGAAGACAGCGAATAATTGCAAATATTCCATAATTCCAGAGGGAATTCATTCCAGGTTTTCCCCGAATCGAGAGTAAATAATCCATAAAAATGAGTTCCTTTACCTATTGGATCACCAATTAAAATACCAAGTTCTGGGTTTTGGTTTGAGAATTCGATTGCGTCAAAAAATATTCTATCACGGTAATCAAAAAATACTTCTTCCCAATATTTTCCTCCATCAGTTGTTCTTAATATAACCCCACTATCACCAGCACTCATTACAATGGCAATCTTCTCATTCCACGCATGTATATCTCTAAAGTCTTTACGGGTATAATCAAGTCTGGTTGGTGAGCATTTTAACCAATCATTATCAAAACGTAAAACTTGACCTTGATTTCCTGAAATCCATGCTGAGTTGTCATTTAATACGTGTATACCCCTAAAAGATTGTGCATAGAATGTATTGATAGTAATGGACATCCAAAAAAATCCTATCAAATGTAATTTCATAAATATAATTAATTTATTAGATTGCTTTAATCAGGGAAAAATAGTTAATTTGTTATAAATCAAATTGCCTATGGATAAAAAAACTACAAGTATTTTTTTTAGTATCGACAAAAACGTTTCCAATTCGGAAGAATCCATTAAAGCAGCAGTTTCCTTAAGTAAAAAATGTAACTGCGGTTTGACCTATGTATATACATCTGAATCTATGGATATTTTGGGTGCAAATATTGATGATGGCATACGAAATTTCAAAATGAAATACTTTTCAGATATCAAACAGGTCAACAGTGACGAAGGGTTATGGAAAGGGTTAGCCGTTGAATCACAAAAGTATGATTGTAATTTAGTTGTACTTGGCGCTCCTCCCATAAAATCTTCCCTTTTTGGCGGTGGTATGGCTGGCGCAGTTGGTAGGTTTAATGCTGCGATTTTATTTATTGGTGATAATAGTACCTGGTCAGAACCTAAGTATATATTAATGCCTTTAGATAGTCAATCTGAAACACGCCAGAAGTTTTTTAGAGTTTCCGAAGTCGCTAAAATGTACCGCAGTACTGTGCAAGTATTAGGCGTTTATCAATCCAATGATTATGAAGAAAAAACATATGTTCATACATATTGTTTTCAAGGTAAGAATTACATGGAAGAACGGAGAATCAAGGCAGATATCAAAGAGGTAACATCGAAGAATTGTGCAGAAACTGTTCTAGATGAGTCTAATAACATGAGTCAACATTGGATTTCTGCAGTAAGTAACACTGAAGGAGCCTTCAAAACGAGTGCTTTTCAGAAAGTGGCAGAATCTTCGAACGTTCCAGTTCTAATTATGCCATTTCAGGAGGTTGTAGGGTCAGGTGGAGTTGGTTATTAACAAGTTTTTGTCGAAACTTCAACAACTAGGGCCATCTTTCAGATGGCCTTTTTTATGACTTGTGCAAATAATTGCCGAAATTGCATCCATGGATTCGGTAAAAACCATTCAAGATTACTTAAACCACGGAAAAACCCCTGAAATAATATTTTGGGTTGGATGTGCGGGAAGTTTTGATGAGAGGGCACAACGCGTGAGTAAAGCATTTGCCAATATTTTACAACGTGCTGGTGTAGATTTTGCAATTCTTGGAACAGAAGAGGGATGCACCGGGGATCCGGCCAAACGTGCTGGCAATGAATTTCTATTTCAGATGCAGGCCATGCAGAATATTGAGTTAATGAATGGTTATGGTGTAAAGAAAATAGTTACGGCTTGCCCACATTGTTTTAATACTTTGAAAAATGATTATCCCGAACTAGGTGGGAACTATGACGTTGTTCACCATACTCAGTTAATAAACGAATTGCTAAACTCTGGTAGGTTAGCTATTGAAGGTGGCGCTTTCAAAGGGAAAAAAATTGTATATCACGACAGTTGCTATCTCGGAAGAGCTAACAATGTTTATGAGGCACCGAGGATGGTTATGGAACGTTTAGATATAGATCTTACAGAATTGAAAAGGTGCCGTACTAATGGTCTTTGTTGTGGTGCTGGTGGAGCTCAAATGTTTAAGGAGGCGGAAAACGGGAATAAAGAGATTAATATTGAAAGAGCCCAAGAAGCAGTTAATGAGTCACCTGAGATAATTGCTGTAAATTGTCCATTTTGCTTAACAATGCTTAAAGATGGAGTAAAGCATTTTGAAAAAGAAGATCAAATCCAAGTACTTGACCTTGCAGAATTGGTAAATCAAACTTTGAATAAATGATAATCCCCAATTTACCAAAGGAATCAAGAGTTTGGTTTTTTGGTGCTTCCAAAATTTTGGATAATGTTGAAGGTAATTTGCTTCAAAAAGAGCTGAATTCATTATTATCAAATTGGAAATCGCATGGGACGATGCTATCCGCCGGATTTGAAATTATACATGAATCAATAGTTTTAGTTGCCGTTGATCAAAGCGTAGAAAATCCCTCAGGTTGTAGTATTGACAAGGTGTTTAAGCTTATGAAGGCCCAGTCAGTTGAATTCTTTAATCGAAATTTGATATGGAGACCTTATTGTAATACTACTGAAATACACACAATCGAATCATTTAAAGAGGCATTTCAAAATGGAGAGATAAGGGAGGATTCATTAGTAATCAATTCTATGGTGGAGAATTTAGAGCAAGCAAGAAATCATTTATACTTACCGTTAAATAAACATTGGGCATTTAATAAAATAGTAAAATAATGGATAGAAGAATCATTGTTCTGTTCGTTACAATTTTCATTGACTTGCTAGGTTTTGGTATAGTGATTCCTATTTTACCAAATCTAGCCAAAGAGTTAGTTGAGGGTAAAGCTATTGCTGAGACCTTAGATCCGGATGTAGCTGTTGGTTTAGTAGCAGCTGTTTTCTCTGTTATACAATTTTTATTTGCCCCAATTTTTGGATCAATTTCAGACAGAATTGGAAGAAGGCCAATTATATTAGGTTCAATACTTGCGAACGCCTTGGGTTATGTGCTTTTTGGTTTAGCGGGTAGTTTCTTAATGTTATTGTTGGCAAGGGTTATTTCTGGTTTTGGTAGTGCAAATATTTCCGCATCCCAGGCTTATATAGCCGATATCTCAAAACCAGAGGAACGCGCAAAAAAAATGGGTATTATTGGGGCTGCATTTGGTTTAGGATTCGTATTCGGGCCTCCTATTGGTGGGTGGTTGTTTCAAATTGGGGGTGAAAAACATGGTTTAGAGTGGGTAGGGTTTTTCACTGCTGTACTGTGTGTTTTAAATTTTTTATGGGCGTATTTCGCATTGCCTGAGAGTAATTTACAAAAATCGGGGGTTAAAAATAAGCCTGTTGACACATTTAAAGGTATGGTTAAAGCATGGAGTATCGAGGTTATCGGTGAATTATTATTAATCAACTTTATTTATATATCTGCATTTTCCATGATGCAAATAAATGCTAGTGTATTATGGAAGGAACGATATTCTCTCTCGCCTGTGCAAATAGGGAATATTTTTGGAATAATTGGGGTGTTCAGTGCAATTGTTCAAGGAACGTTAATAGGTTATTTCCAAAAGAGGTTGGGACTAAGGAAAATGCTAATCATTGGATGTCCAATAGCTGGACTGGGATTAACACTTATTCCATTACCTACTTTAGAGTGGTTTTACCCCATACAGATTATAGCGATTCTTCTATTAGCAATAAGTAATGGATTGTTAATGCCTTCAATAAATAGTTTGGTTTCACTACATTCTCCGGCTGGATCTCAAGGGAAAATGCTGGGAATACTTCAAAGTATGGGTTCATTAGCTAGAGCTGTAGGTCCACTATTGAGCGGCTTTTTATATGCTCAATATTATGCCTTGCCATATCTCTCGGGCGGTTTTTTAATGATTATTACTTTGATATTAGTATTAATGCTTTCAAGGAAAATTTAAAGTTAATATCATGTCAAATAAAATTAGGGTTTTACATTTAAGTGGTACTACAATTGGCGGTGCTTTTAGTTCAGCCCAAAGACTTCATAATGCTCTTAATGGTGATAATAGATTCATTTCAAAACATTTAATATTTACAGGTGAAATTAATGAAGATGAATTCACCAAAATCTGGGGAAGATCTTTTGTAAAGAAGATTTTTGCATTTGCTTTACACGCTTTAGATAAATTAGATTTTACACGCTTTGAGGCTTCTAAAAAAATGAGGTTTCGATATTCCCATGCAAAAGTAGGAATGGATATTTCTAAACATCCCTGGGTGAAAGAAGCGGATATAATTCATTTTCATTGGATACATAAAGGCTTTTTATCGTTTACTAGTTTGGAAGCCTTATTAAAAGAAAAAAAGAAATTCTTCTGGACTCTCCATGACCTATGGGCTATTACAGGTGGATGTTATTATAATTGGGATTGTGAAAATTACATAAACGGTTGTGGGAACTGCTATTATTTGAAAAATCCAAACTCTAATGATTTATCTGTTTCTGTGTTTCAGAAAAAGATGGACTTATGGGGGAAGGGTAATATTAAATTCATTGCACCATCTAAATGGATTATGAATTCAGCATTAAAAAGTCCAATAATCGAAGATCCGCAAGGAATTCAGAATATTCCTTATACCATAGATTCCAAATTCTTCAAGCCTTTGACAACTGATAATAGGAAAACTATTAGACAAGATTATCATTTTACGGATGATGATTTTGTAATACTTTTCTCGGCAGCAATATTAACTAATCCGGCAAAAGGATTTCACTTATTTCTAGAACTTGCAAAGCTCATTTTAGGAAAGACAACTTCCTGTGTTAAGTTTCTAATTTTAGGCGATCCGAAGGGAAATGAATATAATCTAGACCATTCGCATTTTGTGGGTTTTGTCTCTGATTTAGATAAAATACGTGAATCATATCAAATTGCGGATTTATATGCGATCACTTCAACTCAAGATAATTTTCCAAATACAATAATGGAATCTTTATCATGTGGAACGCCGGTGGCAGGTTTTAAAATTGGAGGTGTTCAGGAAATGATTGATGACGGTGAAAATGGTTTTGTAGATCTACCTGATAATCTAAATCAGTTAGCATCTAGAATTGCTGAATTTATTGAAATTGGTGATAAAATTAGTTATTCCAAAAATGCTCGTCAAAAGGCATTAAGTTGTTTTGATGCTGAAGTTGTAGTAGGTAAACATTTCGAATATTACCAAAAATAAAGCCCTTCCGGAGAAGGGCATTATAACCACAAACACACTAAGCGACTTAGTCTACATTATCGTGAAGTAATCTGTTAGGACCTACTTCATAATCGTTTTGAACATTATCTTCCTCTGCTTCCTTTAAAGTTAATTTTGATACTGCATTCGCATTACTTTGCGGTGCAGACTCAAGATTTATTCCTTTTCTTCTAAATGCTGGTACATCAATATCATTATCTGATACTAGAGGATTATTTACTCTAGAATGTGGTATTCCAAACCCAAAACTGCTGCTGTTTGAATGCTGCGGTTGGTTAAATAGATTATCTGAATTATGAGAAGATTGATTTTGAATTGCTCTTCTTTTATTAAATAAATCTTGTATATCTGTTTCTTCAATTTCGGATGAGCTGTTAGAATTTTGTTTTGTTTGTGTAGGTTCAAATGCCCCTTTTGGAGAATATGGATTTTCAGATTCTTCTTGGTAATCCTCCATATCTTCAATTTCAAACTCATCTTCAGAAATTGGCTCTTTTATTATTTGTTCAGAAGTTTCAATTTTTGAAATTTCATCACTATGCTCCTCAGCAGTTTTAAAACCTGTAGCAATTACAGTAACAGAAAGGTGCTCTCCTAATTCATCATTTTGAGTTATTCCCATTTTTAAATCAGCAGAGTTACCTGCTTGTTCTTGTAAAAACTGTGAAATTTTCCCCATTTCTGCCATTGTAGGCATGGCACTACCATAACAAAGATTGATTAAAAGATGCTTTGCACCTGTAATTTTGTTATTATTTAGTAGAGGGCTTTCTAGAGCGTTTTTAGCTGCATCTTCAGCACGATTATTACCATCTGCAATTCCGGTACCTAATAGTGCATGACCGCTTTCTTTCATTGCAGTTCTCACATCATTAAAGTCTACGTTTATATGTCCAGGTGTAAAAATGATATCAGCTATACCTCTCGCAGCTGTGCACAAAATACTATCGGCTTCAGAAAATGCCTCCATGAAAGTCATATCACCATACATTTCTACTATTCTATCATTACTTACAGTTAATAATGCATCAACATGAGGCTTCATTTTCTCAATACCATCCTCTGCTTGTTTTCTGCGTAAGGGACCTTCATGCCCGAAAGGAATGGTTATTATTCCAACAGTCAAAATACCTAGTTTTTTTGCAACACTAGCAATTATGGGTGCGGCTCCAGTACCTGTTCCACCGCCAAAACCTGCAGTAATAAAAATCATTCGCGTTCCACCAGATAACATCGATTCAATTTCTTCGATACTACCTTTTGCTGCTTCTTCACCTGCTTCAGGGGATGATCCTGCTCCTAGACCGTCATTGCCAAGTTGCACACGGTTGGGGACAGCACTATTTCTTAAAGCTTGGTTATCAGTGTTGCAAATGTAAAATTCAACGCCCTCAACTCCTTGCTTATACATGTAGTTAACAGCATTGGATCCTCCACCGCCTACACCAATAACTTTAATGATTTTTTCTTCGTTTAAGTCTGGTTGAAATTCCATGGTTATTGTGTTTTTGGTTTAGTTTTTTATAAAGTCGTCAGAATCATCCATGACTAATCCTTTAAAGAATCCGCCGATAGAAGAGTATATAGTTGGTTTCCAAGATGGTTTTTGTGTAGGTTTTTGTTCCTCTTGTTTTTCAAATACTTCACCTTCTAAAACAACCTCTTCATTCTCTGGTGTTGATTCCGATATTGGTTTGTTGGGTTCGAATTCACAACCAATTTTAATTTCTTCTTCTATTCCAAGCATTACTAATCCTATTGCGGTGGAATACATTGGGTTTCTTACCTCATCAATCATACCTCTACCAAGGTATCTTCCAGGAGATCCAATATGAACGTCTAAAGCGGTATAGAATGCGAATAATTGACTTACATCTTTTAATCCAGATCCACCCCCTGTTAATACTAAACCACCGTTTAACTTATCGGCAATACCTGATGTCTGAATCTCAAAATCAACCCTTTGAATAATATCCTCCATTCTTGCTTTAATGACTTGAGCTATAGCATACAGTGAAATTTCTTTAGATTGCCGTCCTGGTAATCCTGGGATTACTACTACTTCATTTCTCATGGTTTCTGATGGAACACAATTACCATATTTGATTTTCACTTCCTCAGCTTGATCTTTTAATATGCCAAATGCCTCCTGTAAGTCTTTGGTGATTCTATCTCCACCAATAGGGATTATTGCTGTATGAATAATATATCCATTTTCGAATACACACACATCGGTGGTTCCGCCTCCAATATCAACTAATGCTACTCCCGCTTCTCTTTCAGGATCTGATAAAACAGCGCTTGAAGATGCAACGGGTTCCACTACTAGGTCTGCCACTTTTAAACCGGCATTATGAACTGCTCTGCCTATAGTTTTGGCTCTACTGGTTTCTCCAGTTATTATATGGTAATTACATTCAACGCGCACTCCAATCCGACCTATGGGGTCGCGTATGCCATCTTCTCCATCTATCTTATAGTCCTGAGGTAGCACATGCAATATTTCTAATCCAGGAGATAAGGCTAAATTTTCCATTTCGCTTTCTAGCCCTTGTAATTCTTCTGCTAATATTTCCTCTTCGCCATTCCTACGAGTTAATGTGCCTCTATGTTGTATACTCTTAATATGATGACCAGCAATTCCAACATAAACAGTATTTATTTTTATTTGGGTTACTTTTTCTGCTTCTTTTACTGCTTCCTCTATGGCGCTTACGACCTTGTTGACATTAGCTACCATTCCTCTTGAAACACCACCTTGTGATGATGCCTTACCAACCCCTAGGATATTGATTTTACCATTCTCTGCTAATTGACCAACAATTACGCAAATTTTAGTTGTCCCGATATCGAGACCTACAATAATGTTATTTTTTTCGCTTGCCATTTGGTATATTTTTTTAGTGTTGTGGTTTTTGGACAGTTAATTTTTTATTGTGTTTAGTTTATTGTTCTATCGTCTAGCGACTATCTGATTCTCATAAGAAATATCTATTTCTTTATATTTATTCCACCCTAGCTTAGGTAAGCCTTTCTTATAGAAAACGCGGAGGTTTTCGAATTTTTGGCCAATTTTACTAGTGTTGTTTAAAACAATGGTATGTTTTCCTACTTTAGGAATCAATACATAGCGATTAAACTTATCTACATAACATTGTTCAAATTGTAGTTTCAATAGTTCAGTATTATATATTTCTTTGGAAATGGCAGTTATTTCCCCCCATGTTTTTTTATCTTTGGTTTTACCCTTTTTAGGTAAGTTTATATTCCCGTTTATTACTAAAATTGGCGCTTTGAATACTTTTAGATCTGGAATAATTATTCCTGTAGAATCTATGTAATATGATTTTCCATTTTTTGTGAAAACTAATGCAATTGGAAGTCTCTCTTTTATTTTGACCTTTATAGTACCACCAAAATCAACATAGACTTGAGCATTGTGAATCTGTGGTAACCTGTTTAATTTTAGTTCAAATTGAGTAAGTTTAACTTCGGATGTTGGTTTTCCTACGGGGTTCCCAATAGTTTTTTGAAGTAGTTCTGTAATATCGCTGTGTTCAAAAAAATTGAATCCAGTTGGGCTTTCTGTAATGTCAATTTTAACCTCGGATATAATTCTATTCTTACTTGCAAAACTTAAACTATTCCATGTAAACATAACAATTGCTCCTAAAACCACAATTATGGTCACCATCCATTGTTTGCGACTAAGTGCAATTTTAATTTTGTTCATATTTTATTTTTAGTTTTTGTGAAATTTGATCAATATTTCCAGCACCCATTATTATAAATACCTCAGGTTTGTGTTTGTCTTCAAACTCAATTACAGACTCCTGATCCAGTAGATATTTATTGGGGTGTTTTATTTTTGAAAGTAGACTTTTTGAATTAATACCTTCAATTGGTAGTTCTCGAGCAGGATATATTTCCATTAATATTAGCTCATCAAGTTTGGTTAATTCATCTATAAAACCTTTTTCAAAATCTCGTGTTCTCGTGTAAAGATGAGGCTGAAAAACTCCGGTGATCTTTCTGTTAGGATATAATAATTTTACCGAATCAATGAATGATTTTAATTCACTTGGATGATGAGCATAATCATCAATAATTACCCTTTCTTTAGTCTCATAGATTATCTCAAATCTCCTTTTCACTCCTTTAAATGAGGCAATCGCCCCAGCTAATGCTTGGGGTTCTAATTTTAGAATCTCATTACACAAGGATATAGCAGCTACAGCATTTAGAGAATTGTGTATTCCGGGTAACCCATTTGTATATTCAATGTGTGTTGTATTATGAGTAAGGGTAAAATGGAATTTATTATTCTTTACATGTAAATCACTTAAAACATAGGCCGATTCTGTATTGTTGCCATAGTACCAGGTTGAATGTATAGATTCATTAAATACATCGATTATATCATTAATTATTAGTCCTGTAGGTGCAATGGAATCCGAGTTATTTCTCACCTTTTCAGCAAAAACTTGGAAAGCTTTAATAAATTCTTCGGTGTTTGTGTATATGTCTAAATGATCTGCATCAACCGAAGTAATAATTGCCGCTTGAGGGTTTAAGCGGTGAAAACTACGATCAAATTCATCTGCTTCAATTATAATTATTGGTTTATCAAATAATTCTAAACCTGTACTGTGTTCAATATAATTAGTATTGTAATTGCTAGATATTCCTCCCAGAAATGCACTGAAGTTTATATTGTTTGATTTTAGTATATGGGCTAAATAACTACTCGTAGTGGTTTTGCCATGGGTTCCAGCCACAGCCAGACAAATGCTCCGTTGAGTTATTAATTCTAAAATTTCCGACCTTTTAAATAACTGGAGATTAGATTCTTCTAAATAACATTTTTGTTGACTGTTTTTTGGAATAGCAGGTGTGTAAACCCATAATACATCTTCTTTATTTTTTAATAGAATTTGTGGTATTGCATTAGCCTCATCCACAAAATTTATCTCGATTCCTTCATTGATAAGTGAATTTGTGAGTGTCGTTGATGTTTTGTCGTATCCAAATACTTGAAGTCCTATTTTTCTAAAATATCGAGCAACAGCACTCATTCCAATACCCCCAATTCCTATGAAATAGGCAAATCTATATTTATTTTCAAGTATCATATATTTGATAACATGTCTAAAGTGATTTCTTTGGTAGCGTTAGGTTTAGAGGCTTTTAAAAGTTTTTCCCTCATTATTTTTCGTTTAGAATGGTCTTTAATTAATTCTAATACTAGGTCATCTAAACTTTCAAGTTGACAATCTTCAAGTAGTACTGCACCACCTGTCTGGGTTGCTTTTAAAGCATTTTTTGTTTGATGGTCGTCGGTTACGTTTGGAGAGGGTATGAAAATTGCGGGCACACCTGTAACCATTATTTCTGAAACACTGAGTGCCCCAGATCTAGAAATGACAAGATCAGCTAAGGCATAGGCCATAGGCATTTCTTTAATAAATGAATCTGACCATAGATTTTTATGTTTTAAGTTATGCTTAAATAATTTACCCGTTTGCCATATAATCTGAATACCTATATTTAACCATTTTTCTGCAGTCTTTTCAATTTCTAAATTAATTGATTTGGCTCCTAAACTTCCTCCGGTAATAAAAACTGTTGGAAGATTTTCTTTTAATCCAAAATAATCTGCAGCCTTCGATTTTTCAGGTAAATTCAACATTTCTATTCTAACTGGATTGCCGGAATGTTTCCAATTGCCATTTGGAAATTGTTTATCCATTCCATCGAATCCACAGTAAATTTTTCGCGCTCTCTTTTGGAGGATTTTATTGCTTAATCCAGCATGTCCATTCCCTTCCCAAATGAATAGTGGAACTTTATATTTAGCTGCTGCTAATCCAATTGGTAAACTAGCGTAACCTCCAGTTCCAAAAACCGCAATTGGTTGTTGTTCTTTGATTATTTTCTTTGCTTTCTGATAGCTTTTTAAAGCATTTAATAATATTTGAAAGTTTCTCAAGCTCAGACTTCTTACTAATCCCCTAATAGGCAAACCAATAATATTAAATCCTTCGTTTGGGATTTTATCCATTTCCATCTTTCCGTTTGCGCCTACAAATAATATTTCTGATTGAGGTTCGATTTTTATTAATTGCTTGGCAATGGCTATAGCGGGAAAAATATGGCCACCTGTCCCTCCACCAGAAAAAATATAGGTTTTAGTCAATTTCGGAATCCTCCTCTGATTCTTTGTCTTCGTTGATGCTTGCTCCTGGACCGGATGTGCTTTTTATTAACTTTTCTTCTTGAATATGCCGGCTTATTCCTAAGATGATGCCAAAGGCTATACTATTAAATAGAATACTTGTTCCACCCATGCTCACTAACGGAAGTGTAAGACCCGTAACGGGAAGTTTACCAACAGAAACACCCATATGTATGAATGCTTGAAACGATATACTAACAGCAAGGCCTAATACGGCTAATGCAGCAAAGGAACGTTGGCTGTCAATTGCCATTTTTAATGCTCTTATTATAAGAGTTATGAAGGCCGCAATTAATATTAAAGCGCCGAGCATTCCATATTCTTCAACAATTATGGCAAAAATAAAATCTGAATAAGGGTGGGGTAGAAAGTTTCGTTGTGTTGAATTGCCTGGCCCCTTGCCCCAAAATCCACCTGACGCAACAGCAAGTTTGGCTTGGTTTTGTTGATAGTTGTTATCATCATCTGATTTTCCCATGAATGTTTCAATTCTTTTTTTCCATGTTGGAAGTCGAGAATTTGGATATTTGGACATGTCTAAATTCATTAGGAAGAGATAGAATAATCCCGCAAGAATGACCCCTGCTCCAACCAGTGAAAATATATATTTGAATTTTATTCGACCCAATAACATGATCATAGTACTTGTTGTTAATATGACCAATGCAGTACTTAAATTTTCCGGAATAATGGGTGCAATTATTATTATTATTATTCCAACTAACCACCACATTACGCTCGACTTATGAACTGAATCTTGTCGTTTACTTAAATACTTTGCCATAAACATTACAAGAAATACTTTAGCCATATCCGATGGTTGAAAAGTAAACCCTAATATTGGAATTACACGAGCAGCATTATTAATTCTGTAGCCAACAACCAAAGTGGCCAATAAGAGTAAAAATGACACCCATAGCAAGAATTGAGATGGACGTGCATAATATTTAACAGGGATATTGTGGATTAGATACATTAAGAATAATCCAACAACTAAAAATCCTAAATGCCGCAATAAATAAAATTCCGTGTTGCCACTCTGCTTGGCAAAAGCTAGGGTTCCTGTAGCACTATATACTGCCAATACACCAATTACTGACAACGTAAATACAATTGCCCAAACATAAATGTCGCCTTTGAAAATACTACGGAATTTCATTAGGATTATAAATTCTTAACGGCTTGTTTGAATAGGCGACCTCTTTCTTCGTAGTTTTCAAATAAATCAAAACTAGCACAGGCGGGAGATAGTAATACAGCATCACCATCTGAAGACATTCTTGAAGCTACATGAACTGCCTCCTTGGCGCTACTTGTATTGATTATCATATCTACATCGGATTGGAAAGCTTGATGGATTTTTCTATTATCTAAACCTAAACAAATAATTAACTTTACCTTTTCTTTTACTAGTGGTTTTATTGATGAGTAATCATTTCCTTTGTCTACACCTCCAGCAATCCAAATGATAGGTTTTTCCATGCTTTCCAATGCATACCACGTTGAATTAACATTAGTAGCTTTTGAATCATTAATGTATTCTACTCCGTATACTTTGCCAAGGTTTTCTAGCCTATGTTCAATATTTTGAAAATGTGTTAAACTTTCTCTAATGTTATCTTTTCTAACGTCGAGAAGACTACTCATAATTGCGGCGGCCATTGTGTTGTAAGTGTTGTGCTTACCTCTAATTTGTAAATTGTTCATATCTATGGTGTATTGATTGTTTTTTAGATTTATTTTTATTTGATTTTTCGAAATAGAAGCGCTCTCATTTTTTTTTGATCCAAATGTTAAATGGGAAGCCTCGATTTTAGTATTATTAATGCCCCAAACTGTATTACTATCATCACTACAGTAGATGAAATAGTCTTCTTGGGTTTGATTCTGCGTAATTCTTAGTTTGCTCTGTATGTATTTATCTAGTGAACCATTATATCTGTCCAAATGATCCTCAGAGATGTTCAGAATACAGGAAATGTGTAAGCGTAATTTTATGCAATCATCGAGTTGAAAAGAACTTAATTCTAAAACGTAGTAGTCATAGTTTTTTGTGGCAACTTGTAGGGCAAATGAATCGCCAATATTACCGGCTATGCCTACATTAAAGCCTGCAGATTTTAATATATGGTAAGTTAATAATGTTGTAGTTGTTTTACCGTTTGTTCCAGTAATTCCAATTAACGTAGCATTTGTGTAGTTGCTAGCAAATTCAATTTCAGATATAACTTCAGTTTGATTTTTATTTACCCATGTTAAAGGTTGAGCAGTAGGAGGAATTCCTGGACTTTTAACTATGATGTCAGCATTTTTGATCTTTGATTCACTATGACCACCTTCTTCGAATTCTATTTGATATTTATTCAGTAATTTTCTGTCTGTAGCGATTATTTTGCCATGTTCGGATAGCCAAACGTTCCAACCTTCTTTTTTACCCAAAATGGCTGCTCCAATGCCGCTAATACCAGCGCCCAATATGACAAGATTTTTCTTCAACGTAATTTAATCAGGGCTATAGTTGCTAAAACTAGAATTACAGTTATTAGCCAAAAGCGTAAAGTGATTTTACTTTCGGGGATTCCTTTCTTTTGATAATGGTGGTGAAGTGGAGACATCAGAAAAATACGCTTGCCCTCACCGTACCTCTTCCTCGTATATTTAAAATAACTAACTTGAAGTATTACGGATAGACTTTCAGCAAAGAAAATTCCACACAATACGGGTAGAAGTAATTCCATTTTAATAATTACAGATACTGCCGCAATCGCACCTCCAAGTGCCATGCTACCAGTATCTCCCATGAATACTTGTGCTGGAAATCCATTAAACCAAAGGAAGCCAAGACATGCACCAATTAAAGCTGCCAAGAATACCACTACCTCTCCGCTGTCTTTTACGTAAATAATATTTAAATAATTTGCAATTTTTACGTTTCCCGTTGAATAAGCGAGTATACCTAAACCTGCACCTACAATCGCCGTTGTGCCAGCTGCAAGTCCATCAATACCATCTGTTAAATTAACAGCGTTAGTTACTGCCATTACGATTATTATAATTACTGGGATGAACAAGATATAAGCATTCCCATCGCCAGGTATTAAGTCACTGTAGTTTAATTTTAGTTTAGTTATGGGAAGATTAGTTTCCAGCGGAATGTTATTCATGCTATGTGTGTAATCAATTGCCGCAGCTATAAGAATTCCCAACGCTAATTGGCCAATTAACTTGGTGGTGGCCTTCATGCCCTCCTTGTTTTTTTTGAATACTTTAATGTAATCATCTATTCCTCCAATAATTCCCATCCATACTGTGCTCAACAACATCACCATCACATAGATATTATCTATTTTAGCAAACAGAAGAGTAGGTAAAACAATACCTAGAATGATGATGATTCCACCCATAGTAGGAGTCCCTTTCTTCTGCATTTGTCCTTCTAACCCTAAGTCTCGAATCCTTTCACCAATTTGTAGCTTTTGGAGAAAGCCAATTAATTTTTTACCGGCTATCAAAGAAATTATAAGTGCAATAATTCCGGCAAGCGAAGCTCTAAATGAGATGTAGTTGAATACACCTGTACCGGAATATCCTAACTCATCTAAATATTTAAATAAATAATACAGCATTATTTGATCAGATTAAAGTGTTTTATTGCAGTCTTTTTGTCATCAAAATCATGTTTTATTCCGTTGATTTCTTGATAAGTTTCATGACCTTTTCCAGCAATCAGAATAACATCGCCTGGATGCGCAAATAGCATTGATGTTTTTATTGCTTCCTCTCTATTTGTAATCTTTAAAATGTGTCTGATGTGCGCTGCATCAACTCCTGCATACATTTCATCAAGTATTATCTCTGGATCTTCATCACGTGGATTATCTGATGTGAAAATGCATTGATCTGAAAGTGATGCCGCTATTTTGCCCATCTCTGGGCGTTTTTCTCTGTCTCGGTTCCCACCGCAACCGATAACCGTAATGATTTTTGATTCGTTTTTTCGTATTTCGCGAATTGTATTTATTACATTTTCAAGGGCATCTGGGGTGTGTGCGTAATCAATAATTACAGTAATGTTATTTGGTGCCGGAAGAGCTTCAAACCTGCCGTTTACACGATGAAGGGCACTCATAGCAACTTCAATATCTTCGAGACCTTTAGTAATCAAATTAGCTGCCGCATATACTGCAGTTAAATTGTAGGCATTAAACTTACCAACTAAAGGGGTCCAAATTTCGGAGTGTCCAAAACGTAGTAGCATACCGGTGAAATCACTTTCAATGATTTTAGCATTGAAATCTGAAGTTCCGTGAAGCCCGTAAGTATAGCGCGTAGACTTAGTGTTATGAAGCATTATTACTCCATTACGGTCATCTTTGTTTGTTAAACTAAATGCGTCATTATTTAAATTATTGAAGAAGGCTTTTTTTGCTTTGATGTAGTTATCGAAAGTTTTGTGATAATCTAAATGGTCGTGAGTTATATTGGTGAAAATTCCACCAGCGAATGTTATACCATTAATTCTCTTTTGATCAATTGAATGAGAACTTACTTCCATAAAAACATGGGTGCATTCTTGATCTCTCATATTTGCAAGTAACCTATGCAATGACACCACATCAGGTGTGGTATGAGTAGATTTGTATATTAATTCTCCAATTCTATATTCGACTGTTGAGATTAAACCACACTTATATCCAAGATATTGAAATAACTCATAGAGTAGAGTAGTTACGGTTGTTTTACCATTGGTTCCGGTGCATCCAATTATTACTAAATCATCCGACTTGTAATCATTGAATGCTTTACAAATTTCTCCTAAAATGGATGGAACATCTTTTACTTGAATATAGGTTGCATCACTATATGGGTTTTCAAATTCATCTTCAACTAAAAAGCTGCGTGCACCGTTTTTGTATGCATCATCAATAAACTTGTGGCCATCTACTTGTGTTCCTTTGAGTGCTGCATATAATGATCCATTCGTAGCTTTTCTTGAATCAATTACAATGTCAGAAACCTCCTGGTTAATATTCCCTGAACTCGATAATATTGCTTGTGTTTCTATGATTTTTTTGATGGATTTCATGGTTTTAGTTTTACGAAAATTGATCTACCATCACGGAAGCGGGCACCAGGTTTAATACTCTGAGTTACTATTCGTCCATAACCTTCAAAGTGAAGTTCTAACTTTAATTCCTTTGCCAATTCGAAAGCATCCTTTATTCCAAGCCCTCTGAAATCAGGAATTTTGTTAGGTTCAACTCTCTTGGAGGTTAAAATTATATTTCTTGTTTTCTCTTCAGTTTGTATCCATTTGTCCTTTTTACTTTTGTCTACAATGGGGATATTGAATTCGTTATTTAATTTAAGTATGCTTTTGCGTTCTCCGCTTTGCACTTCGGGAATATCAATTCTGCTGCCAGAAAGTAATTCAGGCTGAATTTGAATATGAGTAGAGTAAATTTTGTCTGCTATTTCCTTAAAAACAGGTGCTGCAACAAGTGCTCCGCTGTACCCCCCTTTTTTTGGAGAGTTAATTACTACAATGATTGAATATACCGGTTTATCTGCGGGGAAATAACCAGCAAATGATGCTAATTTATCACTTGAATAACCACTAGCATTTCGGCTGATTCGTGCAGTTCCTGTTTTTCCAGCAACGTTGAATTTGCAATCTTTAAAAATACTTTTTGCAGTTCCTTTTTCAGTTACAGACTGAAGAAATTGATTCAGGCTTTTACAAGTATTTTCACTCGCAATATTTTTTTGGTAAATACTTGGTTTAATAGTTTCTAAAACTTTACCATCCTTTTGAATTTCTTTTACCATAAAGGGTTTCATCATCAATCCTTTATTAGCGATTGCGTTATATAACATTAATGTCTGTAAAGGAGAGATTTTTAAGGAATATCCAATAGACATAGACGGTAATGTTACAGGGGTCCATAGAGAATTTCCGGGTTCAATAATTTTCGGGTAGTTTGAACTAGGAATGTCAAAATCAGGTTTAACATGGAATCCCGCTTTGTGAATATATTTTATGTATGATTCCGGATTTTTACCAAAGGAATTATTCACTAATTGAGTTATTCCAACATTGCTCGAGAATGCAACACATTCCTCTAGTGTATATTTTTCTGGGATTCTTTCAGACCCATGAATGTCATCGGAGAATGGACGATCAAATATTTTTACTTTACCTCCAAAGGTCTTGACACTATCTTTTAAATCTACCTTATCCTCCTCTAGTAGGGCGAGTGCAGATAATATTTTCATGGTCGATCCGGGCTCACTGAATTGGTCAACAGCATAGTTCATTGATTCGTAATACTTTCCATCCTGACCCTTTTTTAGATTTGCCATAGCTTTAATAGCACCAGTTGATACCTCCATTACCATTGCACATCCATGGTCTGCGTCGTGCTCTATAAGTGACTTGTTAAGTGCGTGTTGAACTATATCTTGAAAACGTACTTCTAATGTGGTAACTATGTCTTTGCCGTTTTCAGCAGTTTGAGCTGAACCTATTCTCACAGGACGCCAAATGTTGCCAGGCATGCGCTGCTCCATTATCTCAATAGATTTACCCCTAAGTAGAGTATCAAAAGAGCCTTCTAAACCAATGTTATACTTCCCTTTTGAATAACCAATTGCTCGTTTTGCAAGGCTACCCATGAAATACATTCTTTTTGCTCTTTCCTCAACCCAAAATCCTCCCGAAAAACGACCTCTTTTAACAATTGGCCATTTGAAAATTTCTCTTACTTTATCAAAACTTAAATCTGAAGTGACCCTGTAATAGTGATTATTTACCTTACGTAGATATAAGATCTTATCTCTCCATTCTTCAATTGTTTTTTCCCTAAAATTTTGCGAAAACAACAAGGATAATGTATCAAGATATTTGTTAAAATCAATATCCCCTAATGCCGTTACATTAACATCCCAGTATAAATCATATGTTGGCACTGATGTAGCTAGGAGACTACCATCGGCTGCGTAAATATTCCCTCTGATTCCTTCTTGTTTTGATACTCTTGTATTCTTTTTCTGGTTCTCTAAGCTAAATTCTGTGTCATAGCCATATTGCAACGAAAAAATTGAATAAATCAAATACAATGCAAATGCCGCAATCAAGCCAAAGATTATCCTTGCGCGATTAAAGATTTCTCTTTTTGTATTTGGGGTTTTATTTGCTTTCACGGATAATTTTTATTGGTGGCGTAGTACTTTCCTTAAGCCCATTTTCATTGAGCTTTTCAGCTATTTTTGTTTGCTTGCTTGCTCTTGTTATTTCACTTTCTAAGCTTATTCGTTCACTATGTAATTCTTTTAATTCCTTTTTTAGGGTTTTTGTGGTTTTCACCGCTTTGGCAGTATGTAAAGAGTTGTATATGTAAAAGATTAAAAATGGGAATATGATGAGCATCAGACGAATAACACGCCAGGTGCTCCATTCCTCAAAAAATGGCTTTGCCTCGGTTTTACTAGATTCCCTATGTTTATTCTCCATTTCTTATTTCTTTATTCCAATTCTTAGTTTCGCGCTTCTCGATCTTGGATTGTTAGTAATTTCTTTTTCACCAGGTACTATGGGTTTTTTAAATTCAGATGAAAATGGGGTTATACTATTTCCGAAAAAGTCCTTTACTAATTGTCCTTCCGTATTACCTGTTTGTAGGAAGTTCTTTACTAATCTGTCTTCTAATGAATGATATGATATTACTGAAATCCGTCCGCCGGGTTTTAAAATTTCTGGAGCATCAGCGAGTAAAATTTCGAGATCTTTCAATTCTTGATTCACTTCAATTCGGAGGGCTTGGAATACCTGTGACAAGTATCTTGCACTTTCCGATTTTGGAATGCAGTTATTAATGGCAGTTTTAAAATCTTCAACTGTTTTTATTGGAATATTCCGTCTTGTATTTATGATGCTTGTAGTTAGTTTAAAGGCATTTTTTATTTCACCATAGCTCCTAAAAATTCTCAGAAGTTCAGCTTCTGTATAATCGTTAATAATATCGGCTGCGGATTTTTTGGCGTCAATATCCATACGCATGTCAAAAGGGCCATCCATTCTATGAGCAAAACCACGGTCATTTTCGTTTATTTGATAGGATGAAATCCCTAGATCGGCAAGTATGCCATCTATTTCAAAACCCACAGAATACGTTACAAATTGCTTAGCATATCTGAAATTATGGTGAATCAGTGTGAATCTTTGGTCATCTATTGTGTTTTCTAATGCATGTCTATCCTTGTCAAAAGAGAATAATCTACCTTTTTCACTAAGTTTGGATAGTAGGTATTTAGAGTGGCCACCACCACCAAAGGTAAGATCTAGGTAAATTCCATCAGGATTATGCACCAAATGATCTACACTCTCAGTTAATAGTACCGGTATGTGGTAAGTATTCTCCATTGCAAACAGTCCGGTTTAACCGTTCTGTTCACCAATAGATGTTTTATGTTGATGGAAATTCTTTGCTAATTCACTAAGTTCAGTAGATTCTACATCTAACTCAGAATCATACAATGACTTACTCCAAATTTCAACTTTGCTTCCGTAAGCACTCAAAATAACTTCATCGCTGAGGTCTGCATACTCCATTAGTTTTTTAGGCAATAAAATACGCTGAGCGTTATCAATAGAAAGCAGGTTGGCGCCATTAGTGAAAATTCTTTTGAATCTTCTAATCTCGGGGCTCATGAAGTCATCAACTGCATTTAGTTTTTCAGTTTCCTTCAACCAATCTTCCTTGGTGTACAGAACTAGGCATTTCTCGAATCCACGATTAACCACGAGAACATTACCTGCAGCTTCAGGTATTTGCGCGCGCAACTTGGAAGGAAGCGATAAGCGCCCTTTCGTGTCCAGCTTGCAGTAGTATTCTCCAATTAGTCCAGGCATACGATAACCAGTTTCTGTCTGCTAAATAAATACACAATTTCCCACAATTTCCCACAATTTCCCAAAATTAACCACTTGTTTTCCACAAAGTGCAATTAATGGCAAGTTCTGGTTTCATTTTGTTTAATTGGGGTAAAAATAGTGCGCGAAGATAATTATAAATACCTGGAAATTTGCCATTTTTACGTTAGTGGGAGAAAGTGGAGTAAATTTTCAGTGGTTTTGCTAAATGTGTATGTATGATGTTTTAAGTATATTTGAGTAATGAAGGACCTTAGGTTGTCCACATATTGTTTAGTTCTTGTATCTCTGTTCTTAGCAGATAATACCAAGTCTCAAGTAAATAATTTTATAAAAATTGACGCACAGATTAGAAATTTTGGATTTGATGTGGGTGCGGGCTTATATAAAACCAACGATTTTGATAACCTCGGAATTGCTTATGGTATTAGACTAGGCCCAATAAATCATCCTAAGGAAATTCCTGTAATTAATGCTGGTTTACCCGGTAGCTCCTCTTTTAAACTTAACAAAACAAATTATACATGGGCTTTAAGACCATTTGTTCAAAAAACAATCTACTTTTCGAAGCGTAAATCTAGATTTCAAGTTGCATGCTCTTTGGATTATGGGGCTTCTGTTAATGCTGCGTATTATTGGCCTGTGTATATTTGGTTATACCAAGGTCGTGCGCCATTTGATGGTTATGCAAATGTTCAATACAATCCCTCAATACATGATCCCAATTTGATTGGAGGTTCGTCTTCATTTACACGAGGTTTTAAAGAAGGAGATTTAATTTGGGGTGTTGGTTGCTTTACTGCTTTAACTGTTGAATGGGGTAGTTATCGAAGCTTGAAAAATTCTCTAAGCCTGGGTATTTCAAATGACATATTTATGAGTAAAATACCATTATTACACAATGAAAGTTTAAACAGATTCAACTTCCCCGCCCTATTCGTTAACTTTGCTGTTGGTTTTGAGAAAGATTAACAATGATTATTTTCTCAATTTATTGAAATTTAAAAAATAAATAGTGATAGAATTACCTATTGTAAAGAAAGAACCTCATAATCCAAAACCGAAATGGTTGAAAATGGAAATACCAATTGGTGAAAATTACACCAGGGTTAAACGAATAGTGAAAGAAAATAAGCTCCACACAATTTGTGAAGATGGACGTTGTCCGAATATGGGTGAATGTTGGGGAGCAGGCACTGCAACATTTATGATTTTGGGAAATATTTGTACCAGAAGTTGCTCCTTTTGTGCTGTGGCTACAGGTAGACCTGGTGAGTATGATCAAGATGAACCAAGAAGAGTTGCAGAGGCGGTTAAACTAATGGGTGTTAAACATTGCGTAATAACTTCAGTAAATCGAGATGAACTTCCAGATAAAGGTGCTTCAGTTTGGGCAAAAACAGTTAGAGAAGTAAAAAAGGAATCGCCAGAAACTACAATTGAGACCTTAATTCCAGATTTTCGAGCGAAGTGGGATTGGTTATATCATATGCTAGAATCTAAACCTGAAGTGGTGAGTCATAATATGGAGACAGTAGAGGATTTATACCGTTTGGTGAGACCTCAAGCTAAGTATACTCGATCTCTGGAACAAATAAAAAGGACTTCTGAGTTTGGCCTGCGCACAAAAAGTGGTGCTATGTTAGGTTGTGGCGAAAATGATGATCAAATTAAAAAATTAATGTATGATTTATTGGAACATAAATGCGATATCCTGACATTAGGACAATATCTGCAACCAACAAAAATGCACCTGCCAGTTGCTGAATATGTTCATCCCGATAAGTTTAAACATTGGGAGGAATATGGGCTGGAATTAGGATTTAAATATGTAGAAAGCGGGCCTATGGTTAGAAGCTCATATCACGCTGAAAAGCATGTTTTTTAAATTTTTAAAAAATTAACATAAAATAGCGATGTAAAAATTATGTCTGTAATTGAGGTAATATCTGCGCCAATATTGGAAAATGACCTCGATTTACTTTTATTTGCATATTAACGTAAATACTAAAATGAATATGAAAAGATTTATACCTGTAACTTTTAGTTTATTATTGACGGGATCGGTCTATTACGGTGCCCAGCAATGGGAAAAAGATATTCAACAGTGTGAGTTGAAATCTGAGGTAGTGGATTCGGAAGAGCAGGGAATTCATGGGGCTTTGGAATACTACAGTGCATTGAGATTGAATGAAGCGACTCAAACCCTTAATCCTGAATGGATACAGGCTGCTGTTGCTCAAGCTGATGAAATGTCTAGTGTATCCAAGCGCCTTAGTAAAAAAATTGAATGGACAAATATGGGTCCTGATAATGTCGGTGGAAGAATACGAGCATTTCTCAGAAATAATAAAAAGCCAAATATTTGGTTTGCAGGAGGTGTGAGCGGAGGGTTGTTTAGATCTACTTCAAATGGTAACTCTTGGGCACCAATCAATGATCAACAAGAGAATTTAAATGTTACATGTATTGCACAAACACCAGATGGGAAAATTTACTATGGTACTGGTGAAGGTGGATTTACCAACTTAGCGGGTACTAGAAATGGTTCACCAGCTTTTTTAGGTGGAGGTGTTTTTGCTAGTTCTGACGAATTAGGTACCCAATTTGATGTTGTTCTTCAAGCAAAAGATTCTAGGTTTCAACAATGTAACTCCATGGTAGCTGACCCAAATGCTAATCGCATTTTTGTTGGAACCGAAGTAGGGTTGTATGAAATTGATTTTAGTGGAACATCGCCAGTAGTTACAAGACTAGCTGGTGGTGCAATTAAAGAAATAAAAATTGATCCAAACAGTACAATATGGGCTTCAACAAGTTCGGGAGCTGTTTATAAAAAGGAGGCTACAGGTACCCTAGCAACTAAAAATATTGGATTTAATTCGGGTGGAAGAACTGCAATTGCCATTTCTCTGGACGATCCTAATTATATTTATACCCTAGGGTCAGGTTCTGGTGCAAACTACGGAAAACTTGTTGCGTTATATCGAACAACTGATGGCGGTGAAAATTGGGAAATATTGATGGAAGGTAATTCGGTAAACGATGTGTTCGGTCCAAATTCTCAAGGTTGGTATGATAATGTTATTTCAGTAGTGCCTGGAAACAAAGATGAGGTGATATTTGCTGGTGTAACAATGGCTCGTTGGGACGCTCAAAACGGTTTCCGTGAGTTTGGTAGTACTTTTGGAGCTGATTGGAATACTAGCTACGTACATGCCGATAAGCACTTAATTGACTGGGACACTACTACAAAACCAGCTACGTGTGTTGTTGGTAGCGATGGAGGATTATACCGAAGCAAAGATTTAAGAACGTGGACTCCAATTAATAGAGGTTTTACTACACTTCAGTTGTATAACGTGGCAGCTAATGAGTTAGGTTATGTTGTAGGTGGAGCTCAAGATAATGGTACTCAACTTATAAATTTTAAAGGAAATTCTGTAAACGGTCAGGAAAGTAAAACGGCTTTTAGTATTTACGGCGGTGATGGTTTCGATGCTGAATTTAGTAAGTATGATCCGAATATTGTTTTCATGTCTACCTATTACGGAACAGTGGCTCGTTCTAATAATTGTGGACAATCTTCTTCTACTTTCTTCGACGATCGCCAACCCGGTACAGTTCGAACAGATTTTAATACTACTTTTAATCTTTGGGAAGCTAGTGAAACAGAATCTCGTCTCTATCTCGCAAAAAATAACGAAGTTTGGATGGCTAAAAATCCAACTGATTTCGCTAATACAGTAGAATGGTATTTAGTAGCAAAAGGATTAGGCAACGGAAGAATACTAGAAATGGATTATACTCCGGATGGAGATCATTTGTTTATAGCCAAATCAGGTGCTTTATATAGAGTGGATGGATTGAATTCAGCTGAATTTACGTTAGATGCAAATCCTGTTGCTAGTACAATCTCAGATGGAATAACTACAATTCAAATTTCTAGCTCTGCATTTAGTGGTAGAGTGGTGACTTCAGTAAATGTTAATCCTTCAAACCCAAATCATGTTATCCTTACTTTAGGGGGGTATGGTAATAATTCTTATATATTGGAATCTACCGATGCGTTAGATGCCAACCCAACATTTTCAAACATTACTGGTAACCTACCAAGTATGCCGGTTTATGATGCTGTAATTGATGTTGACGATGCAAATAGAATTATAATTGGAACTGATCTGGGAATTTGGGCTACTGAAAATGGCGGTACATCTTGGGAAGAAGCCAATGATGGTATGGCGCGAATACCTGTATTTGAAATCAGAGGCTATGAGTGGAGACCTTGGGAAGGCATGGTAATGTACATCGGTACTCACGGTAGAGGATATTACCGAAGTACTTCACTTAAAACTTCTACCAAATCAATAGTTAAGAATTCTTTGAAAGCTAATCTTTCTCCAAATCCAGTTGTTTCATCAACAAGCATCAAATTTGATTCTAAAGTTGGAGGTGGATCAAATTACTCAATATATAATTCAAATGGTAAACTGGTTTCTAAGGTTGAATTCTTGGCCAAGAAAGGTGTTAATAATATTGTAGTTAATACAAATGATTTAAAGTCTGGTATCTACTTTATTAAAGTAAATGCAGCAAATAATGCTTCTACCACGCTAAAAATGATTAAAAAATAATTGATCTATTTATATATAAAAAAAGGCCTTCAGAGAAGGCCTTTTTTTATACAATATTTTGATTTAATCAATTGACCAAGTTCCCTCAAAAACAATTTTAACTTCCCCAGAAAGTAAAATATCCTTGAAAACATTATTCAAGCGTTTAAATGAAACATTTAGTAAACCACCTTTTGTGTTTACATCTATGGTTCCAGATTTTAAATTAGTTCTTAATGCATGACTTAAAACTGCTGCAGTAACGCCTGTTCCACAACTTAATGTCTCGTCTTCAACACCTCTCTCGTAGGTTCGCATATTCAGTTGGTTTTCGGATTGAGCATTTACATTGTTAACATTTATCCCTTCTTTGTTAAAAGTTTCAGAATATCTAATACCTCTAGCCCAATTATAAAACTCAGATTCAATAATATTCTCAAAAGAAACATAATGAGGTGAACCCGTATTCATGATAATTACTTCATTCGATTGTTCAGTGCTATCAGTATTTACATCATTCATACTAAGAGATACATGATCCTGTTCAATAATTGCGTGATGCAACCCATCAGGAGCCTCAAAAGTGAATTTTCTTTGATCAGGGAATATGAAAATCGAGGCAAAATGGGCGATACAACGACCTCCATTACCACACATAGAACTAAGGTTGCCGTCGGAGTTATAGTAAATCATTTTGAAGTCAGATATACTACTTTCTGCAAGAATTATTAATCCATCGGCGCCAATGCCAAAATGTCTGTCACACATCAATTTAACCGGTAACTCTCCAGGTAATTCATTTCTACCATCAACGATGATAAAATCATTACCCGTTCCTTGGTATTTAATGAACCTAATCTTTACCATTTTATTCATCTGTTAAGATTATTCCAATAATGTTATTGTCTTCAACTAATTTAGGATCTTCGGTTCTACTAGTAATGCCTTTTAATTCGTATATATTCTTTTGTATCTGTAAATAATACTTTTCGCCGATATGATATACCAAAGGATTTTCTCCTGAAATATTTATTAGCTTTAGTTTTAGGTTATTTTCCCATTGTTCAATTATTATTTGTTTATTCTCATCGGTACGAACTAAATCTATTTTAACTAGGCTTATTATTTTTCTATTAGTTGTTTTGGAAATTTTAGTTGCAACCTTTGGAAGCTTGTTTTTCGCTTCAGAATTTTCTTTATCCTTTGTGCTTTTTGACGTAGTCTCTTCTTTGGCGCTTAAGCGATTAGTATTAGTTTTTACCACTGAAGACTCTTGAGTGGTATTTACAACTCGTCCTGCATCACTTTCAATATCTAATATCTCACGTTTTTTTAATGGTGTCTCAAGATTTAGTGATATAGGTTTTACTGTTATTGATGCAATCAAATTCTCTTGAAGACTTACGATGGTGTCAGAGCGTTTATCTGAATTAATAAAATCAATATTGTTTGTCGTTGCCACTCCTTCAGTTAAAGTAAGAGCCTCGTCCGATATATTCTCTTCAGCCGCTTCTTCCTCAGGAGCAATTTTGAGATCATCGTTATTGTATATAGCCATTGCCTCATCAAGCATTTCAATGGAATCTAAATATGGACTTCTTGTTTGCGTTTGTGATGTGTATTTTGATTCCTCTTTTGACTTAGATTTTTTCCAAAATTTCAATCGATTCATACTCTCATCTTTAAGAGTGATGTAATCTTTCGTTTCTTTTATTGAACCTGTTTGTATATATTTAAATATTGCAACATAGCCAAGAAGCAAAACTGAAACCGTAGCTGCGGCATACATCCATGCCCTTGAGTTTTTCTTTAATTCTGGCTCACTTAATCTTTGTTGGAGGTATTCCTTCAACTCTTCGGCTCCTTCGCTTTCAATTCCGGCAATAACTTTTTTATATAATTCTACTTTATTTTTTAATTCTTTATCATCCGCCAATTCAGATTCAAAAGCAATTTTGTCATCTTTGGATAGATTGCCTTCTAAATATTCTATAATTTGATCTTCGCGGTTCATTTGTTTAAAAAATCTGTTGATTTATATTTCTGTTTTACCTGATCTGCAAGGGTTTTAAGACATTGATGTTTTTTGCTTTTTGCAACATTGGAGTTTGCTAGTTCATTGGCTTCTGCAATTGTATTCATATCAAAACCATCGAAATAAAACATCATTAAAATTTTGCGGCATAGCTCACCCATGCCGTTTAACAGGTCTCTAACAATTGAAAGGTCCATTTCTTCAATTTGATCAGCACTGCTATTGATTTTTTCTTTAACCTCAACCACTTCCAAATGGCTTTGACGTTGGTTTTTTTTCCAACGCTTACTCCATAAATTTTTACATATTGAATAAATGTAAGTACTTGGCTTTACATCTAAAACAAAGTCTTGTTTTCTTGCATTTTGCCACAACACAATTACTGCATCTTGTAAAATATCTTCAGCATCTTCAGCTTCACCTTGGTGCTCGAATATATACTTTTTAATCATAGCTTCATTTTGCTTGAACAAATCAATCAAAACCTGCCTATCTCCACTTTTAATGCGGTAAATAAGTTTCTCATTGTTTGATATGGACGATTGTTGCATTTCAGCCACTATGTATACTTTTTTATCGAAAAAGGTAAATAATAACTATTGCAAAGTACGCTAAGTCTTACATATTTGCGTTGTATAGAATACTAAAATTGCAAACAATTAACTAACTTAACAGATTAATATGAAACGATTATTTGAACAACACAAATGGGTAGGACTCCTTCTAGCAGGTATGCTTGGCGGAGTAATTAGTCTTTTTGGTTTTATGTCCTTTGGTCCAAATTCTTTAAACAATCAGGATATTGAAGCCAAGCAAAATTCTTCAACACAACTTGCTCGGTATGCAAAATTACAGGCAGTGCCCGCTTTCGATTTTACAGGTGTTTCGGAAATCGCTAATCCTGCTGTAGTCCATATTAAAACAACCTCCTCTGGTTCAATACAAGGAAATACTCAAATACCTATGGATCCGTTTGATTTCTTTAGAGGTCCAGGTTTTCAAATGCCAAATCAAGGTCCTAGCGTTGCAAGTGGCTCGGGTGTAATAATTTCTGATGATGGTTTTATTGTTACTAATAACCATGTGGTTGAAAATGCCAATAAAATTGAGGTCATTCTTAATGACAAACGAACTTATATCGCAGAATTGGTGGGTACAGATAGGAACACAGATTTGGCGGTATTAAGAGTATCTGAAGGGGATCTTCCATTTCTAAAACTTGGAAATAGTGATGAAGTAAAGGTAGGGGAGTGGGTTGTTGCAGTTGGAAATCCATTTAATTTGAATAGCACAGTTACCCTTGGTATTGTTAGTGCGGTTGGACGCAATATTGACTTAATTCGTAGTAAGGGTAATCAATATGCTATTGAAAATTTTATTCAAACAGATGCTGCGATAAATCCCGGAAACTCTGGTGGAGCTCTTGTTAATGTGCGAGGTGAATTAGTAGGAATTAATACTGCTATTGCATCTCAAACAGGATCTTATGCTGGTTATGGTTTCGCGGTTCCAGTGAACTTAATGAAAAAGGTAGTAAATGACTTAATGAAATACGGTCAAGTACAAAGAGCAATTTTGGGCGTGTCAATTCAAGAAATAACTCAAGATTTAGCTGATGAAAAGAGTCTTAAAGACTTAAAAGGAGTGTATATTGCTGATGTTATTGAAGACGGTGCGGCAGAAAAGGCTGGAATGCTAAAAGGAGACGTTATTGTTTCTCTTGGAGATGAAGAGGTTAATAGTTCAAGTAGACTCCAAGAATTGGTTGGTAAATACCGACCAGGAGATAAGGTGAAAATTATAGTTATACGAGACGGAAAGGAAAAAATCTTAACCGCTACTTTGCTTAGTAAAGATGGTGAGGTAAAGTTAGAAACAGCTAGTGTTAAATCGTTCAACTCTTTCGACGGAATGGAAATGGTTAATACAACACGTGACGAAAGGTCAGAAGTAAATTTAAAGAATGGAGTAAAGGTTAGCGATGTTAAAGATGGTTGTTTTAAAGATGCTGGTATCCCTGAAGGATTCTATATTTCCCATATCAATAATGAAAAAGTATATTCTGCAAGAGGCGCAGTTTCTATATTAAATTCTCTATCGGGAAGTATTGTAGTAGAAGGGAAAACAAGAGGTGGAAAGGAGAAGATATTTGCTGTTAAATTGCCTAAAATCAAGGATAAATCAGAGCAATAAAGATTAAAAATCCCGGTACTTATAGCCGGGATTTTTTTAATCTTAAAATACTCTAATCTTCAAATATATTTGGATCTTGCCTTGATAATCCGGTATTCCAATCATTACTACCTTTTGAAGAATCTCCGGATGATGAATTATTAGAGAAATCATCTTCATTTAACTTAGAACTTCTGGTCTCTACCGTAATGCTTGGATTTAGATGTGTATTATAACCAGATTTGTGTACTCTGATTTGCTCCCTTTCATATGATGTGAGATCTTGAAATTTTGAAAACTGTCCAACAAATTTACAAAACGCAGAACCAACACTACCGTGACGATTCTTACCAATGATAACTTCAGTTAGACCATTAATTCCGTAGTTTAACTCTTCATCACTACCAGTATTTCCAGCACTTTCATTTGTATCCATTCCCATCTTTTCGTAATATTCATGTCTATATAAGAACATTACCATATCGGCATCTTGTTCAATAGATCCAGATTCCCTTAAGTCTGAAAGTTGTGGTCTCTTATTTCCACGTTTTTCAACTTCACGGCTTAACTGTGCCAAAGCAATCACAGGAATATTTAAATCTTTGGCTAATGCTTTTAATGATCTTGAAATAAATGCGATTTCTTGCTCACGATTACCCGCACCTTTGGTCTCATGTCTTAATAACTGAAGGTAATCAACAATTACCATATCTAATCCATGTTGGGAATGTACTCTCCTGCATTTGGCATTTAAATCGAATATGTTTAATTGGGGTGTATCATCAATGAAAATACGCGCATTTTGAAGAGCAGTTGTTTCTTGTTGTAATCTGCTTAATTCATCTGCAACTAAGTTCCCCTTTTTGATTTTATCGCCCTCGACTTGAGCCTCAGCAGAGATTAAACGATTTACCAATTGAATATCAGACATCTCAAGTGAGAATATCATTACACTCTTTTTATGGTCCACTGCTGCGTTTCTGAGCAATGATAGAGCAAATGCAGTTTTACCCATTGCAGGACGCGCGGCCAAAATAACCAAGTCACTTGGTTGCCACCCTCCATTTACCCGATCCAAATCGGTAAATCCAGAAGCAACGCCTGTAATCCCATCATTTTCATTACTCATTTTTGCTTCGATGTCCTTTAATGATGTTGAAATAAGCTCTGATATTTCTTGATAATTTCGTTTTAAACCTGAATCTTTAATTTCATAAAGTTTGGATTCAGATTTATCGAGTAATTCAAAACTATCCATTGCATCATCGTATGCATCAAACTGAATTTCTCCTGCAACTCTAATTAAAGATCGCTGTATGAATTTTTGTGTTAAAATTCTCGAGTGAAACTCAATATTAGCTGCTGATGAAACCTTATTGGTTAATTGGGCTAAGTAAATGTTACCACCCGCCATTTCTAACTTTCCTTCATTTTTAAGGTAGTTAGAAACCGTAAATAGATCAACAGTATGTGCTTGTTCATACAAATATTTAATTGCAGAATAAATTAGTTGATTCTGAGGATGATAAAAGTGATTTTCTGACAAAATATCAATAGCATTATTGATTTTTTCTCTATCTAACATCATTGCTCCGAGAACTGCTTCTTCAAGTTCGGTAGAATGAGGAGGCATGCGCCCCAATCGATCGTCGAATAGTTCTTTAGGGTAACTTTTTTTAGTTTTACGATTGTTAGTTGGTTGAAAATCGGCCATAGTTTTTCAAAATAACAAAAAGGTTAATTAGAGGGAGTAAATAGTTGTGCACAGCAAATTGTTTAGAATAAGTGGAAAAAGCCTAAATGTGTAATAAATACGGGTATTACAGCAGTTTCAAAATATTTTACGATTATTTTTCTATGCAGGTTTTTTTAGATAATTAATTATAAGACCAATTATCCACAACATGGGATAAACCATAATATTTCTCAGCATTAATTGACTTATATTTGTTAGTAATACTATGGAAGCAAAATTTTCGCCACGAGTAAAGGAGGTAATACAATATAGTAGGGAAGAAGCTATACGCTTGGGTCATGACTACATCGGTTGTGAACATCTGCTTTTAGGAATTGTTAGAGAGGGGGACGGTAAGGCATTTAAGAATCTCCTAATGTTGGATGTTGATGCACTTCGCTTGAAAAAGAGCATAGAAGATAGTATTAGAAGTACCGCTTCAAAAAATACAAATTTGGGTAATATTCCTTTAACAAAACAAGCGGAAAAAGCATTGAAGATAACTTATCTAGAGGCTAAAATATTCAAAACTGATCTTATAGGCACTGAACATTTATTATTATCAATCCTACGAGATGAAGATAACGTTGCATCTAAAGTTTTGTCACAATATGGGATTACTTACGATGTCTTCAAGTCCGCTTTAGAAGAAGGGGTTGAAGGTATTCGAAATGAAATGAGTAGCGATGAGGGTGAAACGCCTGAAGAATATTACAAAGAAGAGAAAAGATCTCAAACAGCAAAAAGTAAAGCAAAATCTAAAACACCAGTACTGGATAATTTCGGAAGAGATCTCACTAAGGCTGCCGAAGATGGTAAACTCGATCCGATCGTTGGTCGTGAAAAAGAAATTGAAAGGGTAAGTCAAATTCTTTCACGTAGAAAGAAAAATAACCCTGTCCTTATTGGAGAGCCAGGAGTTGGGAAAACTGCCATTGCCGAGGGTTTAGCATTACGAATTATGCAACGTAAAGTTTCTCGTGTTCTATTCAATAAACGAGTGGTAAGTTTAGATTTGGCAAGTATGGTGGCTGGAACTAAATACCGAGGTCAGTTTGAAGAACGTATGAAAGCGCTTATGATGGAACTCGAGAAAGCAGAAGATGTAATTTTATTTATTGACGAAATACATACTATTGTTGGAGCTGGTGGTGCATCAGGGTCGCTAGATGCTTCAAATATGTTTAAGCCGGCATTGGCAAAAGGTGAAATTCAATGTATTGGAGCAACAACGCTGGATGAATATCGCCAGTATATTGAAAAAGATGGTGCCTTGGAACGTCGTTTTCAAATGGTTCTCATTCAACCTGCAAGTCCGGAAGAAACTATAGAAATACTTCATAATATCAAAGGTAAGTACGAAGATCACCACAGCGTAAATTATTCTAGTGAAGCAATTAAAGCATGTGTAGATTTATCGGAACGATACATGAGTGACAGGCATCTTCCAGACAAAGCAATAGATATTTTGGATGAGGCCGGTGCTCGCGTGCATATTTCGAATATTCATGTTCCTACTGAAATTGTTGACTTGGAAGGAAAAATTGAAGAGATAAAAACTGAAAAAAATAAAGTTGTTAAAAGTCAAAATTTCGAAGAAGCGGCTAAACTTAGAGATAAGGAAAAACGACTTTTGGAAGAACTAGAAGTTGCTAAAACCGAATGGGAAGATAAATCCAAAAATGAGCGTTATTCTGTATCTGAAGAAGATATTGCTTCTGTCATATCTATGATAACCGGAATCCCAGTTAAACGAATGGGAGAAGATGAAAGTAAAAGATTATTGCACATGTCTGATACTTTAAAGCAAAGGGTTATCGGACAAGATAATGCAGTTCAGAAATTGTCAAAAACAATACAGAGAACTAGAGCAGGTTTCAAAGAACCAAATAGACCAATAGGTTCATTTATTTTCTTAGGCCCAACTGGTGTTGGTAAAACCGAATTAGCTAAGACACTAAGTGAGTTTCTTTTTGATGCAGACGATGCATTGATAAGAATTGATATGAGTGAGTACATGGAGAAGTTTGCTGTGAGCAGACTTGTTGGAGCTCCTCCAGGCTACGTGGGATATGAAGAAGGTGGTTTGTTAACTGAAAAAGTTCGACGTAAGCCGTATTCAGTTGTATTATTTGATGAGGTAGAAAAAGCACATCCCGATGTATTCAATTTAATGTTACAAGCATTAGATGAAGGATTTATGACTGATTCTAATGGAAGAAAAATTGATTTCAGAAATACTGTAATTATAATGACTTCTAATATTGGTTCACGTCAGTTAAAAGAATTTGGTACAGGTGTAGGTTTTGGAACCCATAACAAACAAGAAAGTAAAGATCGAGATTCAAAAATGGTAATTGAAGGTCAGTTAAAGAAGTTCTTCTCTCCTGAATTCCTAAATCGTATCGATGATGTAATCGTATTTGAATCTTTAGACAAAGAGAATATTGTTAAGATCCTTGATGTAAGGATGACAAGAATGTTAAAACGTATTGAGGATTTAGGTTATAAGATTGAAATCTCAGAGAAGGCAAAAGAATTTTTAGGAGACAAGGGTTTTGATGCAGATTTTGGAGCAAGGCCATTACAAAGAGCACTGCAAAAATATCTAGAAGAGCCACTAGCTGAGCGTGTACTTCAAGGTACATTAAAAGAAGGAGATACTCTTAAGGTAGATTGGAAAGTAGGCTCTGAGGAGTTAGCTATTTCTGCAAAAGCTAAAAGAGCATCCAAAAAAACAAAAGACTCTGAATAATTCAGCGTTTTTTAGTTTTTATCAAGGTATAGCAGTAAATTAGCGAATATATCTTGTATTCAAGAGGTATCTATCCTTATAGGTGTTACCGGTTTTGCCACCTAGTTCTTTCCAAATTTTTTCCATATTCTCTATCCTTTTACCTGGATCGGGATGCGTGCTAAGAAATTCTGGTGTTCCGCTTCCACCTAGAGCATTGATTTTTTTGAAAAACCCAGCGGCACCTATAGCATTGTATGATGTATTGTAAAGCCATCTAACAGAAAATTCATCTGATTCTGATTCATCGTTTCTGCCATATTTTAATTGTGTTAACCCTGAAGCTATATTGGCTAGATCATTGTATTGTGAATCAACCATAATTGCAGTTAGTATTTGTATTCCATATTGCCGAGTAAGTGCATCGGTGCTGTGTCTCAATTCGGCATGTGCCATTTCGTGTCCCATAACTCCTGCTAACTCATCCTCCGACTCTAAAAACCTTAAAATACCAGTGTAGAAGTAAATGTAACCTCCAGGAGTACAAAAGGCATTCAACGTACTATCATCAATAATTCTTATTCTCCATGCAAAATCATTTGCATGCTTTAGTTGATTATTTTTTAAAATACTATCACGTATTGAATATAAATAGCGGTATAAGTCCACATTTCTTGAACTATCTAATAATATACTCTCATATTGACTGTCTATAGATTGTGAAACTTGCAAACCTAAACGTACGTCGGATTCTACTGGGAACACATTAAATTTCTTAGTTAAACCGCCACAACTCAACAATATTAAAGAAACCAATATTGGCAGAGCTTTATTTAATGATTTCATTTTATCAAAGTTACTTAAAATGGATACCCAATTCCAATAGCAATAGCAGTTTCATCAAAGAAATATTTCGAGAGAGTTGAATTATTGATACTTTCAGATAAAATCCACCGCTGATTCAAAGCTAAACTGGGGTCTCTCAGCGGCCATCCCCAATCTAGTCTAAACAAGAAAATTCCTAAATCAAACCTAAAACCAATACCCGTATTCAATGCTACTTCGCTTAAAAAAGTATTGGAATGTAAAACGCCATAATCAGGGTTTGAAGTGGAGATCCTACTTAAATTCCAAATGTTTCCAGCATCCAAAAAGATTGCACTTTCCAAGAGCTTTCTTATAATAGTGAACCGGTATTCCATATTTAATTCAAGAAGAAACTCACCTGATTTATCTAAGATTGAAGTCACACTTCTAGGGGTATTCCCAGGACCTAGTGTTCTAGGTTGCCAAGCCCTCAAACTATTTGATCCACCAATAAAATATCTTTTATCATATGGTATTAATGAACTATTTCCATAAGGAATGGCAATGCCGGAATTAATTCGAAAAGCTATACTATTTAATTCATCAATATTTTGTTTAAATCTCAGCTCTGCTTCAAACTTTGAGTATTGAAAATAGTTTACTCCTAAAAATTTATAACTGGAATCTGAAACATAGTTTGGTTCGAATAAATATCTTGAAGCTCTATGCCAATTACCACTGGTTTCGATACCCATGCGGACAAAACTACTAAGTTGTCCTGGCTTTGTTTGATTATTCGCATAAACAAATCCAATTTTTGTGGGTGTAATAATTTGATCAGTAAAAACTCGTAATACAAAGTCTTGATCAAGTGCTGGAAGCTGAGGTAAAAAGGCAGGATCAATTATATTTCGATTGTAACTTATTTCAGCAGGAGTATAGTACCAACTAAAATTATCTTTTCTGAATTGTAGAGTCATAGATGCAGGCATCGAACTTCTAGTGAAATTCTGATTTTTCTCAAATTGATAACTAAAAGAGAAAAGAGTACTCTGTTGGTCATATTGGTTTTCACGATCCAAGCGTTCCATGAAACTGTAACGCGGGAGTTTAAGTGTTGCTAATATACCTTGTTGTATTCCCGTAAATATGTCAGTAATATCATCTCGTTTGAATATGGCCTCGTAAGAAGTAATACTCGATAATTTAAAAAGTTCTCCATTACCGAATACATTTTTATTCATAAATGATAAAATACCGGCTAAACCGAAACTTCGTTGTGTTGATGTTTGAAGATTTAAACCAGAACTTCCTTGAGGGCTGTAAAGTATTTGTGGTTCTGCAGTGAAACTTAATCTTGGACTGGTTTTAAGTTTAATTATTGGGTCAATTTTTTTGTCATTAAAGTCAGGAATACCTTGTATTTCAACTGAACTAAAAATACCCAAATCAACTAATCTCCTGTATGTTTCAGCCCATTTAGATTCAGAAAAATAATTGCCTGAATCTATAGATAATATAGATTTTATAACCCGACCATTTAAGGGATATCGATTTGAATTTATCTGTAAGCCTGGATATTTAATTGTGTCGGGGTAATAGAGTCTATTTAAGTAAAGTGGGTTTGTTTCGAAGTCAACTTTTATCGGGCCAAACACAAATTTATCAATAGATTGGTTTTCAATGTTACTAGTTAGAATAATTTTAATGGAACCTTTTCGTTGACTTCGAAAGGTATCAATTTCATATCGGAAAGACTCTCTTGAAATGTTGAAATATCCTGAATCTCGAAAAAAAGTACTTAGTTTTTCACGTGATTCATTGATAGCATTAAGATTGCAAAACTGACCCGTTTGTAATGGTTCAATTTTTGAATGAAATAATTTTAGAAGTAATATTAATGAAGAGTCTGGGGCTTCAAAACTGACATCATTAATTGTGTAAGGATGTTTAAGATTTGCAATATATTTTACTTTGGCTTTTCTTTTTCCAAGTTCAACTTTATAATCACAATATGCATCAAAATACCCTCGATTTACCATATAATTTGTGATGTTTTCAGCAGATAATTTTACTAATTGTTCATTATAAATAACAGGTGCTTCTCCTAATTCATCTCTGAATCGTATTCTCCATGGTATAGAATCATTTAATTCGGGATGTTTATTGCTTGTACCAAGAGCATAAATCCATAAAAAGACTGGAAGTCTATTAAATAAGACCCTTTTATTTGTTCTATGTAATATTTGAGCTTTTAGTTCAGAACTTTTTACTTTACCGTCGTTAACTACTAATTTATTTAACTTTAAGAGTTGTTTGCCTTCAGGAATAACTTTTCTTACTCCGCAGCTAATACCAAATAATGAAATTAGTATAACCCCAATCCATGCGTGTTTAAAAAAAATGAGATATTTGTACTTTATCGATGGCATCTCAGGCAGAACTTAAAAAGATTACTTCACTAAAACTGAATAAATTCAGACAAAAATATGGTCTATTTGTGGTTGAAGGTCGAAAATCAGTGAATGAATTATTCCACAGCGATTGGGATATAACTAAAATAATTGCCACAAATCCCGAATTATTAGACAACCCTCACAGTGATCTTTTAGATATAGTTTCTGAATCGGATTATAAAAAAGTCAGTCAATTCGATACTCCTGCTGGAATTTTAGCGGTAACCGGAATTCCCAAACCACTTGATTTATCATTAAAAAAAGGACTGAATTTATTTTTGGACGGAATTTCAGATCCTGGAAATTTAGGTACTATTATTCGAGTTGCAGATTGGTATGGTTTAGACCAAATTTTCCTATCACCCGATTGCGTAGACTTCTATAATTCAAAGTGTATCTCGGGCACTATGGGTTCTTTTCTAAGGGTTATACCCATTATCAAGGACTTAGAGAAACTGACTCCAGAGGCAAATGAGGTTTTTGGTTCCTTGCTAAATGGAGAAAGTTTGTATAATTCGAGTATTGATAATTCTAAAAAGTCATTACTTGTTATTGGTTCAGAGTCGCATGGAATTAGGGAAGAAAACTTGCAACACATTACTCGTAAAATAACAATACCTCGAATTGGCAAAGCCGAATCTCTAAACGCTGGAATAGCAACTGCTATAATTATTGATCGCTTAATAAACGCTTAAATATTTCGACGAATTCAAAGGACAATTACCATCAATTAATTATTTTTGGTAGTTGATGGGAGGTGTTATCGAAATAAAACTGGAATTGGATAAATTTATCCAAACGTATTATTTGCGAAATGCCTTAAGAGGTTTACTATTGGGCTTGGTGGAAGTTGTGGTAATTGCTTACCTCTTCAATTATTTTGAGTATTACGGATGGTTGAGCTCATTTTGGAGGGGCGTATTCTTTTATACTTGGTTATTAATTACTCTTGTAATTCTTGGGAAGCAGTTTATTCTGCCAGTGTTAAAAGCATTCAAAATTATTAAGAGAATGAGCCTCATTGAAGCTTCCAAGATTATTGGTTCTCATTACTCGGAAATTAGTGATAAATTACAAAATTTATTGGAGTTGGAGCAGAAACTATCCACTTCGGATAATGCCCTGCTATTAAATAGTATAAAGCAAAAAACCAATTCGCTACGAAAATTTCAATTTTTAGGAGCTTTGAATAAAAAAGCATTCAAGAATCAACTATTTAGATTCGGCGTTTTTTTAGTTTTATTAGGAATATGGGGAGTTTTTGATTCACAAAAATTGGCATCAGCCAGCGATAGAATTTTAAACTACTCAAGAATTTTTCCTAAAGTAGCACCTTTTCACTTTATTCTTGAGGAAGATGAATTAGTATTGGTTGAGGGTGAAGAATTCCCCTTAAGATTAAAAACGGCGGGAGATATTTTACCTACTAGTGTTAATTTATTTATTGATGGTAGGGACATACCCATGCAGAAAATGGGAGTTGGTGAATTTTACACTGAATTATCCAATATTAAAAGGACTACTCAAATTCATTTTCAAGCTGGTGATTTTCTTAGTGAAAGTTATACATTGAGGGTTGTAAATAAGCCCAAATGGAGTGATATTCAACTTCAAGCTGTATTTCCAAAATACATTAGAAAAAAGTCTGAAATCATAGATCCATTTCAAATAATTAAAGTCCCTACAGGTACTAAACTTAGGTGGTCATTTTCTGGAGAAAATGCTAGAAGAGGCTCTTGGAAATCAAATAATACCTCGGGAAAAATTGAAAATAATGGTAATTCATGGCAATGGAGTTATCAGTTAAATTCAGACGATACAATGTCAGCCGTTTTAAATGGTGAAAAAGGGCTTAAGGCATATTACAAAGCGGTTTTAAATTCAATAGAAGATGCTTCCCCAAAAATTAATGCCGCGTTGGATCTTGATAGCGTAACTCAGCTGTCATTGCATGTTGTAGGTTTTGCTTCAGACGATTATGGATTAACAAGGGCCACATTAGAATGGACAACTGTTGATTCCGCAAATTTCACAAATGTTGTTGAGTTTAAAAAACTAACGGGTACAGAATGTGAAATAATTAATACAATCGATTTAATAAAATTGGGGCTTTTTGTAGGGAAAGACTACAGAGTTAGAGTAGGTGTTTGGGATAATGATGCCATTCGCGGTTCAAAAGTGACCTATTCGGATGAACTTAGCATTCGAATAAAAACAGAATCGGAAAAAGCTATTGAAAAACAATCGGAACTTTCGAAAATGCAGGAACAGTTTTCGAAATTTCAAAGTCAATCCGAAAAATTAAGAAAACAAAGTCAAGAGATTGATAGAAAGTTGAGCCAGTCTAAACAGCTGAGTTTTGAAAGTAAATCAAAAATCAAGGATTGGATGAACGAGCAAAAAGAGCAACTGAATAAATTAGAAAAGTCTGTAAAAAAGCAGCAGGCATTAAATAAAGAAAAAAGTATTTCAAAAGATCCTGAGATAGAAAAACGTAAAAAAGACCTAAATGATCGAATGGATAGACTCAAAGATCCAGAGCTTGAAAAACTCATGAAAGAGTTAAATGAATTGCTTAAAAAGAATGCTCCTAAAGAAGATGTTCAGAGGAAAATGAACCAGATGAATAGAGCGTTTAAGTCGCAAGAAGATGAGATAGATGCATTAAAAGAGCAATTGAAGGAATTACAATTGGAGGAAGGGATAAAGGAGCAATCAGAGCGAATGAATGAATGGATTGAAAAAGAGAAGGAATTATCGGAGAGAACGAAAGAAGCAAAGAAAGAAGATGTAGAAAAAATCAGTGAAGAATTGCAGTCTCAAAATAAAGAACTAGAGAATATTAAAGAACAAGCAGAGAAATTACAAGAGCTCAATAAAGAGTTAAATGATCCCATGAAATTGGAAATGGGGGACTCGGAGATTCATGAAGCTCAAAAGGAATCAACAGAGGCTGAACAGAATTTACAAAAGAAGCAAAATCAACAATCTTCGGACAATCAAAAGAAAGCGGCAGAAGAAATGGAGAAAGCAAAAGATAAAATGGAGGAGTCGCTTTCCAAAGCAAAAGAACAACGTAACTCTGAAGATATGGAGTCGCTTAGATCTTTGTTAGAGAATTTAATTGAGGTTTCTCATCGTCAGGAAAAGGTATTTACAGAGCTGAAATTATTAAAATCAGACAATCCTAAAGTATTAGACCTAAACAAGCAGCAAATCAATTTACGTGACCTAAGTTTAGGTATTGAAGATAGTTTAAGGGCACTTGCAAAAAGACAGCCAATGGTATCGGATTTGGTAACTAGGGAAATGGATGAGATTAACAACCGAATGGAAGATGCCATTGCAAGTTTAAAAGTCAGAGATGTTACTAGATCAGCTATGGAAGAGCAGTATGTGATGACTGGATTTAATAATTTGGCCGTTATGTTAATGGAGAGTTTGAAAAACGTTCAGCAAAAAATGTCTCAGCAAAGTAAGCAGAATTCAAAAAACTTAAAATCATGTTCTAATCCAAATTCACAAGGTAAACAGGGAAAGAAAGGCCAAGGAAGTAAGTTATCGGAATCACAAGAATCTTTGGGAGAACGATTACAACAACTTCAACAGCAACAAAAAGGGCAGCAAGGGAAGAAAAAAGGAGAAGGTAAACAAAGCGGAGATGGAAAAACAGGTGAATCTTCAAATGATGGGAAATCTGGAAATCAAGGTAACAAACAATCTGATCAGAAGGATGGTAAAGGAGGAAGAGAATTAAGTAAAGAGTATGTGGAAATTGCTCTTATGCAGGAACAACTGAGAAGACAAATTGCTGAATTGAAAAAAGAAGCACTTAAAAATGGTAATAGTGGTGCTTCAAAACAGTTGAGTGAGATGGAAGATTTAATGGAGCAACAAGAACGGGATATAATAAATCAAGAATTAAACACTAAAACAGTTGAACGACAACAAGAAATATTAACGCGTTTACTTGAACATGAAAAAGCACAGCGTAAACAAGGTGAAGAAGAAAAAAGAGAGTCCTCTGCAGGAACAGAAAAGCGGGCTGTAATCCCTCATACTATGATTCAAGAAATGAAAAAGAAAAAGTTAGAATTAGAAAAATTGCGCAAGCCAATCCCCGAATTTAACTCTTATTACAAAGAAAAAATTCAGGAATTTATTGCTGATTAACTAACTTTTGCTCCCGTATTAACCTTTTCTGAAGGTTGCATAAATCGTAATTTGCCATCGCTATCTTCAGCCATTAAAATCATACCCTGGGATTCTATTCCTCTTATTTTTCTAGGGGCAAGATTTTGCAAGTATAATACTTGATTACCTATTACCTCTTCAGGAGAAAAATGTTCTGCAATTCCGGATAATACAGTTCTTACTTCACCTGCAACATCTAATGTCAGGTGCAATAAGCGGTCTGCTTTTTCAACTTTCTTACAGTCCTTTACTTCTGCAATAGTTAAGTCTAATTTTGAGAAATCGTCATATGATATCATTTCTTTTTCTGGTTTTGATGTAGCCTCTGCGGGAACGCTATTTTGAAGTTTTTCAATTTGTAAATCAATTACATCATCCTCAATTTTATTAAATAATAATTCTACTTCACCTATAGTATTTCTTGATTCAGGAATATACCAAGTTGAATCTGCCCAGAATGATGTTTTTTGGGTTTCTTTTAAATTAATGTTTAGAGAATTTAACAACTTTGAATGCGTTTCAGGAAGGAATATTTCAGAACAAATAGCAATATTGCATAAAATCTCATAAGCAAATCCAAGGATATTTTCAGTTTCTCTAGGATTGGTTTTAACAAGTTTCCATGGCTCGGAATCTGCTAGAAACTTATTGCCCATTCTTGATAATTCCATGAATGCCGATTGTGCATCTCTAAACTTAAAACTATTCAGTTTTTCAGTAATAGGTTTAATATATTTTTCAGATAATGAGGATATTTCTTCGGTGCGTTGATAGTTAGGGATGCGGCCATCGTAATACTTTTTTATCAAAACCAAAACACGATTTGCGAAATTGCCTAAAATCCCTACTAATTCGCTGTTAACGCGAGTTTGATAGTCTTTCCATGTGAATTCACTGTCCTTGGTTTCCGGAGCGATAGAAGTTAAAACATACCTTAATTCATCTTGTCGATTCGGTAATTCAACCAAATATTCATTTAACCATACTGCCCAATTTCTCGAAGTAGAAATTTTTTGTCCTTCAAGATTTAAAAATTCATTAGCTGGAACCTCAGCGGGTGTGACATAATTATCACCGCGTAAATGAAGCATTGCTGGGAATATTATACAATGAAATACAATATTATCTTTTCCAATAAAGTGAATTAATTCTGAATCTCCAGTCCACCATTCTTCCCAGTTATTTGGTAGTAGTTCTCGTGTTGCAGAAATATAGCCAATAGGTGCTTCAAACCAAACATACAAAACTTTGCCCTCAGCTGTTTTAACTGGCACAGGAATTCCCCAATCTAAATCACGAGTCATAGCTCGTTCTCTCAATCCATCATTGAGCCAACTCTTACATTGTCCATAAACTGTGGATCTCCATTTGCCTTTCTTTGAGTCAATATATTCTTCTAAGAAATTTTTTTGAATCTCATCTAAAGGAAGATACCAGTTGGTAGTTTCTTTTAAAACAGGAACTGCGCCACTTAGAGCCGATTTCGGGTTTATTAATTCCATCGGACTTAATGTGGCTCCGCACTTTTCACATTGGTCTCCGTAGGCATCAGATGCTTCACATTTTGGGCAAACCCCAGTTATGTAACGATCCGCTAAAAATTGTTTAGACTCTGGATCAAAGAATTGTTCAGATGATATTTCTTTAAAGACACCTTTTTCATACAGTTTTGTGAAAAAGTCTTGAGCTGTATTTTTATGAGTTTGGCTGCTAGTTCTGGAATAAGTATCAAAGCTAATACCTAGCTTTTCAAATGAATCTTTAATAATTCCATGATAACGGTCAACTACATCTTGTGGTGTAATTCCTTCTTTTTTTGCTCTAAGAGTAATCGGAACTCCGTGTTCATCACTGCCGCAAATAAACAAAACCTCTTTGCCTACATTTCTGGAATAGCGCGCATATATATCAGCAGGAATGTATACCCCTGCTAAATGACCAATATGAACTGGTCCATTCGCATAGGGGAGGGCCGCAGTAATTGTAGTTTTTGCCATACTGCAAAGGTACTTATTTATACATCAAAATAAGGAGTAGATAAAGTAATCTTTAGGCTATGATAACTTTTAGTTATTCCTTGTGTGTTAAATTTGTTTATCAAATAATTGGTAAACCGTTTTAAGCACGGCCACTAAAGTCACATTCAACTAAATAGCTAAAATCGTTGCAAACCTTTGATGGGCCAAATAGGGAACTTTATAAATCATCGGATCCATTAGAAAGATATCAATAATCAATAAAATTTAGTAATTCAGAAGTAATTCTTTGTTGCTTATCCATTGCATACCATTTGTGTAAAGTCTCTGCATAGTGTGGTTTAGCATTCGGATCTTTTTTCCAATCATTTACAATCTGTTGAGCCTCAACGGGTCGAGGACCCCAGTCATTAATTAAGTGAAAGTTAGGGTCAAGTTGTATTATTTTTGGCACTGACTTGCTCCCATTAGTTAAATGTGATTCAATTAGTTCCGGATAATCATCTCGTAATATTAGTCTCATCTCAATTTGGCCATTAGAACTTTCGGACATTTTTCTCATTACAGGAACAATTTGGGATGCGTCTCCACACCAATGTTCCGATATAACTATCCATAATTGTTTTTTAGCTTTTTTTAATAGATGAATTTCTTCAGGTTTTAGTTTGAATGTTTTGTTCAATCTTTGACTGCGTGAGAAATTTAATGGAATATATTGTCCGTATTCCCAATCTTCTGGCTTGTCAGCCTTTTGTTGGAATTGTTGGTTGTAGGTATCATGATTTATTCCTGTTTCCCAGTAATGTTGGTAATTCATTGTATCTAGTTAGTGATGCTGTCTTCATCCTGAAAATTTAGTATTGCATTAATTTCTTGAGTAGCAATTTCAGGTTCAGTAACTGTAAGATTGAGCTTTTTGTTTACTTCAAATTCTATGTGCAACACGTATCGGCCGCTGGTTGTATAAGCTCTTCCATATTTTCGCGAAAATCTTAGTCCCCAGCCACCAAAATCTAAAATGGGATTTATTTTAATGATTTTAATTTCTCTTATACTATGCGAATCAATTGTTTTTTTTCGAATAAAAGGGAAAAAGGAATACTCGAATCTGTCCTTTGAAATTGTCCATTTCAGATGTGTTGTAGCCAACAGTAAAAGAACCAATATCCAAACCAAAAAAATAAATATATATTCGATATCGAAGAAATCGCTATTCGGGGTGACACTTTCTAGCCAAGTAGTATTTTTATCATCGATTTCATTATTAATCGAATTCAAGTTGAATCCAAATAGAATGAGTAATAAAATCCACAAATATAATTTCATTCTATGTGATTGAGAATAGGTGCTTGAATTAGGTATATGGGTATTAGAGTTCATTCGTAGTTCAAAAATACCAATTTTTATTTTGGGATGTTTGATTATCAGAAGAACTTAAATTAACTTTGCAGCCCTTTAAAAGATTTCGTCATGACAAAACGTACATACCAACCATCTAATAGAAAGCGTAAAAACCGTCACGGTTTTAGAGAGCGCATGGCTACTGCTAATGGTCGTCGATTATTAAGAGCTCGTCGTAGCCGCGGCCGTAAAAAATTAACTGTATCCAGCGAAAAGAGTCATAAATAAGACTCTTTTCCACCTGGTAAACTAATATATCTGAGTTAATGAATGTTGAAAAACAATATTCATTTAAAAAACTCGAAAGACTTTGCGGTAAAACGCATATAGCCCGATTGCATCAATCGGGCTTTGTTATTAATAAGTTTCCCCTGCGGTTTCATATACTAAAGGTTGAGGATAGTAAATCAGAATTTCCTGTTCAGGTAGTAATAAATGCATCGAAGCGTGGTTTGAAAAAAGCGGTTCAAAGAAATTTAATGAAAAGGCGATTAAGAGAGTTGTACCGTTACAACAAAGAAAATCTTTATTTGGCATTAAAGGACAAAAATGTTCAACTTCATTTAAGTATTGTGTATTATGCGCCTGTTGTTTTGGATTTTTGGACTTTGGAAAAGTCATTTTACAAATCTTGGAAAAGGCTAATGAATGAGTGGCCAGAAATAATCGCTAAAAATTCAAATAAATGAAGAGACTTGTTATTACCATAATTAGGTTCTATCAGTTGGTTATATCTCCTTTATTTCCTCCTACTTGTAGATATACCCCTACTTGCTCGCAATATGGAATAGAGGCTTTTCGTAAATACTCATTTTTCAAGGCAATAAAGTTAACTTCTAAGCGAATTTCTCGGTGTCATCCTTGGGGTGGTTCGGGGTATGATCCATTACCATGATTTTTGTGTTTGCTAATTGTTGATAATTAATAATTGTTTGGTTATCTTTGCAGCCCCAAAAACAAAAAATTGTATGAATAAAAAACAGTACGAAACTGTGATCATTTTAACACCCGTACTCTCTGAGCAACAAATGAAAGATGCTGTTGCAGGCTACAGAGGGTTGATCACGGACGCAGGTGGGGAGATCATCCATGAAGAAAACTGGGGTCTCACTAAATTAGCTTATCCCATCGACAAAAAAGGTACGGGCTTTTACCATTTGTTTGAATTTACTGCTGGTCCTGACTTTATAAAGTCTTGGGAGTTAGCATTCAGACGTGACGAAAGAATTATGCGTTACTTAACTATTTCTTTAGATAAGTGGGCAATTGAATTCAACCAAAAGAAACGTAACGGAGAAATCAAGTCTTCATCGGAGAGTGCCAAAGAAAGAAAAGCAGCTCAGGAAGCTTTAGCACTTGATACGGAAGACGATGACGACGACAATTAATTAAATTTAAAACAATGAGTAGAGAATCAAATTATATCTTCAATCAAACACCTCAGGTGGTTCAAAAGAAGAAATACTGTCGTTTCAAGAAGCACGGTATTAAGCATATCGATTATAAGGATAAAGACTTCTTATTGAAGTTTATCAACGAACAAGGTAAGATTTTACCACGTCGTATTACAGGTACTTCCTTGAAGTTCCAACGTAAAATTTCTGTAGCAGTGAAGCGTGCTAGACATTTATCATTACTTCCATTCGTTGCGGATGGTCTTAAATAAGGGAGGATATCATCATGAAAGTTATTTTAAGAGAAGATATCAAAAACCTCGGCTACAAAGATGATGTAGTTGAAGTTAAGAGCGGATATGGTAGAAATTACCTAATTCCGCAAGGTAAGGCGAGTTTGGCAACTGAATCGGCATTGAAAATGCTTGCCGAAGATTTGCGTCAACGGGAATTTAAACAGGATAAATTGAAGAAAGATGCAGAAGCTATGGCAAGTAAATTAGAGGGTGCTTCTATAACCGTTGCAACTAAAGCAGGTGCTTCTGGCAAAATCTTTGGATCCATTACTTCTTTACAAATTGCAAATGCATTGAAAGAAAAAGGATTCGATGTAGATCGCAGAAAAATTGTTACTGACGATATTAAAGAGTTGGGAACACATTCAGCTACTGTGAACCTGTTCAAAGAAATCAGTGCTTCTATCTCTATTGAGGTAATCACTGAATAATTGTTTGGTAATTGTTGTTGTGTTTAAGGCTGTTGGACCTCCGACAGCCTTATTTTTTATAAATTTGTAGTTACAATGTTCTGGAATCGAATCGCCACATTTATTCTTAAAAATCGTTCACTCTTTGTTACGATTATACTTTCTTTAACAGTCTTGATGGGCTATTTCGCTACTAAGGTGGAGTTAGAATATTCCATGCAAAAATTGGTTCCAATAGAAGATAAAGATTATAAATTTTATAAGGCTTTCAAAGAAAAGTTTGGTGATGATGGGAATAAACTTGTTTGTGCGCTCAATACTGAAGACTTATTCGATTCGGCATTTTATAACGATTTTGCTCAAACATGTGATGATCTGAGTGAACTTCGGGGGGTAATTGGAATTATTTCGCCTGCACATTTATTTCACTTGTACGTTGATTCTTTAGAATACCTAAAGTTGAAAAGGTTAATTCCAAAGGGTACTATTTCTCAAAAAGATTTAGATTATTTCAATAGCGAGTTTCAGAATTTAAAGTTCTATAATGGGTTAATATATAACCCTAAAACAAAAGTATCATTAGTAATAATAACGTTAAATTCAGATGTCTTGAATTCTCCAGACAGAATTTCACTGATTGAGAGTATCAAAAAACCGTTATTAGAATTTGGGGAAAGAAATGATCATGAGATTCATTTATCTGGTCTACCCTATATTCGATTCCAAAATGCTACATACGTAAAGCATGAAATACTTTTATTTACGGTATTAGCCTTCTTAGTTACAGCTCTATTGATTTTGGTTCTATTCAGGAACTTCAAGACACTTTTTGTGAGTTTACTATTCATCTCAATTGGTGTAATAACCATGTTGGGAATTCAAGGTTTACTTGGGTTTAAGCTTAATATTCTCACGGGTTTGTTACCCCCATTGTTGGTAGTTGTCGGTGTTCAAAATACTATTTATATAATTAATCAATATCACGAACAATATAGAAGACATAGAAATCAGGCAAAAGCGTTAACAAGAATTATTTCTCATGTAGGAGTGGCAAATTTTCTTATAAACTTTACAACAAGTGTTGGTTTTGGTACTTTCTATTTTACTCATACAACCATACTAGAGCAATTTGGTCTAGTTGCATTCATCACAATAAATTTGATTTTCTTTATCAATATTATTGGAATTCCTATATTGTATTCCTTTTTTACTCCACCAACAATAAGACAAACAAAACACTTAGATAATCGTCGTTTTGGTATTTTCCTAAATTGGGTAACAATACTTATAATTAAAAGAAAGAGAAGAATTTTTTATTGGTTCTCATTATTTGCCATATTGGGTCTAGTATTCATGTTTAGGCTAAAACCTTTAGCGTTTATGGTTGATGATATGCCTAAAGATTCTAAAATTTATGCAGATATGAACTACATTCAAAAGCATTTCAATGGTGCTTTGCCATACGAGATTGTAGTTACTTCATATGAAGAAGATAATATCCTAAATGGGGAAATGCTCGCAAAATGTAGAAAGTTGCAGAAGGCAGTTTCAGAATATTCTGAAATGTCAAAGCCAATGTCACTAGTTGAAATAATATCTGCAGCAAATCAAGCCATCCATGATAACGATCCACGATATTACAGGATTCCTTCAAATATGGAGTTAGGGAATTTGGCTTTAATGTTTCCTGAAGCAAAGTCGACCTCTAAATCATTAATAAATAACCTTGTAGATTCAACCTATTCACAAATGCGTATCAGCTATCAAATGAAGGATGTTGGGTCAGAACGTATGGATGAAATTAACGAGGAAATACAAGAAAAGGCAAAAAATATCTTTTCTCCCGATCAATACGATGTCAAAATTACTGGAACATCAAAAATCTTTCTAAAAGGAAATGCATATCTGTTCGACAGTTTACTAAAAGCTACTTTTTGGTCATTGTTAATAATATCTCTAACTATGAGTTTCCTGTTTCCAAGCTGGAGGATGGTAATTATTGCAATTATTCCGAATTTTATACCTCTTATTATTACTGCTGGAATGATGGGATTTCTCGGGTTATCACTTAAACCAAGTACAATTTTAATATTCAGTATATCCTTTGGTATTACTGTAGATTCAACTATTCACTTTATTAGTACGTTCAGACGTGAGGTATTAAAGAATATGAATACTGTTGAAAAGGCTTTAGCAATAACTATTGATGAAGTTGGTATTTCAATGATATATTCTGCACTTGCCGTTTGCTCAGGTTTTGCAATTTTTATATTTTCAGATTTCAGAGGAACCCAATCGTTGGGATGGCTTACTGGATTAACGATTTTTGGCGGTTTAGCAACAAATCTATTCTTATTGCCTGGATTAATTTATGCATTTAAGGATTTTGTTAATGCAAAAGTAGAATTGAAAGAGTCTATGATTGAGATTAGCGAGGAAGAAGAAACTGAAAACGAGAATAAGCTCGAATCCAAACTTTAAAGTAGTTGATTACAGCCACGGATATCACTGTAGTCTATTCTTCCTAAAATTTCAAAACTGCCATCCTTATTTAGCTTACCAAGGTCATCTGTAGCTATAAAACTGCAACTATGATAGTTCATCAGGTCAATAATACAAATTCTTCCAGTTTTTCCGATCGGTAAGAATGATTTAGGATCGCTCGGGTCTTGTATTAAAACTTTCATCCATGGTGGACAATTAAAAATGCCATTGTTTAAGCTGTATGCCTGCGAAGTAAGCTCAGTCATTCCGTATTCCGACTGTATAAAATTCAAGTTCCATGTGGACTTGAGTTTATTGTGTACTTCATCTCTTACAACTTCCGCGCCATGTCCTTTCATACCGCCGGTTTCAATTACAGTAATATGATCCCAATTCTTATTACCTGAAATATTTGCCAATTCCATTAAACCGAAGGTTACGCCAAAAATTAAGACCTTTTGATTTTTTTCTCGCTTGTTATCTATGATGTCAACAAGGGATTTATAATCTTTATTGAAAAAATCACCGGAATCTGAAATTAACGGAATCAAGGTATCTACCATATATACTAAACCAGAGTTATTTCTATCTAAGTAACTTGGTAGTAAAGCGCCTACAAAATCCCATTTCTCTTTATAAAAATAATTAAAAGTCGAGATGAATGTTTGATCGTAAATTTTCTTTTTATGAATATAATGTCTAGAAACCCCTTTCCCAGTAGTAGAACTACTTTCAAAATAAATCTCATGAGAAGAGTAGCAGCTTATTTTATGTTGTTTGAACAAAGAGATTGGTATAAAAGGAATATCAACGATGTTTTGAGGATCTTGGTCGATGCTTCCCAATAATTTCAGCCATTGAGCGTAATACTTTGAATAAGTCTTTTGAAATTTAAAAATTTCCAGAGCAGTTTCGTTAAATTTGGAATACTTGAGGGTACTATCAATTATATCGATAGCATTGATATTGTCTGGTTTAAGCTCTTGCACGCTAGACAAAAATACAACAACTAATGCACCGTTAATAGAATTATTGGATGTAGTTATTCATCCTTTCCCAAATCAAGAAGCAGATTCATTAATTGAAATATTTATTAGCTATTCAGATGTTAATGGTGATATTGGTTTGTCGGACTCCGACACACTAGGGGAGTTTGCCTTTGGAAATAGTGCATTCTACAATTTATTTATAGATTATTTTGTAAAAGATTCGGGTCGATGGATAAAGCCCGTTAGTCCCTTCAACCCATTAGATACAATGAATTTTAATGAAAGACTACCAAATCTAACGCCTACAGGTAATAATAAATATCTCACAGGAAATTTGAGATTATTTATTCCAGTTTCGCCTTTAGGGTTAACTCCAGATACTGTTAAATTCAAAATTACAATGTGGGATAGAGATTTGAATCCGAGTAATTCAATTGAAACAAAAGAAATACCATTAAAACAACTCTAAATTCCAATAAAATCAATAATTTTGCAATCCCGTGAACCGAATAGGTGATATATTAAAAAAATCTTGTCTTGTCATTTTTACATTGATAGCATTTTCAGGCAGTTCTGTTTTGAAAGCGCAACGTATTTCAATGGCCTATATCGACTCTGATTACATTTTAAGTCGAATGCCAGAATATGAATCTGCACAAACGCGTTTAAATGAATTTGCAGAGGAATGGGAAAAAGAAGCAATAGATTTAGAGCGACAGTTAAAACAAATGGAGAAAGACTTTAGTGCTGAAGAAATACTTTTAACTTCTGATCAACGTGACCAAAAGAAACAAGCAATAAAAGATCAGGAAGATAAACTTATTGAATTTCGTCAGACCAAATTTGGAACGGAAGGTGAATTATTTAAAAAAAGGGCTCAATTGGTAAAGCCTATCCAAGATAAAATGTTTGAAGCTGTGCAAACAGTAGCAAAAGAAGGGGGACTTGATTTTATTTTTGACAAAGCCTCAGGAGTACAAATGTTGTACGCGAATCCTCGATATGATAAGACATTTGAGGTTATGGAAGAATTAGGAATTCCATTAACAGAAAACGAAATAAAAAAGAATTAGAATATAATATGAAAAAGTTATTTTTAGCATTAACCTTTATCTGCATTTCTCTTACTGGGCTTAATGCTCAGTCGCAAAAGATTGCATTTGTTAACACTCAGTTAATTATGGATACAATTCCACAAACTGATTCTGTTCAAACGAAGTTGGCTTTTGAGTCTCAAAAGTGGCAAAAGAAAATGCAGGATCTTCAGGCTGAATTACAATCCAAAGAAGCTGAATTTAAAGAATTACAAACCCAACCTGGAAAAGAAGTTGAAATCGAACTTCTACAAAAAAGTTATCAAAGACTTTATAATGATTATCAGGAAACACAACAAACTGCACAAAAAGATATTCAAAATAAACAAATGCTTTATATGCAGCCAGTAATAGCACTTATAAAAGATAATGTGGGTAAGGTAGCTACGAAAAAAGGATATACTCAGGTTATGGATAATGCAGCGGGTATCGTTATTTGGTCAACATCTGACAAAGATGATATCACTGCTGATGTAATAAAAGCAATGTTAACTAAGTAATTCCAATAATTAAATAATATCTTAGAGCCACCTTTGGTGGCTTTTTTTATGTCTAAAATTGGTGTATTTGATTCAGGTTATGGCGGACTTACCGTATTGAAAGCTTTGGTAAATGAATTGCCAAACTATGATTATATTTATTTGGGCGATAATGCCCGTTCTCCATATGGTGGGAGATCGTTCGAAACGGTTTTTGAATATACTAAACAAGCGGTTTCGTGGTTTTTTGATAAGCAAGATGTTGAACTAGTTATCGTCGCTTGTAATACTGCTTCGGCAAGAGCTCTGCGCCAAATTCAACAAACAATACTACCAATTCATTATCCGGACAAAAAAGTATTAGGTGTTATTCGGCCTACAACAGAAACCTTGGGTAATTTCTCAAAAACTGGTGTTGCCGGTATTTTAGGTACTCATGGTACAATTAAATCTGACTCCTATAAGATTGAATTACAAAAGTTTTACCCAAATTTGAAGGTTTACCAAGAAGCTTGTCCGTTGTGGGTTAATTTAGTAGAGAACGATGTAATTGATACACAAGGTGCTGATTTTTTTATAGAGTTTCACATTAGCGCAATACTTAGTTATTCAAAGGACATCGATACTTTGTTATTGGCATGTACTCATTATCCCTTATTAGAAGATTCTATTAAAAAATTCATTCCCGAAGGCGTCCGATTAATATCACAAGGACCAATAATAGCCGAGAGCTTAAAAGATTACCTCTTCCGACATTCAGAAATTGAAAGTGGTTTAAGTAAATCAGGTTCGCGAGAGTTTTATACCACTGACTATTATTCTGATTTTAATTCCATTGGAAGTAGGTTTTTTGGTGAAGAAATTAAGGTCAAACGGATAACTCTATAAGGTTCTAATCTGCAAATAGTTAAATTTGAAATATGGCTCCTGATGAATTGAAACCAATTGTTCTTGGCTTACCTACTAAGCCCGGAGTATATAAGTATTTCGATTCAGAACACAAGATAATCTATGTAGGAAAAGCGAAAAACTTGAAAAAAAGGGTGTCAAGTTATTTTACTAAAAATCATTACGAAGATTTTAAAACCAAGTTGCTTGTTTCCAAGATCAAGAAGATTGAGTATACCGTTGTAGACACAGAGATGGATGCGTTATTGTTGGAAAATAGTTTAATCAAAGAGTTTCAGCCCAAGTATAATATCAACTTAAAAGACGATAAAAGTTATCCTTATATAAAAATTACAAATGATATATATCCTAAGGTGTTTCCAATGAGGAATCCTATTAAGGACGGTTCTGAGTATTTTGGTCCATATGCAAGTGTCAGAATAATGCATACAGTTTTAGAACTGTGTCAAAAGTTATATCCCACGCGAAACTGTAATTTGAAGTTAACGGAGAAGGGTATAAAAGATGAAAAGTTTCAAGTATGTCTAGAATTTCATATTGGGAATTGCAAAGGGCCTTGTGTTAATAAACAGTCGACAGAATCTTACCGAGAAAGTATCCAACAGATTAGGCATATTTTAAAAGGTAACTTAGGTCAGGTAAAGGACCATCTGAAGCAATTGATGTCGGAACATGCCGCTAAACTTGAATTTGAAGAGGCTCACAAATTTAAAGAAAAGCTGGACTTACTGCAGAAATATCAAAGTAAGAGCACTATAGTTAGTCCTACAATTGGAGACTTAGAAGTTTATTCAGTTAGTAGTACAGAAAAAATTGCATTTGTGAATTTCCTGAGAGTTAGTCAAGGAATAATTGTAATTTCTAGGAACTTGGAAATACGCAAGCGATTGGAGGAGAGTGATTATGAAGTATTAGAACATGCCATAGGGCGTATGAGAGATCAATATGGAGATGAATGTCCTGAGATTGTGGTTTCTCATCCAATAGAATGGCCGGATTTGAGATTGAAAATTACACTGCCTAAACTTGGCGATAAGAGAAAACTACTTGAGTTAAGTTTGAAAAATGCATTGTTATATAGGCAGGAAAAATTGAATCAATATGATCGTTTAAATCCAGAATTACGTTTAGATCGTTTAATGGAACAAATGAAAAATGATTTAAGATTAACCGAAGAACCCCGACATATTGAATGTTTTGATAATAGTAATTTTCAAGGTACTTACCCTGTGAGCGCTTGTGTGGTATTTAAAAATGGGAAACCTGCAAAACAAGAGTACAGACATTTCAATGTAAAAACAGTTGAAGGACCCAATGATTTTGCTACTATGTACGAGGCAATTACTAGGAGGTATTCGAGATTATTAAATGAAAATTCGCTTCTTCCACAATTAATAGTTGTTGATGGTGGCAAGGGACAACTTAGTTCTGCTGTAGATGCACTTAAAAACTTGGGTATCTATGGTAAAGTTGCAATTATCGGAATTGCTAAAAGGTTAGAAGAGCTTTATTACCCTAATGATCCAGACCCACTTTATATTGACAAAAAATCTGAAACATTAAAGGTAATTCAGCATATGCGGGATGAGGCCCATCGTTTTGGAATCACTCATCATCGCCAAAGAAGAGATAAAGGCACATTAAGGTCAACACTAACAGATATAACAGGTGTTGGACCAACTAAGGCGAAGCAACTACTCAGGGAGTTTAAGAGTATTACTCGTATAAAAACAGCATCAGTTGAAACTTTGGCAGAAGTAGTAGGACTTTCTACCGCAAAAACTGTAGTTGAATATTACCAGAACAAATTAGATTAATGAATAAGTGAATGGATTGGATAAAACAGATACTGTTACATTCCGAAAAGCAAAAGATTTGTTGCTTATTAACATCTAACGGTTTTGAAGATGATTATGGTGAATTTGAATGGATATATGCTGTAGGAGAGAAAAGGGTGTTTCTTACTCCAAAGGAACTCGAAGGCTTTAATGGATGGGCGCTGGGCCATATTTCCTATAATTACGCCAATAATGAATTTAAAAATTTACACTCTGTAAATACAGAGGATTCTCTTTGGGATGAATTTAACTTTTTTGAGCCTTTAAAAATTATATGGTTAAAAAGAGGGGAATGTAGGATTCAAGGAGATAGTTCGTTATTAAAAGAATTGGATGAATTTCCAGAAAATGAATCGTTTGAATCAAGTTTTACTTCTAGGCTTATTAATAAATTATCGACAGATCAGAGAAAATATTTGGCAACTGTAGAACTAATAAAAGATAAAATAGAATCTGGAGTGTTCTATGAAATGAATTATTGCATTGAACACTCATTTTCAGGGGATGTGACAAATTTGGCTGGACTCTTTTACAGTTTGAATAAATCTGCTCCTAGTCCATTTGCATCCTTCTACAAGCGGAATAATTCGGTGCTACTGTGTGCGAGTCCTGAACGCTTTCTAAGAAAAATAAATAATACCCTAATAAGTCAGCCAATAAAGGGTACATTGAAGCGCAGCGGTATTAATGATTTTGAGGAAAGGGCTTTGTTAAAGAACAATAGTAAGGACCGTGCAGAAAATATTATGATTGTTGATTTAGTTAGAAATGACTTGTCCAAGGTATCAAAAGTGGGTACTGTTTCAGTTAAAGAACTGTGTGAAATTTATACATTTAGTCATGTGCATCAAATGATTTCTACCATTGAATCTACAATTAAGGCTTCTGCTAATATAGATGAGGTTATTGATGCAATGTTTCCCATGGGAAGTATGACCGGTGCTCCCAAAATCGAAGTAATGAAGCACATTCAACAATTAGAAGATTTCAATAGAGGTTTATACAGTGGGTCTGTGGGTTATTTTTATAATGGAGATTTTGACTTAAATGTAGTTATACGAAGTTTGGAATATTGTAATACGGAAAAGGAACTGCGTAACGCTGTGGGTGGAGCAATAACATATGACAGCATACCAATTAATGAATGGGAAGAAGGCGTTAGTAAATCTGCGGCAATACGTGAAATACTAAAACCTTAGGGTTCGAATTTATAACCCACACCTTTAACCGTTTGAATATAGTTATCGGCTAGTTTTTCTCTAATTTTTCTTACGTGAACATCAATCGTTCTATCAACAACAAGGACTTCATTTCCCCAAACATTTTCTAATATCTCATCGCGAGAAAAAACTCTGCTTGGCTTTGTTGCTAAGAATGCGAGTAATTCAAATTCTTTTCTAGGAAATTGAATCATGCGCCCTTTGAACTCTATAACAAAACGTTCTCTATCAATTATTAAATCATCGAATTCCATTCTTGGGGTCTTAGAATCTTCAATAGGGCTTTGACGTCTTAAAATTGCTCTAATTCTACTCAATAACACTCTAGAACGAATAGGTTTTGCAATGTAGTCATCAGCTCCAGCTTCAAAACCTG
>JAURFW010000080.1 GCA_030834125.1 Bacteroidota bacterium | reverse complement strand
CTTCGTATTGTCAGGCATATCATTGAATACAATATAAACATCAGGGCTATTAACAAGCGTATAACACTTGCTGATGCTTACGCGATTACCACTGCCAAGCGTATACAATTTGGCATAAACAGGAATCCTTTTGTTTTCTCCATTTGATTCGTAATGACTGCGATTAAAAGTAAAATTTTGAACTTTATATCCTTGATATACAAAAACATTTTGCTCTTCAAGTTGATCAAAAGCAGATCTCGGAAATGTATCTTTAACTTGCTTATAATGAGTCATTACTTCACGCAAACAATTAAATTGCGCGATCTTATTCTTAATTGAAGCAACGAACTCGTTACAGAAAGACTGATACCGAGACTTCAAATAAGCTTTAGTAATCTTATTATACTCAAGCGATTCGCGTGAGTGATGCAGCGAAACAGATCCAATATCAGCAATAAAAACAAGCTTATTAAGAAATTTAGCCCATGCATAATCTTCACCAAGCTTAAAATCAACAAGTTCAGGATTGATAGGATAATAAATACCACCCATCACAATACCTTGCTCACCAACTGCCCAACTGTTGTAACTATTATAACTCTTTCGAATCTGCCAATCTTTACCAGAAGCAACAATTTCAGGCTTCGCGATTTCAACTTGCAAATTCAAAAAGTGAGGTTGAATCTCAAAATTACTAAAGAACGAAGAAATTTCCTGATTGAACTTGTTAATATCACCGCTCGAAACGCCTACAGAAATGCAAATACCATTTGCTTCCAAGGTAGGCTCAGAAAATATCTCGTCAATCTTAGTGTCATTCTCTTCTGAGATATAAACGCTATAGATAGACTTGATACCTTCATGATAAGAAGTAACAGTGAAACTGTCTTTGTAAGAGAGCGGAGCAAATCGACCAATACCAAAGCCGCCGATTGAAAGATCGGAGCCACGTTTAGTAGACTTGCCAAACTTACTATACAGATTAAAAATTTGATCGCGACTCAAACCAGTTCCGTAATCGCGAACAAAAAAAGTCTGATCAAAAGTAGTTGGCGATTTAATGTCGATAGCTTGGACGGGAAAATCGTTCTCCAAGTTCGCATCGACAGCATTGGCATAAGTCTCACGAATGGTCGCGAGAATCGTGTTTGAATAATTATTTCGCAGAAGCGAGGAAATGTACCTCATATCTTCAGCGTCAATCGTACAATTTACGGTAGGAAAATCGTGCGAAGTCGCAACGACCCGATCAGCAACAAGTATCTTCATGCGGGGGTGATTATGGCAGGTTATTCCAAATCGTCAAGGGGTTCTTCAAAAAAATTTTCGAGGTATCCACTACTCAATTCAAGATAAAATATATATGACATTTCATCTTCAAACATTCTTACTTCACTTGATATGCTTTTAGCGCATTTGTAGAATATTTCTGAGCTATATTTTTCTACAGCTTCACTTTCATCTGATAATGCGCGTATTACATCTAATACTAAAACTCGCAAATAGAAATCGTTGTTGTTTTGAACTTTGTCATAAAAGTTTCTATCTACAACGATTGCAAATTTATGAGTCATAAAATTGGAGCGTCATATCGGTACTGCCCCGATTTGTCCTGTTTGGAAGACAGGTACATTACTTTTATGTTAATGACGCTTTATTAAATCTTTTAAAAGTTCTAGCTCTGTGACAATTAGCACATACTAATTCACATTTTTTAATTTCATTTAGAACTTTCTTTTTACTATAGTTTCCTTTAGCTGCGCGTGATATTTGAAATTTTTTATTATGCAAATGATCAAATTCCATAACATAATGTGGATAACTAACACCACAATCTTTACATGGTAAATTTTTTAATGATTTATACCATTCAAAAAAATTCTGTTTGTTTTCTTTGACTTGCAATAATATTTTATCTTTATTTTTTAAATAATGATTGCGCCTTAAAACTTTATGACATTCTTTACAATGACTTGAAAACCCATCTTTTTTAGAAATATTTTTACTGAAATGATCTAAAGATTTGCTTTGTTTGCATTCAGTACAAATTTTCATATTAATTAAGGATTGATAATCTTAGCTAAATCAACTACAGGTTTCAATCGCAATAAAGCTTTGCCGCCATGCTTATCATCATGCTGAATAACAAAACATTGAATAAAAACATTCTCTCCAATAAATCTTACGTCTATTAATTGTATACTATGTTGCTTGTTATCTTCTGTCTTTAATGTAGCAAGTGGAGGAGAATTGATATCAATATCTTTATACAAAGATTCAATATCTACTGTTTGCCCAATATAGTTTTCCAAGAACTTTCCGCCATTATTGGTTCCATCTATATTGAGTGTGAATTTCATAGATCTACTTCTTCAGTGATATTCATCTTAGGGTTATTGAGAACTTGGCGAAGAATCTCAATAATCAATAGATCTTGCTTTGCTTGAGGCTTAAAGTTAGCTTCATTCTTAAAAATTTCAGACAAATCTTCAAGATCTTTATCCCCGATTTTAATCGTAACGTGCTTCATGTATTAATAATACAATCAGCCACAAAGTTTTCAATTAGGAAAACGCTTAATGAAATGAACAAAAGCTTTATCTTTG
>JAURFW010000054.1 GCA_030834125.1 Bacteroidota bacterium | reverse complement strand
TTTTTATCGCCTCGGTCATCCTCTTTATCGCCTCGGTCTTTTTTGTCGCCTTTTTTATCGCCTCGGTCATCCTCTTTATCGCCTCGGTCTTTTTTGTCGCCTTTTTTATCGCCTCGGTCTTTATTATCATCAGACTCTATATTTCTTTTTTGACATTCGCAATCGGCATTGATAAATCCTGCATCTCCTTCTTTAGTTTTGCATTCCTCACGGAAATTTTTCTTAAGCGTAGGGCAATCATATGTTTTTTCGCCACCTTTGGAGCCGCCTAAATCCAGGTCATCCTTTTGTTTCTTACAAGATGTAAATCCAAAACTCGTTGCAATGGCAAGTACTAAAATATTATTAAGTATATGTTTCATATTCATAAGACGAAATTAGTTTAAAAAGGGTTGGGTTAAATCACCCTTAATTGTTTTTTCAAGTTAGAATTTATAATTTAAACCTAAGGTAGCCCTAACAATAGTGGGGTCTTTTACTTCGCTGATATACGTTGAATTAGTATTCAACATATTGGGAATCAATAAATTTCCATCGATTTCTAGGTGTCTACTGATTTTATATCCGCTTTGAAGTTCTATAAATCCTTGGAAAAATGTCTTTCCTATGGATGCTTTGATATACTCAAATTGGAATGATTGGTTCGCGGGATTATTTATGGTTAACTCAAACAAGGCGTCTACCTTTCTTGTGATTAAAAAACGACCTCCGAGATTTACACCAAATGAAAACCGATGAAAGTTGGTTTGATACCCCAATGTGACAGGGACTTCCCAATATGAAAATTTGACGTCTTCTAGATAATCAATACGATAGTATTTCGAAGTATCCGTGGAAGAAACTCCTCTGGGGAATAAGCTAACATTAGTTGCATCAATCTCCTTGCTGTAGTTTTCTGCACTGATTTTTATCAGGGGTTTTTTCGGACTAATTTTAACAGGAGTCTTGAAGAAAGGTGTGTTCTTAAATTCTCTTTTATAACTACCATTGGCAGTGTAAAGGCCTGTTTTGAAGTTCCAATGTTTATTCCATAAAAGCCCAAAATGAGCACCGTAATCGCGTTGAATAGGAGTTTTTGAAAAGAAATATTGTTCTCCGGAATTCTCCCAATACGCTGATTTTACCTGTTTTTCGATGCCCATACTCCACTGAAACGTATGGTTTAGCTTTCTCTTTTGAGCGATGTAGGGGTTCAAGTTTACACTGCTTGTTTCTACTATCCATTGAGAAACGATGGATGCCTCTAGTGTTTTACCAATGAGATCTTCGTCGACGATAAAGTATTCAGACATTTCTTGGAACTCCGCTGGAGAAACTGTTATCTGTGTATTGCTCTTTGTCGCTGAATGACTAGAGTTTTCTGATGGGAAAGTGGTGTTCAATTTGTTTGTTGCTTGAACATTTGATGATGTATTTGTTTCCTTATTGATGATTTCAAGTTGACCTGTATTGTTGAGAAGAGGAGAAGTCTTACTATTGATGGGTTCGGTGGTTTTCACGATAGATGGGATGGTTTTTTCCGCTGTGTTAGATGACTTCTGAGTAAAAAAAATAATCGCGGCAACACCCAAAACACCTGCAGATACTTTCAAGAGTGTTGAAACTCCTATACTTGAATGAGGAACCTTTTGAAGAATATCTTTCGAAAGATGATGGGGTGGTGTGGTTTGACTATTTTCTTGAAATTTTCGTTCAATATTTTTCGTCCATAAATCTTCAGTGATATTTTCCCATGATGCATCCGGCGGAGTTACTTTGTCTTCGCTGAATTGCTTTCGAATGATATCTAACCAATTATTACTCATTTAGACCCTCAAATATTCACGGTTCTGTGAAATAGCATTTTTAAGACGCTTCTTTGCTTCAAATAGTTGGGATTTAGAAGTCCCTTCGGTGATTTCCATAATTTCAGCGATTTCAGCGTGGCTGTATCCATCAATAACATAAAGATTGAATACCATTCTACATTTGTGCGGAAGGAGGTTTATCTCACGGCGTAATTCCTTAATAGATAAATTCTCTACCGCCTCATTCATATCAAACCCTTTGATTTGATCGTCATCAATTTCCGAAAACACCTGTTTTTGGTGGGATATTTTATAGAAGTCGAGACATTCACGAACAAACAATGACTTCATCCACCCAGGCAGAGCTTTGGGTTCCTTGATTTGGTTTATTTTATCATAAGTTTTGATAAATGCTTGCTGGAAAATATCCTCTGCATCTTCTTTGGATTTAGCATAACGCAAGCATATAGAAAACATGGTAGGTGAGAACTGTTCATAGAGCTCCTTTTGTGCTTTTCTGTTTCCTTTTTTAAGGTGTGCTATAAGTTTTGTGAAATCCAATGCGTCTTGTTATACAAGACGAAGCTAGTCAAAAGATGGTTGGGTTGGAACTTCCCACCTGTTTGACTTAAATCTTTTGTAACGCCAAAATATTCTTCAGCAGCTTCATAAAGGCATTTTCTGAATTTAGAGCCGAGACGGTTACGGCTCAATCTGGTGTTAATAATGGCAGATTGAAGGGCAATCTCTTGATAGCGCTCTATTCGATAAGCTTTGTTTTGCACGATGTAATTATCACTTTTGATACATTAGTTTTATCGCTAAATGAGCAGTATACATAGTTATTGGAAGGATTAGGATACACGCTCAACTGTGGATCTGATTTCTCCTGTGTAATATGTACAAATGGCTAGAACTTCCCAAAACAGTTAAAATACCACCGTCAACAGGTACATCTTGAACGTTATCGTCAAATCCATCTTGAGAGAATGCCAAAGCAACGAAAACAAAAGTTAAAGCGAATAATAAATATTTTTTCATAACAATAATTTCAATTTATATGAAACAGAGATAGGAATATCGGCAGATTTCAAGAGCACACCGAATAAAATTATTTAAAGTGTTACAAAAAATTACATTTGTAATAGTGAAATCTACAGCTAAAACAGGTCTTATTTTTTTAATATTACTGTTCTCCAATCAAAATTTGATGGGGCAACCACGCTTCTGGTTAAAATGGACAAACCCTGTATATCGCATTCACCGAAATATAACAGACACCCAATGGGTTAAAGTTGAAAAAGAAATTTCTAATCCCAAAATAGTTGAAAAATGGCAAGATCATCCTGTTTATTGGCATAATTTAACAAGATATTTTGAGTACGTTAATAAATACGACTCGGCAATAAATATGGCCCGAAAGTCATGCATTAAAGCAGACTTATATTTTCAAGACATCAAGAAAGCAGAACAGTTTATTGATCGTTACTTTTTTGACGCTAAGTACTTAAAACTTTACTACCGCAAATTACTATATGATAAGCTTTATCGTGAAATTTCAGATACTTCCCTATCTGATAATAATAATCTAGTGAGTTATTATAAAGAAGAATTAAATGTCTTAAATAACACTATTCCCTCCGCATCTGATATAAACATTAACATTAGCTTACCCCATATTCTTTTTCACATAAAATCTAAAAACGATACCATTTTTTACAATCGAGTACTAGAAATAAATAGAATATCTAATTACAAAGCATATTTGGCTCAATACCAGCAACAAATTCCTTTAAATAATTTAAACGAGTACCCAACTCATTTAGCATCTTTTTTAAAGCAAGTTGAAGATACTATTTATAATATTGCTTGGTCAGAGTGCCTTGAATGGGATAATGAGCAAGGTTATTTAAATTTCACAAAGAACTATCCTTACAGCCCTTATAAAAACATTGCTCTAACCAGAGCTGATCAAAAAGGTTTTCAGATAGCCAAAGAAAAAAATACTAAGGAAAGTTATGCTCTCTATTTAAATAATTATCCTAATGGGGCCTTTCGGACGGTCGCGTCACATTCATTAGAGTTTCTTAATGTCATCCCTATACCCTATTTGAATAAATACGGCTTTTACCGATTTATTGATTCTACCAGTAAAAAGCGTTGGATTGATAGCTTATTTCAGTTTGCATTCCCTTTTACCTTAAAAAATAATATAAATTGGAGTTCAAACGGGTCCTCATTGATTAATGGCTGCGCATTAGTAGTAAATTCTGACAAATATGGAACTCCTGAATATTTTTACATTCAAAAAGATGGTACAAATTTAACAACCGATAAATTTCAAACAATCCAGCAATTTTCTGAATCATTAGCTTTTGCAACCAAGTCCGGCCAACATGGAATTATTGATAAGTTCGGAAGAATTATCCTACCATTTAAATTTGAAAGAATCTTATTTGATATTAACCTAGGAAAAGGCCTTTTTTACAATGGTAGTAAATGGGGTATTTTCGGGAAATCAGGGAATGTAATTTGTTCCCCAAATATTGATGATTTAAACTTTTACAATATTGAAAATACACCTCCAACAGATGTTATAGATTTAGGTATTTACCCCTTGCTGGTGAGTAGAATAAATAGTTTAGAATTTATCAATCAAAAAGGTGAAAAAATTATTCATTTAGAGTTTGAAGAGGCCTATCCATTTAGAACAAATAAAACAATTATTAAACAGAAAGATACATGGACTGTTATAGATGAGTTTGGTAATAATTTAATTGATTTTAAAGGAAATGTTGAACCTCTAGCCGCAAATATTTATTCAATCGAACTCAATGGAAAATATAATGTTTTGAGCTTAACCGAAGATACGGCGGTAATTTTAAATACTAATAGTAGTGGACCAGCAGTAGTGGCGAATTATTGGGGAAATCCAATAATTTTAATCAGAAGAAAATCCACTTCTGAAATTTATAATACTTCTGGCATATTAGAGTTAACAACTGATAATACTCTTCAGGTTCAATTTGAAATTCTAGTTGGGAAAACTACCCGAAAGAGAAAAGATTTATATATCTGGTATCATCCAAATAAAAGAAAATTAATAGAAGTTTCGGGGAGATATAGAAGCACAGAAAGAGCAGATTGGATTTTCTTGGAAGACGGTAAGTTTACAATTAATATTTCTGATAGCCTTTTTTATAATGATATTAATCGTGATACTGTAATAAGTAGGTCTAACAATTTAGTTTTGATCAGAAAATTTGCTCAGGAAAATTATTTCCGAGGTATAAACGATTCTAATTATGTGGGATTAATTAATGAAAATCTTGAATGGGTAATTAGGCCTAAATATACCGATATTGTATACAGTGGTACGCCTAATTTATACTTTGTGCAACAAGATATAGATTCAGCCCAATCTTGGGAGGTATTTAATACAAAAACCAATAAAATCACAAATTTGAAATTTGATGAAATCTATCCCAATGAATACCCAAATTATATTCTTGTAGGTAAAGGTGAAAAACTTATTTGGCTAACGAGTGATTTAATGCCTCTTATGCATGTAAGCAAAAAATAGTTTTTTACTTATTTTGATTCATTACATTTTTTGTCTATTCCAAAAACGAGCATTTATTATCCCAATAATAGCGAAAGGCACAATAGCATCAACAAACGATGCCCAAATATCAAATTGTGGATACCATATCCCATTTGTATATGGAAAATAAATGAAGGTTATCAACCCAACCGAAACGGCCATTATCACAGATCGCATCGTTGTAATAGGGCCAATGGCATTTAATAATAACATTAATAGAAGTCCAAGGATAATATCACATAGAAATCCGCGAATCATAGCAGGAGCCATTTCCGCATGCTCAGTTCCATAATAGGTCACGAACATCCATGGTTCATTTTTAAGCTCATTCCATTCAGATTGCGCTTTATCCATGGGTGTTCCAGGCTTTACACTTGGAATCATGTATGAACCACGTGCTAAATCCATTTCATTAATTACCTGTTTAATTGAATCT
>JAURFW010000040.1 GCA_030834125.1 Bacteroidota bacterium | reverse complement strand
TATTTCTTGGTTTTTTCCACTCTAACAAAAACTTTTTAATTTAAGTCTTCCGCTAAAGGGAGTGCAAAGGTAATCACAATTTATTTCTTTGTCAAAATTATTGTGAGTTTTTTTAACCCTTTTTTTCTCCTTCTAGCAACTTAAATCCAAATAGTATTTCTCAGAACAGGAGTGCAAAATTAGAACTATTTATGACATTAGACAATATATGCCCGAAAATAATTTTATAAATTGCCAATCCTACACTGATTTACAATGTGTTAGGTTAAATTTATTTCGAAATTATTTTTTGAACGAACGTTTTTCCTCCATCAACTTCAACTCTAATAAAGTATATCCCTGCTCGTAAATCAGAATGAATCGCCAATAAATTATTTTCTAAATACTCAATATTAGCATCAATTCTTCTCCCTGATGCATCAGTGATGGCTATATGAGTATCCTCTTTAACTGAATAATAATTCATAAATATTTTGGAACTACCTTCTACTGGATTAGGATACACCTTAATTTCATTGTTTTTACTATCAATAATTCTTCCCAATACAAAATCAGAATCATTTGATTCGCACCATTGACGCATCTGATCAAAAAATAAATACACATCCAATCGACCACTCCAAGCTGTTTTATCACTTAAATCTGAACTAGATTTCACCCCTGCTTTGAGCCAACTAAGCATCAAATTAAGTGCAGAATCAATATTAGTTTTCTTTAAATTTAAATACTTTTTACATACAATTGATTCGATCAGAGCAATACTACTAGCAACTTGAGGAGAAGCAAACGAGGTTCCAGATTCCTTTTTGTAAGGGAAAGTAGTATTAAAGGAAGTGGGGATAGTCGTGTATAGACCATTACCTGGTGCTGACAAATCAACACTAGTTGAGGAATAACCGGAAGATGCGAATTGATCATTTATATCGCACAAATTCACAGTAACTAAAAATCGCGAGGGGCATAAGGTAGGGATGTCACCTAATTTATCTACATCAATATTTCGGTTTGTAACTGCCGAAACACCAATTACCCCAACACTTCCTAAAGAATCGTAGAGACCACACCAAATGGGTGATTCTGAGGGAAAAGCATTATCCATACCCACCGACATATTCACGGCAACTATATTTGCTCCTTTTGAACCATTTGATTTGATATATAACTTCTTCATATCAAATACATATTTCATGGAGCGAATAACACCTGACTCTACGTCGTTAAAATCCTCCGGGAAACAATTTATTGGGAGAACTTTTACATTCCAATTTATCGAGGATATTCCTACCCCATTATTACCATCAGCGCCTACAACTCCTGCAACACAAGTTCCATGACCATCTAAAATAGAAACTGAATTAAAAACCTGGCCATGATTATCACCAGCATTCCAACCCCAATAATCATCAACATATCCATTCCCATCATCGTCTTTACCATTCCAAGGAATTTCTATATGATTCCTCCAATGATTATTTTTAAAATCTACATGTGCACTATCTAAACCATCATCAATAATGGCAATAACTATAGTATCTCCATTTCTCGTTACCCCGCCTTTGGTATGATCCCAAACCAAATGCGATTGTATTTGCTCTAAATAAGGCTGACTGGTAAAAAGTGGATCATTTGCCCCTACCCTTTTTTGGATCTTATTGTCTAACTGAACTAAAGAATTAGGTAATTCTTTTTTCAACCATGATATTTCGCTTAAATCAGCCGCTTTATCTATTCTTTTGGAGTCAATATACACTTTATATACGCCCCAATTTTCTGCAATTGGATTAATAATTATTTTGTTATAATTATTTAGTTCATAAAACCTGGCAACGTCTTTATTAGCAACTTGAACTATTAAGCTATTTTTATTTTGACCAACAACTGAACTGACATGAAAAACCACACACAGAAATACCCATTTCAGTTTTAATCTCATTTTACAAAAATACAAAAAAAGCCCCCACAAAAACATGGGGGCTTTTCACTCAAAAGTAGAATATTCTATTTACCGGAAGCTTTCAATTTTGCCTCTCTCGCTCTAACCTTTTCAAGGTAGTCATCTATTCTTGCTTTAATGTCTTTTACCACCTCATCCTCTGGATTTACTTCTAACACCTTTCCGTAGTAGAAACTGGTCATTTCATAATCCTTATTTTTCTGAGCGTAGAATGCCATATTTCTGTATGCATTTTCTACATCTTTCTTGTACTTTTCGTCAGTTATGTCTGCTCCGAGCTTCTCTAACCATTTGTTGTAGGCAGCAGTAACATTTCCTGTAGTATCAGTTGGATCAATTAAAGCAGAAGTGGTAGCAATCAAATAATAACCAGAAAGATAATTAGTGTCTTTTGCAACAATAGATTTGTACATTTCAAGTGCACGCTCATTTTCACCTAAGAAGTTCATTGCACGACCTTGGTAGAACATGTCTCTTAGATTTAACTCTCCCTCTTTGATTGCTTTTAATTCAAATGCTTTTATAGCATAATCAAAAGCCATCTTTTTCTTGGCATTTAATTCTGATCTCTCTAGCATTGCCGCGTCTGATGAATCAGTCTTATCAATATAACGGAGATCTTGCATTACCTCATTTCCCAATTCATAATACATTTCTTGCACCGCATCATACATTTTAATTTCCGCCTCTGCAGTATCTTTCAATGACTTTTGAAATTGGACGAATGCATCTTCATACATGTTATTTCTGAAAAGTAGATTTCCTTTAAAGAATAATTCTCGCGCTTTAAGATCTCTTTTTTGCGCCTTAACGAACTTCTCTTCATACTTTTTAAAGTATTCTAAACCTTCTTTATTTTCCTCTTCAGAAGCATTTTTCATTCCTACATAAGAATATGCTATTACACCATAAATATTTGGAACTTCATTTTCAGAAAGTAATTTCTTACCTTCGGTTACCGCTTTGTTTAATTCGTTATTAAGGTACAGAGCTTCAACATATCTAACACGAGCAGATAGGTTATTATTTCTTTTCAAATATTCCTCAAAATAATGAATAGAACTATCAGCATATTCGTTAATAAGCCTCGAGTTTTCTTCAGACGGACGTTGTTTACTTAAATCCATTTGATAGACCTGATAAACTTCAGCTAACTGACGATAAGCAGGAGCATAATCTGGATCTTTTTCAATGGCCTCACGAATCCTCACCATGGATAGATCATAGTTTTTCACCCTACGATATACATAAGCTTCTTTCAACAAGGGACGTGGATCAGAAGGCTCTTCATAACCCGAAACGATAAATTGCTGTACAGAAAGAGATAAGTCTGTCTTGTTAATATACATTTCTGCTTCTCCTAATAATAATTTAGTTTCAAAGTCATCTTCAGCTTCTAATAAATAATTCTTAGCCTTTTTTGCATATTCAACTTGTTTCTCATCGCTAAGATTTGGGATATTCAAATATGCTCTTCCAATTTCTTTTTTGATGAACCCTTGACGACTTTTTTTAGCTGTTAATGCCTGCTGAAAGAAAGCCTCTGCTGCACTCTCATCGCCTTTTCTCAAGGCTAATATCCCTTTACCAACATTTGAAATCTTACATTTTGGAGCTTTAAGTGCACCCTGATCAAGTATTTCTGCCGCTTTTTCGGTGTTTCCTTTTTCAAGTTGATTTAAAGATGCGAAATAATAATATTCTCCTTCTTTTGGTTTTTTAACTATTAAAGCTTCAAACTCCTTCTCTGCATCTTCAAACTGTTCATTTCTCATGTAACGATTTGCTTCTATAAAACTTTGACCCGATAAGGAAGTAGTAGAAATTAAAATTAAACCTGATAAGATATTCTTTGTTCTCATTTTGACTGCAAAAAAACTAATTAAATGTTAAACTTTTGTAAGGAAATATTAAATACCACAAATTTGTTATGAAAAAGTTCACTATTCATGAACATCGAGAAACTCTAATTTATTTAGTTGGTGACATGAAATTGACTCTATTCTATGTCAATTTGAATTTTTCTACCAGCCGAATTCATTGGAAACAAACCTGATTTTTGCAATAATGCCTGTCCTGATTGTGTATTTGTATATAAAACAAATCCTTTAATTAAACCGGAATATCCTTGCGATTCATAACTGTATAGAGTTTGAATAAACGGATACTGTTCTGCACTAATTTGAGATTGAAAGGGCAAATGAAATTCATTGCTCTTATTTTCTATTTTCAGCACTTTCAATTTCTTTAAGTGTTCGATAGCAATCGGATCTTTTGAATCTGCAATGCTATTTAAACTTACCATTGCAATTGTAGGGCTTTTAGATTTCTCAAGTCTTCTTAAACAACTATCGTCATTTATGCAATTTGTTACTTTTATTTTCTCACCTTCTTTATTTTCGAGTGATGACTTAACTATTTCCTGATTTGTTAGAATAGTATCTACATTTTGATAATCAGATGCTCCCCTACCTGTGTAATAAAACTCTTCAATTCCTTGAGTAGACTTTCCATTCAAAAGTCGTCCCACATCCCAAAGTGTCAATGAATCTATCGATGTTGACTTTTGAGTAACAAAAGCAGAGGAAGTCTTACCGAGGGGAATCTTATTTACAGTAGCATTTTTCTTTTGCTTCAACCAATTTAATTCCTCTTGATTAAAATTCTTATGAATAAAAACACCTTGTAGTGAATCCTTTATCCATAAATCGACTAACTCATTATAATTCCCAAATTGTGGAATAATATGAGCTTTGGGATACATCATTTCAAAAATATCAATCCATTGAACAACCATCAATGAGTCTCCGTGTTCGAATCCTACTTTTATAGTTCCTGCCGTAGGTACGTCATTACCTCTTCCTTCGTAATTATAATTTTGACAGCTATAACTGAATATAATAATAGCTAATATGAAAATACTTTTTCTCATTTTTGATTACCCCTCTTGTATAGTCTGTATGAATTCCATCCTCTAAAAATCCCCCAGAAAATAAGAACAGCAGCGAACACACGTGTTCCCTTGCTCATTCCAAGTTCTCTCAAACCAGGTAAATCAGGATTCACAATTAACAAATACAACCCACCAACAAGAAAAACTATCGCACTCATTAAATGGTAAATATAACCAGTCTTCATTATACAAAAATAAAAAAGGCCGGAGCAAGTCCGGCCTTTTTTTGATATAATCGATAAATTACTTCACAACCATAGTTTTAGTAACGCTGTTATTACCAGCAATTACTGTGTAATGGTATGCACCTGCCTTTAAACCATTTGCGTTTAATTCTAGCACGTGATTACCTTTTTGAAGTTGATCGAAATTATAGTTTTGCACTAATGAACCCATAATATCTCTTACCTCAATTTGTACATTTCCTGGACGAGTTAGGTAAACCAACACATTAGACTTTTGATCAAATGGGTTTGGATAGTTTTGATTAACTACAAAAACTTCCCCAGTGTTAGGTTGATCAACTGAAAGGAAGTGTAAATGACCAATTTCACCATTTAATATTTGAGAAACAGGCACAGCTTGATAATAAATGGTATTTAAAAATACTTCATGGTTAGCATATAATGCAACGTTATTTTGAAGATTAGTTCCAGGAACATCATCTTGCTGCCACATAACATGCAAAAATTCATCTGCTTCACGCGCAACACAAGCAAAGTCATCCTCTTTATTTATAAATTGAGTTAAATTCTGTGCTTCTGCCCAAGTTTCTCCACCGTCTGTAGAATGAACTACCCCAATATCACGGAAGTTGCCGTTTAAGTCAGACAAATCAAACTCAATTGGTACACTAAATGTACAATAAATATTCCCATTGGGATCGATAGCCGCAGAAGGTTGGCGCAGTGCCGATGTACTTCCCAAACGACAAACAGTTGGAATCATCACTCCATTCTGATCGGTAGGTAAAGTACCGTTTTGCACTCCGGAATAAGTAGGTTGCTCTAGCTGATTAAACCCATCTTGAGGTCCATCGATTGAACCACGGTCAAATGCACCACCCGATGCAATCACTTTGCCAACTTCTAAATCCTCATTCCAATAAACCAATCCTTGAATTCCCGGGAAGAAAGAATAGCTTTCATCTGTAGTATCATTATCAAATACACGTGCTAATCCCCAGAATGCATGTACTTTTCCATTCGCATCAATAATTACATCTACAGTACCATCAGCTGTGTAAGGAGTATCAGTCATAAATTGCTTACCTGTAAATGGAGCATATGGAAAACTATCTGCTAAAAATCTTCTCCAAGTGTTACCTGCATCTTCACTTTTCCAAACAATTACACCTTGCATTAAATCTGCATTGGCAATTGCAACCGTGTTACCGCGAACATCAATAGAATATTGATCTGCTCCACCGTTATTAGTTATCGTAGAATCATATTGTGGCAACATTTGGTGAGCTACCTCCCAAGTTTCTCCTCCATCTATACTTCGGCTATATACCATAGGCGCAAAGATTCCATTTCTTCTAGGAGCTCGAGACTCGCCCGGTGCTGCTGAATCGGTGTAGGAACAAATTAAATGAATAGTATCACCATTATTATCCATACGAGACCAAATTGGTTTGTAAGGATTTTCTGCTAAAATATAAGTCGTAGTAGATGGTCTTTCTGAAACATTTGGGGAATGAGTTCTGTAAAATCCCCCGTTGCTGGCATCATGGCCTAAAGTAATCACACTACCGTCTGACAAAACAGCTATATTTGGCCAACCGCTTCTTTGTGTAGGTTCAACTTTATCAGCAGAAGGAGTCATCCAATCGCCTTGATCATTTCTGTAATTATAACCCGCACCACGACCAGGAAATCCTGCTGCACCCGATGGAGCAGTTGTCCAAGTTGCAACCATACTACCCTGTGTTCCAGGAACTTTCACCAAACGGTGAGGCATAGCATAGTTGGATTGTAAGTCGTAATAAGTTTCACCGATAGTCACAAATGAACCATGATCTGCTGCTCTATTGGTAACTTGATTTTTCTTTGGCTTTGCTACATTACCAGAGTTAACTGCTTGATCTAAAAACACTTTACCAGCATTTAATTCCATCTTTTGTGCACCACCATAAATTGCTCCATTCATCAATTTTGTATTGGTGGAAATTTGCGCTCCTACCCAACCAAAAACTGACAATGAAATGATTGTTGTGTATAATCTTCTCATATTCCTGAATTTAATTTTACGAATTAAACCGAAATTTAACAAAGAAACCACGATTTCAATAAGAATCTTGTAAAAAGTTACCTAAAAAGTAATTATTTCATTCTACCATTAAGGATCCTAACTACTGTTTCCACCAATAAATCACCATCAGAAGCATCACCCTTATTTATACCTTTTAAACGTAAATCAAAGTATTTTAATTGATTCATTACCCACTCCAAGTCTATCATCGGAAAATTTCGTTGAGCTGTTAAATACTCATCAACAAAATAAGGATTCACACCTAAAAACGAAGCAACATCATGTTTAGCAAAGCTTTTAAGAGCGTGCAATGACATAATCTTAGAAAAATAAGAATTTAATACAGCTGAAGTACGAAGCATTTCTCCTTTATCTGAATTCTTTGCCATTTGATGTGCTATCTGAATTGACTTGTTGAAATTTCGCTTTGCTAATGCTGATTGCAGCTCAAATACATTAAATTCACGATTGAATCCTACCTGTTCATCAACATGATTAACTCTTATAAAGTCACCATCCACGGAAGCCAATAGTTTATTAAGTTCATTTAAAATTGACGGTAAATCTGCACCTAATAAATCCAATAATCTATTTACTGAATCTTGATCCAGTACTTTTCCCTTCTCTTTAGAATAGTTGGGTAACCAGTCACGTATTTGATAATCCCTAAGTTTATTAAAATTAGCGGTCGTAAACTTTGCCGCAGCTTTACCTGCTTTCGACCTCATATCGAGTTTCCCTTTACGGAAATTTAAAACTAAAACAGTTGTATTAAGTGGGTTTTGTAAATATGAAGCCAAACTATCTAAATCTTTTAAGTCTTCGGCATCTTTTACAATAATAAGTTGATAATCGCTCATCATTGGGAATCTACGCGCCATGCCAACTAAATCTTGCACATTTGTTTCCTTTCCGTAAAGGATGGTTTGATTGAAGCTTCTAGCAGATTCTGGAACAACGCTATCTTCAATTAATTTAGTTAACGAATCGGTAAAATACGTTTCTTCACCTTGCAGCACATAAACAGCAGAAAACTCTTTTCTCCGAATACTGCTTTGTATTGTTTGAAAACTTTTTACTGTATCTGTACTTTTCGCCATTAATTGTAAATTTACCGCTGTGGATCGACTCAATTTCCCCGACTACAAACTTGAAAATAGAATTGATGCTCAAAAAAACAGTATTTTTGATTTAGTCAGAAAAAAATTTATCCCCCTTACTTCTGAGGAATGGGTAAGACAACACTGTATTGAGCTTCTGATCAAGCAATATAATATTCCTATCGGACGCATATCGGTCGAGAAAGGAATCAAGTATCAAAACTTACAAAAACGGTTTGATATACTTACACTTGACTCTTTTGGAAATGCTCAAATATTAATAGAATGTAAGGCTCCAGATGTTAGACTTAGTGAAAAAACGCTCCTTCAAGCTGGTGTTTATAATTCTAAATTGGACAGTAGATATATTTGGATTACTAATGGTAAAAATCATATTTGGTTGAAGTTTACAAATAATAATTTTGAATTAATTAAATTTCCCGTGAAATTGGATTAGACTGAAGTTAAAGTATATGAAAAAAATACTCTTTTGAGTTTTTTGTAATTTTTACCCAATCATCAATATTTTTTTCATTGTAAGGATCAAAATCATATTCCCAAGAATTCCATTTCAGTTTACCGCTAATCGGACAGTACAATTGATCATTTGATTTAACCTGAGCGTTTAATTTATAATCAAGTCCATCGATTGATCCTTTTCCCTCAATCAAGTAATCCCCTATCAAATCAATTCGGTTGGATTCCCAAATATCTTTAAAAACTATGGAGTCACATGAAATATTTGTTGAAAAATTTGAGTTTTTAATTAATGATTGACTCAAGATTGTGGAATTACCATTTGAAAAAAAAGTATGAGTACTAGACCCTTGTATATAATGCCAATTGTTGCTTAAATAAATACCAAATGAATCTTCCCATGTATATGATATGAAATATTGATTGAATTGCATAGAATCTGGTGATTTTTGTATTAGGATTTTCCCTCTCCTAATAATACCATCTTTACAAACAAAACCGTCACCAAAATCAATAGTGTAAATTTTGTCATTTAGAAATACCATTGTGTCAACATTTACAGTTTTAGGTATTAACTGATTAATAAGGCCTAATTGTAATTTATTCATTAGGTGATGGTTTGATAACTCAAAATAAAGCGACCGTGCTGCAAATTCTATGTGTTCAGTATTTTCACCGTCATCATATTTATCACATGAAATGAATCCAATAAAG
>JAURFW010000063.1 GCA_030834125.1 Bacteroidota bacterium | reverse complement strand
ATGAGATCTCCTTTTAAGGTTGTTTTTGAATATCCCAAGGGTAATAAAAATTTATCATGCGGATTCGTTCCGCCCCACTTACCCAAGTTTTTATTCCAAAGTCTCAATTTAGAATCTGGATACCATCCATTGGTTTTAATAGGTTTATTGCCAATATAATTTAAACGATTCACATAATAACCAGGGAAATTGAACCCTATTTGTTTTACTTCGAGGATTGATTGTGCCAATTCATCCGAAACTACTTCATCAGCATCTAGGCTTAAAACAAAATCATATTGACTTTGGTCTTTCGCCCAATTTTTTTGCTGAATATGTCCTTCGAATTTATGAGGAATTACGGTAGCCCCAAGATTCTCAGCAATTTCAACGGTTCTATCTTTTGAATAACTATCAACAACAATAATTTCATCTGCAATTTGTCGAACGCTACCAATGCATTTGGATATGAGTTTTTCCTCATTATATGTGATAATAACAATAGACAGTTTCGTTTTAAACATATAATTACTGCAAAGTCATTAAAAACATTGGAAAATTACTGTTTTAGGTATTCACAAATTGTGAATAGTTCCTTTTAATTAATGACTACCACCTTCAAGTTTGCCTATGTGAACTCCTTGTTTTTTTAGGTTTTTCTTGGTAATTAATGCATAACATCCTAAATACACAAAGCAGAATACCCCAACCCAATAAGAGTTGCGTATATCCTTTTGTTGTACTAGTAACATTTTTGAGGTAATATCAGCCGTTTCCGTTAATTTTAATTTTAAGGATTCATTAATGTCAGAGTCTTTTTCAAATGTGATGTTGGATTTAAAAGGGGCCAATTTTTTTTCTGTGTTATTAACAGCCATCCACGATAACTTATTTAAGTTATCTTCCTTTTCTAAACGATTAACAATTTGTTTAACATTATATTTTTTTGATCCTTTTACTAGAACTATTTTATTCGTTAATGTTTGTAGGTTTATAGAATCCATTAATTGTTCAGGATTATTATAGTGTTTCCAACTACTTTCAAATTTTATACTGTCTGGTATCTTTCCAATCCAAATGCCAGAACTGATATTAGAATTTTCAAGTAACATACTTAGTTCTTTTGCCATCTGCTGACTATTGAATTGGTTGAATTCTGAAATAATCGGATATATGTCTGATTCGCTTTCTTGCTGTAGCTTATTTATTGCAATCTTAAAACTTTGAATATCCAAGCTATCAATTCTTTCCTCATAAGCGGCTACTTCGTTGTGATGAATATCAGCAAATGACCCTTGTGTTAAACTCATCACACCACCGCCCATAATCATCATGATTAAAAGGTTTGAACCTTGTGCAGTACTTTTGCCTAATCCCGCAATAGCTATGGTAAAAATACAAGGCCATAATGTGGAACAAAATAAACCCACTGAAATAATTGCGAACATCCCTAATTCACCGCCGGTAAAGATTCCTGTAATCAATGCTATAATTCCGGCACCTGAATATATAGCAAGTTGTATGGCCGGGTTTCCATTGCTCGCGATATCTAATACTATTAATACCGCAATCATTGCAGCATAAGTGTAAAATATGGAAACATCATTTCCAGCAATCCAGTTTACACCTAGGAAAATAGAAAATGCAACAAAAGGTAAAATAAATCTTAGCGCTTTTTTTATACCTTCAGAAATATTAAACGCAGAAGCTGCAGATGTCCACCTTCCTATCATTAAGCTAGCCCAAAATAAAGATATATAAGGAGCAATGTTTTTAGTTTCAAATCCCATTTCTAATTTCATATACTCAGGAAGGTTTGCTGCAGTCGCTACTTCAACCCCTACATAAAGAAAGATTGCAATCATACCCATCCAAAGTTGCGGGTATGAAAAGGCACTTCTCGATGGCTGTGAATCATCGTTTGGTTCTGTACTATCTTCGTTTGAATTTTCAACTTTCAGGCGCCAAAAAATCACTCCAAACAAAACAAATAATACACCTAAAGCCATATATGGCAGCTTTACAGCGGTTATATCGACAGAAGAAGCCTCCTGACCTAACTTTCCGAAAATTGCAAAACTCACAATTAACGGGCCAATGGTTGTACCTAGATTGTTAATTCCGCCAGCCATACTTAATCGTTGAGAACCTGTTGATGCACTACCCAACATAATAGCTAATGGATTAGCAGCAGTTTGTTGGAATGAAAAACCAATTGCCACAATTATTAAACCTATCAATAACAACGGAAAGGATCCCGAATTTGCGGCAGGGATAAATAATAATGTACCCGCGGCACTTACAAATAAACCAGTGGCAATACCTTTCCCAAATCCTAAATCTTTTACAAGGTCAAGTTTAAAGAATTTAATGATACCTAAATAAATGAGTGAGCCAATTGTGTAACCTATATAAAACGCAAACGCAATTAATTGGCTATTGAATTGAGATAAAGATAAATGTTCTTTGAATACCGGAATTAATATATCATTGCTGGCAGCTACGAAGCCCCAGAAGAAGAATACGCTAACCAATACAGCGAAGATTCTATTTGGATTATAGTTATTGTTTTTCATACAATATCGGAAAATCAAATCTAACCAATTTCCATTTTATATCCACTTTTATTTATGGATTTCAAAAAAGTTAACTGGAATTAATCATCTATTTTTGAACATGCAGAGTTTTAATTCCAAATTACAAAATATTGGAGACTCAATATTTTCGGTGATGTCCCAGCTTGCTAATGGGCAAAAGGCACTAAATTTTTCTCAAGGGTTTCCCGAATTTAATCCTCCACAGCAATTAATTGAGTTTGTTAATAGAGCAATGGTAAACGGTTTTAATCAATATGCTCCAATGCCGGGATATAAAAAGCTGCTCGAATCTGTGGCAGAAAAAGAGAGGATTATTCACAATAACAACCTTGACGCGGATATGGAAATAACCATTACTCCAGGTGCCACAGCTGCATTATTTGCAACTATTCAAGCATTAGTGAACCCTCATGATGAGGTAATTGTACTAGATCCGTCATATGACTCTTATGATCCTGCAATACGGTTAGCAGGTGGTAGACCCGTTCATATTCCCTATGATATTCAAAACTTGGAATTCCCTTGGGAGGAATTAGAATTGAAGATTTCTGCAAAAACCAAGATGATAATTTTAACAACCCCACATAATCCATTGGGGCTATGTTTTACAAGAGAAGACTTTGAATGCTTAGCAAAAATTACCGAGAAATATCAAACCATTATTCTTTCCGATGAGGTATATGAACATATGGTTTTTGATGGAAAAAAACATGTATCAGTTTTAGGAATTGAATCCCTTAAATATAGGGCAGTTAAAATTTCGTCTTTTGGTAAAACTTTACATACTACAGGTTGGAAGCTGGGATATTTGGCAGCAAACAAAATTTTAACTGCTGAAATACGGAAAATATATCAGTTTTTAGCCTTTTCTACTAATAGTGCGATGCAAATAGGGGTTGCTGAATTTTTAGATGCAAATCCAAACTGGGAACTAGGTTTATCTGACTTTTATCAATCCAAGAGAGATTACTTTTTCAATAAAATTCAAAATCCTAAAATTAAGGGAACACCAAGTTCTGGTTCATATTTCCAAATGCTTAAAATAGATCATGGTTTTGAAATGTCAGATTATAAATTTGCGGTAGAATTGACCAAATCCCGTAAAATTGCATGTATTCCTTTAGACGTGTTTATTCAAGATCAACCACAAACAAATTGGTTTCGGTTTTGCTTTGCAAAAAATGATGATACCCTTAAGCAAGCAGCCGACATAATATCTAACCTTTGATTTATGAATGTACATTTAATCCAATCACAATTATTTTGGGAAAATAGTAACCAAAATATACTTCGTTTTAATTGGCATTTAGACCGAACTGAACCCAATTCATTGGTTGTTTTGCCAGAAATGTTTTCAACTGGATTTACTATGAATCCTAACGAAATTGCTGAAACTATGGATAGTCTTTCTGTTACATGGATGAGAGAGCGAAGCGTAGATAGGATGATTTGTGGATCCCTAGCAATAATTGATAATGGGAAATTCTATAATAGATTTCTCGCTGTATACAAAGGAGAAATTGTTTGCCAATACGATAAAAATCAACTCTTCAGTTTTGGGAAAGAAGATAGGGTATACACAGAGGGAAAAAACTCCGTTCAATTCGAATATCAAGGATGGAAAATTGCACCATTTATCTGTTATGATTTAAGATTCCCGGAGCTGATAAGACAACAAGCAGGCTCAGAAATAATGATTTTTTCAGCCAATTGGCCCAAGAAAAGAATTGCTGCTTGGAATAGTTTATTGCCAGCCAGAGCAATAGAAAATCAGTGCTATGTTATTGGAGTTAACCGTGTGGGGAATGATGCGAATGATATTGAACATAATGGATGTTCTCAGGTAATACAATATGACGGT
>JAURFW010000010.1 GCA_030834125.1 Bacteroidota bacterium | reverse complement strand
TATTTCTTGGTTTTTTCCACTCTAACAAAAACTTTTTAATTTAAGTCTTCCGCTAAAGGGAGTGCAAAGGTAATCACAATTTATTTCTTTGTCAAAATTATTGTGAGTTTTTTTAACCCTTTTTTTCTCCTTCTAGCAACTCAAATCTCAATAGTATTTCTCAGAACGGGAGTGCAAAACTAGAACTATTTATGACATTAGACAATATATGCCCGAAAATAATTTTATAAATTGCCAATCCTACACTGATTTACAATGTGTTAGGTTAAATTTATTTCGAAATTATTTTTTTTCCTCTTAAAAAACTACCATCACCATAACTCAAAAAGCGATAGTTTTTCTCCAATGCCCACTGATAAATTTCTTTCCATTTATCGCCAACAAAAGCGGAAATCAACATTAATAAGGTAGAATTGGGCTGATGGAAATTTGTTATTATATTTTGCGTAAAATGAAATTCAAATCCTGGCACCATAAATATTTGTGTCTCCCCTCTTAACTTTCCCCCTCTTTTCTCTATTTCTATCATTAAAGCATTAAGCGTTTCAGAAGGTGTATATTTAAGCAAAGTAGGATTGTAACCATCCTCAGAAGAAACAAAAACCTCTTCCAATACTCCATCTCTCAAAATTTTTGCGCCCAAAAAGTATAAACTTTCAAGTAATCTGCACGATGTTGTACCAACAGCTGTAATTCCATTTTCAGAATCAATTAAAGCTTTCACCGTTGATGCTTCCACTTCAAACTGCTCTGCATGCATTTCATGTTCATCTGCATATTCCACACTTACAGGTTTAAAAGTACCAGCACTTACATGCAGTGTTAAAGGAATCAAACTAATTTGCAAATTATTGATATCCCCAATTAATTTATCTGTAAAATGCAAGGAAGCCGTTGGAGCTGCTACAGCTCCCTTTTCCTTTGCGAAAACTGTTTGGTAATCTCCTTTATCCGAATCCTTAACATCCCTTACTATGTAAGGAGGAAGTGGCACTTTACCAAAATGCTCAATGGCTGACATTATGGATTGGTTACTGTCTAGTTCAATAATATTAGCCGCTCTATCTTTCCATTTACATGCTAATTTAAATTGAGCATCCTCCAATAATAGAATTTTATTTTCTTTAAACCTTCTACGATTACCTACTAGTACTTCCCAAACTTTAGCAGATTGATCTAACATCTTTAACAAGAAAATCTGAATACTCACTCCTGATTCATTTGTGAACCACAGTCGAGCTGGAATAACTTCAGTATTATTGACTATAAAAGTTGATCTTTTTGTTAAATGCTTTGGTAGAGATTGAAAATCACAATCAATAATTTTGTCGCCTTCAAATACTAAACATTTCGCACTGTCTTTTGGGGATACTGGATAAAGTGCTATACGCTCCTCAGGAAGCAAATAAGAATATTCATCAACCCTTATTTTTGGAATTACACCCATTTAAAGTACTTTTTCAATTCTTTCAAGGCATTACTTCTGTGAGATAAGGAGTTTTTTACTTCACTACCTAATTCTGCAAATGATTGATTATATCCTGAAGGGATAAATAAAGGATCATAACCAAAACCGCCATTACCTTTCAACTTACTTCCGATTTCACCCCAAACCCTACCTTCAAAATATAACGGTTCTTTGGAAAAGCCAACAAGACATAATACCGTTATGAAATATGCAGTCCTATCTGAAAAACCTTCCAATTCGGATAATAGTTTTTGATTATTTAGATTATGATCAACAGGTCCCGTTTGATTCGCGTATCGCGCTGAATGAACGCCAGGATCATTATTTAATGCACTAACACACAAACCAGAATCATCGGCTAAACTCGGAAATCCGGTAAAGTCATTTATACGTTTTGCTTTTATTAGCGCATTTCCATGAAAAGTAGCAGCATCTTCAATTATATCCTCAGAAAACCCCACGTCATTTAGCGTAAGGAGTTCAATATTTGTAGGAAATTGAACTTGAATTTCCTCAAGTTTGTGCTGATTATTACTGGCTAGGACCCAACGATTTCTATTCGTCATTTTTTGGTTCTAACTGTTCTTTGTTCGATTCTTTTCTCGTAGTTTTTTCCTTGAAAAATACGATGTACAAATATTCCAGGAACATCAATTTCATTGGCCTTTATCTCTCCTAACTCTACTAACTCTTCCACTTCAGCAATTGTAATTTTTCCTGCCATTGCCATCATTGGATTGAAATTTCTAGCAGTGTCTTTAAAAATAAGATTTCCATATCTATCACCTTTCCATGCTTTAACTATGGCAAAGTCCGCATCAAAGGCATATTCCATGATATAGGTTTTACCGTTAAATTCACGAGTTTCTTTACCCTCGGCAACTTCTGTACCCACTCCTGCTGGAGTAAAAAACGCCGGTATTCCGGCACCTGCAGCACGACAGCGCTCGGCTAAAGTTCCTTGAGGAATTAAATCTACCTCCAGCTCACCTGATAAAAGTTGTCTTTCAAATTCAGCATTTTCTCCTACATATGAACTAATCATCTTATATACTTGCTTTTTTTGAAGCATTAATCCGATTCCAAAATCATCGACACCGGCATTATTCGAAATACATGTTAATCCTTTAACATTTTTTCGCACCAATGCATCAATACTATTTTCAGGTATACCGCACAAACCAAAACCACCTAACATTAGAGTCTGGTTATCTTTAATATCAAATATTGCCTCATCGGCATTATTAAATAATTTATTCATTATTTGGAATTAATTTGGCAGCCAAGCCTTTTTCTTGTAGCGTTTCACAGATTGGTTTAAGTTCGGTCTTCGACCCTAACTTAACTGTATATTTGCCTTTAGTATGCACAAACCAGGCACACTGTTCTGCTTGGATTACATCGTGATCACAATACTTTACTAAACACTCAATAACCCAGTCGAAGGTATTATAATCATCATTATACAAAACAATAGACCAACTCCTTGTTTTGGTTCCTTGGATTATGGCTAATACCTCTTCTTCTAACTCTATCGATCCAAAAAATATGCCCATTATTTTTAACCTTTTTTATGTTTGGGTAACAAATTTGCTTTGTTTTCGTTTCCGTGGATTAATCTGTTGATGTTTTTTCTGTGGGTATATACAACCAGTATGGCAATACAAATAGTAAAAATTATCACGGATGGTTGCCTATATTCTGGGTGGTTGGCACCGAAAATACTAACAAAAAGGACGGGAACGGAAATACCACCAAGCATAGATCCCAAACTCACAAAGCGTGTTACAAAAAGTGCAAAGAGAAAAATACCGATTGCAATTAAAGCAATAACCCAATTCATTGCAATTATTAACCCTCCCAAAGTAGCCACACCTTTACCACCTTTAAAATTTGCAAATACAGGAACCAAATGACCTATAACAGCACAAAATCCAAATCCCAATTTAAAGTTTACAATAAGATACGTGTCAAGTTGTATTTCAGATATAGAAGGAATCAGGTAAACTAAAGAAGTTGCGGTGTAACCTTTTAGAATATCCAATAGCAAAACGATGATACCCGGCTTTTTCCCCAATACTCGGAAAGTATTCGTTGCTCCAGCATTACCACTGCCATGTTCACGTACATCGATTCCATAAAATGTTCTACCAATCCACACCGAACTTGGGATAGATCCAACCAAATAGGCTAGAATACAAAATGCCGCACTCAAATAAGGTAATAGATTTAAAATTTCCATAGCAATTCTAAATGGATTTTATACAAATATAGGAAAATCTTTATTTCCTATTTTCATACAAATTAAACAAAAGGGAACATGTATCCGCCATAAATGGCAGCATCTTCAAGCTCTTCTTCAATGCGCAATAGTTGGTTATACTTTGCCATTCTATCGGAACGAGAAGCCGAACCTGTTTTGATTTGACCACTATTCATGGCTACTGCAAGATCTGCAATTGTTGCATCTTCAGTTTCACCACTTCTATGGCTCATGACATTTGTGTATTTATTGCGTGTTGCAAGTTGGATAGCGTTTAGCGTTTCAGTTAAAGTTCCAATCTGATTAACTTTGATTAGTATACTATTGGCTATTCCTTCATCAATACCACGTTGTAATCTATTAACGTTAGTTACAAAAAGATCATCTCCAACTAATTGAACTTTATTTCCAACTGCTAACGTTAATTTTTTCCAACTGGTCCAATCATCTTCGGCTAAACCATCTTCTATACTAACAATTGGATATTTAGAGCACCAATTAGACCAATAATCAACCATTTCATCGCCGCTTAATATTTTGCCATTTGATTTTTTAAATGTATACAACCCTGTTTTCTCATCGTAAAACTCGCTACTTGCAGCATCCATGGCAATAAAGATATCTTCACCTGGACGATAACCTGCTTTCTCAATTGACCTTAATACAATTTCAATTGCCTCTTCATTACTCTGAATATTTGGTGCAAACCCACCTTCATCTCCAACGTTAGTGCTATAACCAGCACTTTTTAGCACACTCTTGAGTTGATGGAAAATCTCCACCCCCATTCTTAACCCATGAGAAAAGGTATCTGCTTTTACAGGCATTACCATAAATTCTTGGAAGTCAATTTTGTTATCGGCATGAGCTCCCCCATTGAGGATGTTCATCATAGGGACTGGTAATACATTTGCATTTGTCCCACCCACATATCTATAGAGTGGCATACCTAATTCATCCGCGGCAGCCTTTGCACATGCTAAAGAAACTGCGAGCATTGCATTTGCACCTAAATTTGATTTATTTGAAGTACCATCTAAATCTAATAGAGCATTATCAATTTCATTTTGAGCACAAACTTCTGTTCCTTCTAATGCTTCAGAAATAACATTATTTACGTTATCTACAGCATTTAATACACCTTTTCCTAAATATACTTGAGTATCACCATCTCTTAATTCAACAGCTTCGTGAATACCCGTAGAAGCACCAGACGGGACAGCGGCTCTTCCAAATCCTCCATCTTCGGTAAAAACTTCAGCTTCTAATGTTGGATTTCCCCTAGAGTCAAGAATTTGGCGAGCTTGTATATGTGTAATTTCACTCATAAATTTTTATTTGATTTTATTGATTCAATGAATTGGTCAAAAAGATATAATGAATCATGTGGACCTGGAGAAGCTTCAGGGTGATGTTGCACAGAAAAAGCTTGCTTGTCCTTCCTGGAAATTCCCTCAACAGAATTATCATTTAAGTTAATATGAGTTAATTCAATGGTTTCTGATAAGGCTTCATTATATTCTACAGCAAAACCATGATTCTGAGATGTTATCTCACTTCTTCCGCTAACTAGATTTTTTACGGGATGATTGCAACCCCTATGGCCATGATGCATTTTATAGGTTTTTAAACCACTTGCTAAACTCAACAACTGGTGACCAAGACAAATACCAAATGTAGGAATACCCGCTTCTACAATCTCTTTTATTGTTTCGATTGCATATCCCATGGAAGATGGATCACCGGGTCCATTACTAATCATGAATCCATCAGGCTTCCAGTTTAAAATATCTGAAGCAGAGGCATTGTGAGGAAACACTCCCAATAAACAACCGCGTTTTACAAGTTCGCGAGATATATTCTTTTTACTTCCAAAATCAATAAGTGCCACACGATAATCTGCATTATTCTTTCCATCTTCGTAAAACACTTTTGTAGATACTTTAGGAGCAAGATTCAAACCATCCATGGATGGGACCTTTTCTAATTCTGTTTTTAAATTAACAATTTCAGTAATTTCAGAAGAAATGATAGCATTTTGAGCTCCTGTTTCACGAATATGAGCTACAAGTTTTCTTGTGTCGATATCTGAAATTCCTACCAAATTGTGACTTGTAAAATATTCATCTAAGCTTCCTGATCCATTTTTTCTAGAAAAGTTTGGCGAGAATTTCTTACAAACCAATCCAGAAATTTTTATTGAATCACTTTCTACTTCCTCTTTATGGACACCATAATTACCAATATGATCATTGGTCATTACTATTATTTGTCCAAAATAAGAGGGATCTGTAAAAATTTCTTGATAGCCGGTCATACCGGTATTGAAACAGATTTCACCGGTAGTTGTACCGATTTTTCCTATTGCCTTGCCTTCGAAAAATGTACCATCTTCCAGAAGTAAAACAGCTTTTGAAATTTGCGTATTCACTCTAGGGATACAAAGTTCCACTTTTTTGTTAGATTCTCAAATAATCAGAGGGCTAAATAACCACCAATTTCCCACAATTTTTAAAAACCATTAAATATTTAGGTCTTTGTAAACTTTTATGGGTAGTTCATCGACTCTATTTTTTATGTTTTGTGCTCTTTCTTCTGAACTTGGATGGGTTGAAATCCAATCTAGCTCATTTGGCAAATCAGATTCTGACATTATTTCCATAAACTGTGCTAATCCCAGTGGATTTATTTGAGCATTGTAAAGAAATTCAATAGCCTGCATATCTGCTTCACTTTCTAAAGTTCTATCATATGCGCGAGATGATATAAAGGTAAGAACCTTACGAGCACCTTCACCTCCGCCGGTTGCTCCGGTCAATATAGCCACACCAAACTCCTTTAATAATTTCTTAGAGATGTGCCTTTCTGTAATATGAGATAATTCATGCGCAATTACTCCAGCTAATTGCTCTTGGGTTTCCACTTTTTCAATTAATGCAGTGTGTACTACCAAATGACCGCCTGGAAGAGCAAAAGCGTTCACCTGCAAATTATCTATTACATGAGGAAAAAATCTTATATTTTGAAGTTTATTACGAATTACAATTTGATTTACAATTGAATCCACAACTTTAATATTTTGCGTATCTGTAGATATAGTTTCAGAGGACTCAATAAGATGCCATAAAGCGTCTCCTACCTCCTGTTCTATTTCTATATATTTCTCATCTATTCCAAACCATTTGGTCCACGGTACTTCTTTAAGACCTTGGTAAACTGCAAATATTGATAGTACTAATATTAAACCTCTAAATAATATTTTATTCATTACTTTTTTACAAAAGTATCGGTTAAATCACTGAAAAACCAGAACCTTACATCTATTCCCTGTCTCACCTTAGATGCGGCATATAGCGTAGCAAAAAACTCTGTGAGATTGATCAGTACGACTGCTATCAAGTAAGCAATATATTCATTGCTCACAGCTTCTTCTCCTCTAAACATTATATCATAAGTCCAGTACCACGCTCTTGAATTTAGAATCAATAACGATAACTGAGACAAAAGTGCCTGCATACTATGCCATCGGACAAAATAAGAAGCTTTGCGTTGAGCAAGAAAAAATATAAAAGTTGCTACCAAATTAATTATTGGAATAGGTAGTCCAATCGCAATTGCCACAATTGACATAATATAGCTATTAGACGCCCTTTCACAATCACTAATGTTAGGGTTTTCACCAATCATATGTTATGAATACAAATAAGGCTGCAGCATTTCCCAATTCTTTTCGCGAGTAGCATCTTGAATAAGGAACCAATCCACAATGGTCCAAATTCCACATCCGCCACCGGTAAGAAGTTTACCCACACCTATGCCTACATCTCCGATAATGAAACGATCAATACCCAAACTACCTCCAAATAAAGAAACTATTAAACTTGTTGTAGGATCTTTAAATTGAAGAGAATTTATAACTAACCATTTATCATCATTGACGGTTTTAAGTCGTTCGCTTATACCGATGATTTTATCAGTATGAAAAAACTTTGCATAGGTAGCAAGAAAGAGGTCAATTCGGTTTTGTTCCATAGATGTATTTTACACAATGTTAATTAAAAAATTTAAATATTTGTTTATTAAAGGCTAGTGGTTTTTGGCTTTTAGAGGAAAAAAAAGCGACAGGATTATGGAAACAAATAGCATTCCTAAAATCACCATTAAGTTATGAATATGATTGAATCCCCAATCGTTAAAATATGATTCGAATATCATACGCAAGCCAATAAAAGTTAATATCCCCGATAGTGCATATTTCAAAGCCCAGAATGCCTTAATGCCATGCCCGACAAGAAAGTATAAACTTCTCAAACCAATAAGTGCAAAAATATTTGAAAAGAAAACCAAATAAGGATCTCTGGTAACCCCAAAAACTGCAGGTACGGAATCAATTGCAAACAAAACATCGGTTAACTCTACAATTAATAGTACTACAAATAAAATAGTAACATGTAACACCCCATTCTCCCGTGTAAAGAAACGGCCTCTGTCTTGAGAAACATTTGAAACAAGGAAAATCTTCTTCACCAACTTCATAATAAAATGGTCATTTGGATCAAAAGTTTCCTCATCATCATCAAATAAAAGCTTGATACCAGAATAAACTAACAATGCACCAAAACCATACAAAACCCAATGAAAATGAGAAATTGCCGCGGCACCAATAATCACGAAGAGAAATCTTAAAATCATTGCGCCTAGAATTCCCCAAACTAAAATTCTTCTTTCATTAGCTTCACTTATCTTAAATGATTGAAATATCAAAAGCATTACAAATAGATTATCAACACTCAAAGCATATTCCAAAAGAAAACCGGTAAAATAACTAGTAGTAGTAGTAATTTTTAGGTCTGTGAGTTGTTGATCAAATGTGCCATTTGCCGTATGTTTTACTCCATATTGTGAAGTATAATTTGCAATATCATTTACTGTGGTAATTTTATGTATATCACCTATAAATAAATAAATCATACCAACGCTTGCAAGTCCAATACTGAACCAAATTATTGTTCTTAAAAGGCTTTGTCCGAAGTTGAGATGAGTAGATTTACTTTTAGAAAAAATTCCAAGATCAAGTATCATCGACAAAAAAATTACGCCGATGAAGCAAATTGTTACCAAAGTGGAAACGTCCATGAACTACAAAAATAGGGTTTGTACTTGGTATAAATATTCTATGGAAGTAGATTTGTGACTATATGATTAAATTCAAGCAATTATTTTCTGCAATTTTAACGGGTGTTTTGCTTTTGATAGGGTTGTTAATATTTCCTTCGCATAAAACAGAGGAAGGGATGTTCCCACTTAACTATTTAAATGGGGATGCTCTGAAAAATGCGGGTTTAAAGCTTTCAACGGAAGAAATCTTCAATCCCGGAAAAACGTCATTAACAGATGCCCTTGTAAAAGTTGGAGGTTGCACTGGTTCATTTATTTCTGAAGAAGGATTAATTATTACAAATCATCACTGCGTATACGGTAATGTAGCTCGATTAAGTTCAGAAGATCATAATTATTTAGAAAATGGATTTATTGCGAAAGAGAGATCAGCAGAACTTCCCGTTTCAATGCCCTGTAAAATCACACAGAGCTATGAAGATGTTACAACACAAGTTCTAAAAGGGATTGATGAAAACACCTCTCCAGAGGAAAGAGCAAGTATAATTCAGAATAATATTAAATCCATAACTGAAAAGGAGAAGGAATTAAATCCTGAATTAAGTATTGAAGTTTCTGAAATGTTTGTTGGTAAGAGTTATACCTTATTCAGATACATTTTCCTTCAAGATGTAAGATTAGTAATGGCTCCTCCACTAACTGTGGGGCAATTCGGAGGAGATACAGACAATTGGGAATGGCCGAGACACAATGGAGACTTTAGTATGGTTAGGGCGTACATGGGTAAAGATGGTAAACCAGCACCTTACAGTGAAGACAATATCCCCTATAAACCAAAGAACACGTTGAAGATAAACCCAAAAGGGACTACAGAAGGCGATTTTGTATTTATAATGGGTTACCCGGGAAGAACATTTAGACATGAAAGCGGAGCTTATTTGAAGTTTCAACAAGAGGTACAGTTACCAATTATTCAAACTTTCTTCAAAAAATACATCGATTGGATGAAAGATCTTAGTGAGGATCAAGTGGGAAAGCGATTAAAATTTGCTTCTACTATTCAATGGATGGAAAATGTAGAAAAGAATTACAGAGGTAAGATGCAGGGACTTCGAAGAACAAATGTTGTTCAAAATCGTGAATCCCAAGATTTGGCTCTATCTACAGATTATAAAAAAGGAACAATTTTATCTGAGCATGCGGCAAGTGTTATTAATCAAATCAATGATATTTGGAACAAGCGCTCCAAAATTGGTAAGACTTATTTTTACTCAACCACTTTCACCCGTCAGGCACATGTTATTCAGCTTATAGACCTAATTGAGGGATATAATAGAAAGAAAGATGAATTAATTAAAGAAGGGAAAAAAGATGAATTTCAAGAATTGATTCAGGATTTTGGGAAGCAAGCTCTAAGAGTTTATAGCGTTATTGACCCTGAATTAGAAAAAAGGGCATTTATTGAAATCGTCAATAACATATATAAAAGTGCTGCCGAAAGTGGTGAATTTAACATTTCGGGCGTTCCAACAATCTCTGATTCTGGCTTAAAAAAGATCAGTTCTAGTTGTTTTTTCGATACAGCTTACATGAGGAAATTAATGAGGACCAACCCTTCCAAACTTCTAAAAATCAAGGATATTAATCGGGCTACAATCAAGGAATTAGAGTCTATTAGAATGAAAGTTGCATCAGATTGGTCGGATTCTGAATTAAAATTAAAAGCCTTAATGCCTCAATATATAAATATGAGGGAAGATTATTTAGAATCTCAGTTTATCCCTGATGCCAATAGTACTCTGCGTTTAACCTATGGCTATATAAAAAGTTATCAGCCAAATGATGGAGAGGTACATTACCCATTCACTTCATTGGATGGAGTTTTTGAAAAGGCTAATACCCTACCCGATTACAGACTGCCTAAAAGTGTTGCCGACAAACTTAGAAAAAAAGATGTACCTGCTATTTTCAAAGACCCTAAAACCGGAAAAGTTGTAGTTGGAATATTATATAATTTAGACACCACCGGCGGTAACTCAGGTAGCCCTGTATTGAATAATCAGGGTGAACTAATCGGGATAAACTTTGATAGAAGTTTTACTGCTACAATAAATGATTACGCATGGAATGAGAAATATTCTAGAAGTATTGGTGTAGATATCCGGTATGTATTATATATATTAAAATATGTATCTGAAGGAGATAGTATTTTAAATGAATTAGGTCTTGAAATTTAATTTGTGAGTTAAGTCACAACTAAACCTGATTTACAATACGAACTTTGTATTATGGGAATTTTGTCAGCATTATTTGGCAGTAAGCCAAAGGTAGATTTAGGTGAATTGATTGCAAACGGAGCGCAGATCATCGATGTTAGAACACCAAAAGAATATAAAACAGGGTATATTAAGGGATCTAAAAATATTCCTTTAGATAAACTAAATAGCCAAATTAGTAAAATTAATAAAACAAAACCTGTAATTACTTGTTGTGCTTCAGGAATGAGAAGTGGCAGTGCTAAAGGTATTTTATCAAAAGCTGGTTTTAATGTGCACAACGGTGGTGGCTGGACTAACCTTAGAAAATATTCTTAATTATGAGTAGGTCATTTAAAGAAATCATCTCAGGGGATAAGCCAGTTCTAGTTGACTTCACTGCGTCATGGTGTGGCCCTTGTAAAGCACAATCTCCAATTTTAGAACAAGTAAAAAATGAAGTTGGAGATACTGCGAAAATTATTAAAATTGATGTAGATAAAAATCCGGCAGTTGCTCAATCCATGAACGTAACCGGTGTACCTACATTAATGCTATACAGAAATGGCAAACAAATATGGAGACGTTCCGGGGTTAGCGATAAAGTGACCTTATTATCATTACTACAACAACACAAATAACAAAAAAACCCGGCTTCTCACCGGGTTTTTTTTATTTATAATAAAATGATTTAGTCTTTTTTCTCTTCTTCTGCAGAAACTTTATCATCTGTATTTTCTGGAGCAGATTCATTAGTAGGGGTTTCAGGCGCTTCATCAGCAGTAACTTCCTCTACTGGCACATCTTCTACTTCTTGTACTGTTGCTTCATCAGATACAACTTCCTCAGTTACTACTTCAACAGTTTCCTCTTTCTTTGGTGCAGCTTTAGATTTGCTTCCTCCACGACGTGACCTACGAGTAGACGACTTCTTCTTGTCGGCATTAAAACCTTCGAAGAATTCATTAAAGTCAACTAATTCGATCATTGCCATTTCAGCATTATCACCGGCACGATTTCCCGTTTTAAGAATTCGAGTATATCCACCTGGACGATTTGCAACCTTTTCACCTACCACAGAAAATAACTCAGTAACCGCTTGCTTATCTTTTAAATATGAAAAAACTGTACGATAGTTATGAGTAGAAGGATTTTTTGAACGAGTAATTAATGGCTCTACAAAAACACGAAGAGATTTAGCTTTAGCTACTGTAGTAACAATTCTCTTATGCTTAATTAATGAAGATGCCATATTCGAAAGCATCGCAGCTCTGTGCGAAGACGTTCTTCCTAGATGATTTATTTTTTTTCCGTGTCTCATTTTCTTAGTCGTCGTTCAAATTATACTTGGAAACATCCATTCCAAAATGTAAACCACGATCGCGTACAAACTCTTCTAATTCAGAAAGTGACTTTTTACCAAAGTTTCTAAATTTCAGAAGATCGTCGATGTGGTAGTTTACTAATTCACCAAGAGACTTAATTTCAGCTGCCTTCAAACAATTGTATGCACGAACTGAAAGATCTAAATCTGCTAAAGGAGTTTTTAAGATTTTTCTCATCTGTAAAAATGACTCATCTACCTCTTCAACAATCTTGGATAATTTAGTCTCAGGCATAATATTTTCATCACTGAACAATACGAAGTGTTCAATTAAAATTTTTGCAGCTTCCTTCAATGCTTCTTCAGGGTGTATACTTCCATCAGAAGTTACTTCCATGATTAGCTTCTCGAAGTCAGTTTTTTGTTCTACACGATAGTCTTCAGTATGGTAACGAACATTTTTAATGGGTGTGTAAATAGAATCAACAGCAATCATACCGATAGGTGCATCTTTTTGCTTGTTCTCCTCTGCAGGCACGTATCCTCTACCTTTGGTGATAATTAATTCAAGCTCAAGACTTACAGTTGGATCCATATTACAGATAACATGATCTGGATTCAAGATAGAAAAGTCATTAGTGTAACGTCCTATATCCCCTGACAAGAACTTATCCTTCCCTTTAATAGAAATGAAAAGTTTCTCAGTGTCTTCAGAAGCCGAGTTTGCTTTGAAACGTACTTGTTTTAAATTCAAGACAATCTCAACCACATCCTCAACAACACCTTTGATGGTACTGAATTCATGATCAACACCTTGAATTTTTACACCTGAAATCGCATGACCTTCTAAAGAAGATAGCAATACACGGCGCATTGCATTACCGATTGTAACCCCGTAACCTTTTTCCAATGGAAAAAATTCAAAGACACCTTGTGCCTCATCTGATTTGGTCATTACAACCTTATTTGGTTTTTGAAATGGTATAACACCCATGTTGAAATTTATTTTATTACTTACTATATAGTTCGACAATTAATTGTTCCTTGATATTTTCAGGAATATCTTCACGATTTGGGTAGGTTACAAATGTTCCTGACATTTGGGAACCATTCCACTCGATCCAATTGAAACGTGAAGTATTCACGCTTGCAGCAGAAGAAACAACTTCCAAAGTTTTTGAACGCTCACGCACTCCAACCGAATCACCAGGACGCAATTGATAACTTGGAATATTTACTACTTCTCCGTTCACGGTGATATGTCTATGAGACACTAATTGGCGCGCACTTCTACGAGTAGGCGCAATACCCATACGGTAAACAGTATTATCTAGACGACATTCTAAAAATTTTAACAAGTTTTCACCTGTGATACCTTTCTTAGCTGCAGCCTTTTTAAACGTGTTGCGGAATTGCTTTTCTAAAACACCATAAATGTATTTAGCCTTTTGCTTTTCTGATAACTGAATAGCGTATTCAGACTGCTTAGGACGACGACGGGAATTTCCGTGTTGACCAGGACCGTAGTTTTTACGCTCTAAAGCTTTATCTCTTCCGAAGATTGCCTCACGGAATCTTCTAGAAACTTTGGATTTTGGACCAGTATATCTTGCCATTGAATATTATTCTTAAATTTTAAACTCTTCTACGCTTAGGAGGACGACAACCATTGTGTGGTAATGGAGTAATATCCATTATTGAATTTACTTCAATTCCAACAGTTTGAAGATTTCTAATTGCGCTGTCGCGACCACTCCCAGGACCTTTAACAAAAACATCAACTTTTCTTAACCCTGCATCGTATGCAGTTTTTCCGCAATCCACAACAGCCACTTGTGCCGCGTATGGAGTATTCTTTTTAGAACCACGGAATCCCATCTTTCCTGAAGAAGACCAAGAAATAACTTGTCCCTCCATATTAGTGATAGAAATAATAATGTTGTTGAAGGTAGCATGTATATGAACCTGCCCCTGTGGGTCAACTTTAACTTTTCTTTTGGATACTTTCTTTGAATTAGCCATTTTAATTAAGCGCTATTATTTGGTTGCCTTCTTTTTACCAGCAACAGTTTTTCTCTTACCTTTTCTTGTACGTGCATTTGTACGGGTTTTCTGACCACGAACTGGCAACCCTTTACGATGACGTTGACCACGGTAGCAACCGATGTCCATCAAACGTTTGATATTCAACTGCACCTCTGAGCGCAACTCACCCTCGGTTTTAATGTTATCTTGAATATAACCTCTGATTTTTCCTAACTCATCATCATCCCAATCACTCACTTTCTTATCTAAAGAAATTCCCGAATGATCTAATATTTGAGCTGCTTTGCTACGTCCTATTCCATAGATGTAGGTTAAACCTATTACACCTCTTTTATTTTTTGGAATATCAATACCTGCTATTCTAGCCATAGTTTATCCTTGTCTTTGCTTAAATTTAGGGTTCTTCTTGTTGATTACATACACCTTTCCTTTGCGGCGTACAATCTTGCAGTCCTCACTGCGTTTCTTAACCGATGTTCTAACTTTCATTTCGATTTTTACTTATACCTTAAAGTAATTCTTCCTCTTGTTAAATCGTAAGGTGACATTTCAACTTGTACTTTATCTCCAGGGAGGATACGTATATAGTGCATTCGCATCTTTCCTGAAATAGTGGCAATAATCTCGTGGCCATTCTTTAATTTAACACGAAACATCGCGTTTGAAAGAGCCTCTGAAATTACTCCGTCTTGTTTTATGGCATCTTGCTTCGACATATCAAAAGGGTTGCAAAATTAATAATTTATTTTTTAAATATCAACTTGCGAATAGGCTCCTGACATCCTACCTTTTAATTTTCCTCCTCCACTCATGAATCCGTCATACTTTCTCATGAGTAAATAACTCTCTATCTGTTGTAGAGTATCTAACACCACACCCACCAAAATCAATAAACTTGTCCCACCATAAAATTGACTAAACTCCTGATTCACGTCTGCTTTAGCAGCAAAAACAGGAAGTACAGCAACTAAGGAGATAAACACTGCACCAGGGAGAGTTATTCTTGAGATTACTCCATCAATAAAGTTTGCTGTGTGTTTACCTGGTTTAACTCCTGGAATGAATCCATTATTTCTTTTCATTTCTTCTGACATCTGCACAGGATTAAAAATAATTGCTGTGTAGAAGTAGGTGAATATTATAATCATAAATACCAAGAAAGCATTGTGCCAAAATCCGTAAGGATTCATTAAACTCATCAACCATCCAGGTGCATTTCCTTCTGTATAGAAACTACCAATTGTCGCCGGCAAAAACAATAATGCTTGAGCAAATATGATTGGCATAACCCCTGCAGCCAAAATCTTAATTGGCAAAAATTGACGTGCTCCACCATATTGTCTATTACCCATAACTCGCTTTGCATAATTCACAGCAATTTTTCTTGTACCTTGAGTTAACATGATGACTAATAAAACTACGAAGAACCATATTAATAATTCCACAACGAATAGTATTAATCCTCCTTTGTTCACACGGAAAAAGAATTCTGCTACTAAAGCTGCTGGTAGGCGTGCAATAATACCAACCATAATTATCAAACTGATACCATTTCCTAAACCTCTATCCGTAATCCTTTCTCCCATCCACATGGTAAACATAGTACCCGCAGTAAGTAAGAAGATATTGGTGATAAAGAACATTGATTTAGACATCAAGTTTGGGTCGAAATTAAATAACAACGCTGCTTGGTTACCTGGGCTACTTACAATGTTATTCAAGTACGCATATGCTTGTACTGAAGTAAATATTATCGTAAGAATACGTGTGTATTGGTTAATTTTTCTTCTACCTTCTTCTCCTTCTTTCTGCAAACGTTGAAAACTTGGAATCGCAATAGAAACCAATTGCATAAAAATAGAAGCAGATATGTATGGCATAATACCAAGAGCAAAAATTGCTCCACGTGCAAATGCACCACCTGCGAAAGTATTGATCAAACCTAAAATGTTATTTTTAGTTTGATTTTGAAGACCCTCGAGCATTCCGGCATCAATTCCGGGAAGAATAATGTAAGAACCTAGACGATATATAACCAACAACATTAGCGTATAGGTAATACGCTTACGCAGTTCCTCAATGGCCCATATGTGTTTGAAGGTTTCGAGGAGTTTTTTCATAATTATTTAGCAATTACTTGAGTAGATCCTCCCGCATTTTCAATTGCAGCTTTAGCGGTTTCACTGAATTTGTGTGCATGTACTTCAATACTTGACTTCAACTCTCCGCGCCCTAAAACCTTAAAACGATCGGATTTAGAAATCATATTCTTTTGAAGAAGAACATCGCGATCAATCTTAGTGATTTTCATCTCATCGGCAATAGCTTGAAGTATATCAAGATTGATTGCAGCGTATTCCACACGGTTGATATTTTTAAATCCCCCTTTCGGTATACGTCTTTGCAATGGCATCTGACCCCCTTCAAAACCGATTTTACGAGAGTAACCAGTTCTTGATTGAGCACCTTTATGACCTTTGGTGGATGTACCTCCACGACCAGAACCCTGACCACGACCAATCCTCTTACGAGATTTCACTGATCCTGCAGCTGGTTTTAAATTACTTAAGTTCATTACGCGTTTTCTACTTTAATTAAATGTGAAACTGTACGAATCATACCTTCAAGCTGAGGGTTTAATTCTAATTCACGACTAGCATTCATCTTACGAAGTCCCAAAGCTTTCAATGTTGCTTTTTGATTCTTTGGGTAACCGATACCACTTTTCACAAGTGTTACTTTAACTTTTCCCATTTCTCTTAACCATTAAAAACTTGTTTCAACTCAATTCCTCTTAACTCAGCGATGGCATATGGATCTCTCATAGTTGTTAATGCTTTGAAAGTTGCTTTTACCACATTGTGAGGGTTAGAAGAACCCTTGGATTTTGCCAATACGTCTGTTACACCAGCACTTTCCAATACTGCACGCATCGCACCACCAGCGATAACTCCAGTACCGTGTGAAGCTGGCTTTAACAATACGTGTCCTCCACCATATTTACCAATTTGTTCGTGCGGTACTGTTCCGTTAATAACGGGTACACGTATCAAATTTTTCTTTGCATCTTCAATTCCTTTATTAATTGCCTCGATAACCTCACTAGACTTTCCTAGACCATGACCGACAGTACCATTTCCGTCTCCTACAACTATTATTGCAGTAAAACTAAATGTACGTCCACCTTTTGTAACTTTCGCTACACGGTTAATAGCCACAACTTTTTCAGTTAGTGTAATATCTCCTGGACGGATGCGTTGATTATTTCTCAAACTTGACATTTTGTTCTCCTTTAGAATACAAGGCCTCCTTCGCGTGCGCTTTCGGCCAAACTTTTAACACGACCGTGGTATAAATATCCTCCACGATCAAAAACAACTTGCTCGATACCTGCACCTTTTGCTAATTCTGCAATCTTTTTTCCAACTAAACCTGCTTTTACAACTTTAGTATCTTTTACATCTGCAATAGTAGCCTCACGAGATGATGCAGAAACCAATGTTACCCCAGTTACATCATCTATTAATTGTGCATAGATATCTTTATTACTGCGAAAAACACTCAAACGAGGTCTTTGGGCAGTTCCTGTAACAGTACCTCTAATACGGTTACGGATTTTATTTCTTCTTGAAACTTTAGTCTTAGCCATGATAATATCTTACTAACCTGCAGATTTACCTGCTTTTTTACGTAAAACTTCACCGGCAAACTTGATACCTTTTCCTTTGTATGGTTCAGGTTTGCGGAATGAACGAATCTTCGCAGCAACTTGTCCTAACAACTGCTTATCTGAGCTAGTCATAATAATAGTTGGATTTTGACCTTTCTGCATTACGGTTTCAACAGTAATCTCTTTAGGGATATCGAATACAATTTTGTGAGAGTAACCCACAACAAATTCTACTAGGTTACCTTGATTAGAAACCTTGTAACCAACACCCACAAGCTCTTGAGTAACCTTGTGACCCTCGCTGACACCAACAATCATGTTGTTTAGCAAGGACCTGTACAAACCGTGAAGGCTCTTATCCTGCTTGCTGTCGCTTGGGCGATTTACTGACAAAACATTCTCTTCCAATTTCACTTCAAAATTTTCAGGAATCGATTGAGTCAGTTCTCCTTTTGGCCCTTTCGCTGACACAATACCTGATGCAACGGTCACATTCACTCCTGATGGAACTTGAACGGGGGCTTTTCCTACGCGTGACATATTTTTCTTCTTTTATTAAATTAATAAACGTAACAAAGCACCTCCCCACCTATTCCTAGCTGGCGTGCTTCTTTATCGGTCATTACACCCTTTGAGGTAGTCAATACTGCTACACCTAATCCGTTTAATACTCGAGGAACATTACCATTTCCTGCATATCTTCTCAAACCAGGCGTACTCACTCTTTTTAAATTAGTGATTGCACTCTGACGCGTTGTAGGATGGTATTTCAAGGCAATTTTTATTAAACCTTGGTTGTTATCAGTATCTTCGAACTTGTACTTCAGTATGTACCCTTTCTCGTATAATACACGAGTAATTTCCTTCTTTAGATTGCTTGCAGGAATTTCAACCACACGGTGGTTAGCTTTCATTGCATTACGCAATCTGGTTAAGTAATCTGCTATTGGATCTGTCATTTGAATCTATTTTACCAGCTTGATTTTGTTACACCAGGAATTTTACCATCGCTCGCTAATTGACGGAATTGATTTCGGCACAATCCAAAAACGCGGATATATCCTCTTGGTTTACCCGTTATTTTACAACGATTTCTCAACCTTACTGGAGAAGCGTTGCGGGGAAGTTTCTGTAATTCATCATACTTACCCTCGGCTTTCAATTGGGCTCTTTTTTCAGCATAGCGGTCTACTAAGTATTCGCGCTTACGCTGTCTTGCCTTGATGCTTTCTTTTGCCATATTACTTTTTAATTCTTTTTAAATGGGAATCCCAACAAACGTAACAACTCTAAACTTTCTTCGTCATTTTCAGCAGTAGTAACAACTGTAATGTCCATACCAGAAATTTTATTTACCTTGTCGATTTCGATTTCAGGGAAAATAATTTGTTCTGTGATACCCATAGTCCAGTTACCACGTCCGTCAAAACCTTTCACTTCTAGGCCTTGAAAATCACGAATACGAGGCATAGCTACTGCAATCAAACGATCCATGAATTCATACATTCTTTCTTGGCGAAGTGTTACTTTACAACCAATCGGCATATTTTCTCTTAACTTAAAGTTAGAGATGGCCTTTTTTGACATTGTTGGAACAGCTTTTTGACCAGTAATTTTAGTCATTTCTTCTACAGCTGCATCAACTAATTTCTTATCATTTACTGCTGCACCAATACCCTGGTTCAACACGATTTTAGATATTCTCGGCACCTGCATTGAGCTTTTGTAGTTAAACTTAGCTTGCATTGCTGGTACAACAGCATCAAAATATTTCTTTCTTAATCTAGGAGTGTAGCTCATGGTTATTTGATAATTTCTCCGGTTTTCTTCGCAACTCTAACAAGTTTGCCATTTTCATCTTCTTTACGTCCCACACGAGTTTTGGTTCCACCCACAGTTAACATCAAATTAGAGATGTGTATTGGAGCTTCCATTTTCTCGATTGTACCGCTAGTATTTTGAGCAGTAGGTTTTTTGTGCTTAGACACCATATTTAAACCTTCCACGATAGCGCGATTCTTTTCAGGGTAAACTACAAGCACTCGACCACTTTTTCCGCGATCGTCACCTGACAAAACCGTCACGGTGTCACCCTTTTTGATATGTAATTTCTTTCTTGACATCACTATTATAATACTTCTGGTGCTAAGGAAACAATTTTCATAAACTGTTTGTCACGTAATTCACGTGCAACAGGCCCAAAGATACGAGTACCTCGTGGTTCGCCAGCAGCATTCAACAATACGCAACTATTTTCATCAAAACGAATATATGATCCATCAGGGCGACGTACTTCTTTCTTCACACGTACAACTACGGCTCTAGAAACAGCCCCTTTTTTGATATTACCTCCTGGCATTGCTTGTTTAACACTGACAACGATTTTATCGCCAACGCTTGCATAACGACGTTTGGTTCCTCCCAAAACGCGGATACAAAGAACTTCTTTTGCTCCGCTGTTATCAGCCACTTTTAATCTACTTTCTGTTTGTATCATGATTATTTGGCTTTTTCAACTATTTCAACGAGTCTCCATCTTTTGTTTTTACTCATAGGACGGGTCTCCATAATTTTAACAATATCGTTTTCTCCACACTCATTTTTTTCATCGTGAGCAGCGAACTTTTTGGTCTTCTTGAAGTACTTTCCGTATTTCGGATGTTTCACATTACGAACCACAGAAACCACAATGGTTTTATCCATTTTGGAACTTGTAACCGTACCAACGATTTCTTTTCTGGCGTTTCTTGTTGTTTCCATTAGTCTTCTTTACTTGCGTTTTCGTTATTTCTTAAAAATGCTTGGTATTGAGCTTCTTTGCGTCGCGCATTCAACTCTGTTAACAAGCGCGCAATGTCGCGACGAGTTTCACCCATCTTGTGTGGCTGATCTATCGGAGAGATTGCATTTTGAAACTGCATTTTTTGGTAACGTGTGCGCTCCTCTTTGTAACGCTCTACCAATTCCTTATTAGGCAGTTCTTTTATTTCTGAGTATTTCATATTAATCCTCTTCTACGTAATCGGGACGAATTGTAAATTTACATTGTACAGGGAGTTTTTGTGCTGCTAAACGCATTCCCTCTTTGGCAATTTCCAAAGGAACTCCACCTACTTCAAACATAATAGTACCGGGCTTAACACGTGCAACCCAATATTCTGGAGCACCTTTACCTTTACCCATACGTACTTCAGCTGGCTTTTTAGTTACCGGTTTGTCTGGAAAAATACGAATCCAAACTTGACCTTCCCTTTTCAAATAACGGGTAACAGCAATACGAGCCGCCTCAATTTGTCTCGCAGTAATCCAGTGTGGTTCCATGCACTTCAAACCGAAGCTTCCAAACTCGATTCTATGTCCACGTCCAGCGATGCCTGTAATCCGGCCTTTTTGCTGCTTTCTATATTTCGTTCTTTTTGGACTTAACATTTTCTATCAATTAGTTATTTCTGCGACGACGGTCTCTTCTACCACCGCGATTATTTCCACTAGACTTCTTTTCAGATTCACCACTTGGAGAAAGATCTACTTTACCATATATCTCACCACGACAAATCCAAACTTTAATACCAATCTTACCGTAAACGGTTTGAGCTTCAACTAAAGCATAATCAATATTAGAACGCAATGTATGCAAAGGAGTTCTTCCGTCTTTGTAGATTTCTGAACGAGCAATCTCAGCACCATTTAAACGACCACCGATACGAATTTTAATTCCATCAGCACCCATCTTCATTGTACTTTGCAAAGCATTCTTAATTGCTCTCTTGTAAGAGAAACGATTTTCAATTTGTTGAGCAATGTTCTCACCCACTAACTTAGCATCTAATTCAGGACGCTTAATTTCATTAATGTTAATTTGAACATCTTTACTTGTGATTTTCTTGATTTCCTCCCGGATAGCATCAACTTCCTGACCACCTTTACCAATTACGATACCTGGGCGAGCAGTGTTAATACTTAAAGTTATACGCTTTAACGTACGCTCAATAATCACTTTAGAAATACCACCTTTTGGCAATCTAACTTTTAAATATTTACGGATTTTATCGTCCTCTACTAGTTTATCACCGTAGTCAGTTCCACCATACCAGCTAGAATCCCAACCACGAATGATACCTAAACGCAATCCTATAGGGTTTACTTTTTGTCCCATTTTATACTTCCTCTGAATTACTGATTTTACTATCGATGACGATGGTTACATGATTAGATCTTTTTCTCATTCTGTAACCGCGACCTTGAGGAGCTGTTCTCAAGCGCTTCATGGTGAAACCACCATCGACCATAATTGATTTTACATACAACTCGCTATCTTCGATACGAGCATCTGAATTAACATTTCCCCAGTTTGCAATACCACTTTTAACCAATTTACTTAAGTAAATAGCATAAGTAGGTTTTTGATTCCACTGTAATATATTCAACGCCATCTCAACACGTTGACCACGAACCTGGTCTGCTAGTAAACGCATTTTACGTGGAGATAAAGGACAATTTCTTAATATTGCTTTTGCTTCCATTTTAAATCTTATTTACCGTGACCTTTATATGTTCTAGTGGGTGCAAACTCACCTAATTTATGTCCGACCATATTTTCAGTTACATAAACAGGAATAAACTTATTTCCATTGTGTACCGCAAAAGTATGACCAACAAAATCAGGAATAATCATTGATCTTCTAGACCAAGTTTTAATTACTGACTTTTTATTGGCTTCATTCATTGAATCGACTTTGCTCATCAACTTGATGTCTACAAACGGTCCTTTTTTAATCGATCTTGCCATTGTTATCTATTACTTTTACTTGTTACGCTTGGATTTTCTTCTTTCAATAATTAAACGTGAAGAATGCTTGTTAGTAGAACGTGTCTTCTGTCCTTGAGAATAAATAAGATTCTTAGAACGAGGCTGTCCACCTTTGTTTCTTCCTTCACCACCACCCATTGGGTGATCTACTGGGTTCATCGCAGAAGGACGAGTTCTTGGACGACGTCCTAACCAACGACTTCTACCTGCTTTACCTTTATTTTCTTGACTATGCTCACTGTTGCTCACAGAACCAACTGTTGCCATACATGCACCTAATACGAATCTACTTTCACCTGAAGGCAATTTAAGAGCTACATATTTTCCCTCTTTCGCCATTAATTGGGCATAAGAACCTGCACTACGACAAAGTCTTCCACCTTGACCAGGTTGCATTTCAATATTGTGAATTAATGTACCTAGAGGCATTTCCAACATTGGCATTGCATTACCGAGGTCAGGAGATGAACCCGAACCCTGTTGGATCGTCTGACCCACCTTGATACCAGATGGAGCGATTATATATCTCTTTTCTCCGTTGGTATATTCTATCAATGAAATAAATGCGCTTCTATTGGGATCGTACTCGATGGTTTTAACTTCACCATTAACTCCTGCGTTATCACGCTTGAAATCAATAATTCTGTAACGACGCTTGTGTCCACCACCAATATAACGCATGGTGATTTTACCTTGGTTATTCCTACCACCCGACTTCTTAATCGGCTCTAACAATGACTTCTCAGGCTTGTCAGTAGTTATTTCCTCGAATGTGTTCGCAACGCGAAAACGAGTTCCAGGTGTGATTGGTTTTAATCTTCTTACTGCCATACTTTAAACGTTTTCAAAAAAATCAATGTTAAACCCTTCTTTTAATGTAACGAAGGCCTTTTTATACTTCGCAGTATAACCGGAGATTTGGCCTGTACGTCTGTTGCGACGTGCTTTCCCCCGCTGAATCATGGTATTTACCGATTCTACCTCTACGTTATAGAATTTTTCAACCTCGGCTTTGATTTCATCTTTTGTGGCTTTGTGATCCACAATGAAACCAATCTTTCCGGTCTTGTCCATAACAAGGTTAGATTTTTCGGTTACCAATGGCTTTTTAAGTATCATCGTTATTATTTCTCTTGTAATTTATTGATAGCACTTTCAGTAAAAATCAAACTTGAAGCCTTTAATACTTGATAAGTGTTTAAATCTGCAGCCGGAATAATTTCATTTTTTGGTATGTTACGACCAGATAAATAAATATTTTTATCAGCTGCTGCAGTAACAAACAAAGATCTCCCGTTAACATTTAGTGCATTCAGGATATTTTTGAATTCAGCAGTCTTAGGAGCTGCCATTTCAAAATCTTCAACCACCATTATTGATTTATCTTTAGCTTTATAAGACAATGCACTTTTACGCGCCACGGTCTTAAGCTTTTTATTTAATTTAAAACTGTAATCTCTTGGACGAGGACCATGAATACGTCCACCACCAACATAGATACCAGCTTTTAATGATCCATGACGAGCTCCTCCAGTACCTTTCTGACGGAAAAGTTTACGGGTTGAACGTGAAATCTCAGAACGATCTTTTGATTTGTGAGTTCCTTGACGTTTGTTCGCCATGTATTGCTTTACATCCAAATAGATTGCATGATCATTTGGTTCAACACCAAAGATATCCTTAGATAAGGTAACAGTTCTACCTGTTTCAGCTCCTGTTTTGTCTAATACTTTAATATTCATGGCTTATTTCTCGATATAAACGATTGAACCATTATGACCTGGAATTGAACCTTTCAATACTAAAAGATTATTTTCAGTGTCAATTTTTAATACAACTAAGTTGAAAGCTTTTACTCTTTCACCACCCATTCTACCTGCCATACGAGTACCTTTAAATACACGTGCTGGGAAAGAACATGCTCCAATTGAACCTGGCGCACGCAAACGGTTATGTTGACCGTGAGTTGCTTGTCCCACTCCGGCAAATCCATGACGCTTTACAACACCTTGGAAACCTTTACCTTTTGAAGTACCAACTACGTCAACAAATTCACCTTCTTCAAACAAATTAACATCCAAAACTGAACCTAAAGTAATTTCACTTTCAGAATCCCAATCTCTATATTCAACTACTGCACTCGCGGCATTAGTTTTTGCTTTTTTGAAATGACCTTTCTCAGCAGCAGTAGCATGTTTTTCTTTCTTTTCACCGAAAGCTATTTGTACAGCATTGTATCCATCCGTATCCTCATTTTTAATTTGAGTCACCACACATGGACCTGCTTCCACTACAGTGCAAGCTACGCGCTTACCATTAGCATCGAAAATGCTAGTCATTCCCAATTTTTTTCCTATTAAACCGTTCATGACTTTCCTTATAACTTAATTTCAACCTCAACACCACTAGGAAGTTCAATCTTCATTAAGGCGTCTACAGTTTTTGTTGAACCATTAAAAATATCGATCAAACGCTGATAAGTACAGTATTGAAATTGTTCTCTTGCCTTTTTGTTAACGTGAGGAGAACGCAATACTGTAAAAATCTTTTTGCGTGTTGGTAGAGGCACCGGACCGCTTACAACGACCCCTGTAGTGCGTACCGCCTTAACGATCTTTTCTGCTGATTTATCTAACAGATTGTGATCGAAAGACTTTAACTTAATTCTTATCTTCTGACTAACCATTTTAATTGTTTCTAATTATTTTCCGTTTGCCTTTTTTAATACTTCTTCAGCAATATTCTTAGGTGTTTCAGCATAATGACTGAATTCCATAGTACTAGAAGCACGACCGGATGTAATTGTACGCAACTGAGTTACGTAACCAAACATTTCGCTCAACGGAACTTTTGCTTTAACTACCTGAGCACCTGCTCTTTCATCTATACCTTCCATTTGGCCTCTTCTACGATTCAAGTCACCCATCACGTCTCCAGTATTCGCTTCAGGAGTAACTACTTCAAGCTTCATAATTGGCTCAAGTAATACTGGGTTACAATTACGAGCAGAAGCACGGAAACCTTGTTTAGCTGCTACCTCAAATGATAATGAATCGGAGTCAACTGGGTGGAAAGAACCATCAAATAAACGCACTTTAATACGATCAATTGTATAACCAGCTAGTACACCATTTTGCATAGCTTGTTTAAATCCTTTCTCAACTGATGGGATATATTCTCTTGGAATAGATCCACCAACAACCTCGTTCACAAACTGCAAACCATCACCTTGGAAATCCTCATCTGCTGGTCCAATTTCAAACTGGATATCAGCAAATTTACCACGACCACCGGTCTGCTTTTTGTAAGTTTCACGGTGTGTAGTGTTTGTAGTAATTGCTTCCTTATAATTTACCTGTGGGGCGCCTTGGTTACACTCAACTTTAAATTCTCTCTTAAGACGGTCAACAATAATATCAAGATGTAATTCACCCATTCCTGAAATAATAGTTTGACCAGTTTCTTCATCTGATGCCACACGGAAAGTAGGATCCTCTTCAGCCAATTTTGCCAAAGCCATGCCTAATTTGTCTGTATCAGCCTGAGTTTTAGGCTCAATTGCTAATCCTATTACAGGATCAGGGAATACCATAGACTCAAGTACAATTGGTGATTTTTCTGCACAAAGAGTATCACCAGTTTTAATATCTTTAAAACCAACAGCAGCACCGATATCTCCAGCACCTAGGAATTCAATTTGATTTTGCTTGTTAGCGTGCATTTGGAAGATACGAGAAATTCTTTCTTTATTTCCTGTTCTCATGTTCAACACGTAAGAACCTGAATCCAATTTCCCTGAATACGCACGAATAAAGCACAACCGTCCTACATAAGGATCAGTAGCAATTTTAAATGCCAAGGCTGAGAAAGGTGCATTATAACTTGGTTCGCGAGAAATAGGAGCCTCTGTTTCAGGATCAGTACCTTTAACAGCTCCTACATCTAAAGGAGATGGCATTAATTCCATAACCATGTCTAACATAGTCTGTACTCCTTTGTTCTTGAATGCAGTACCGCACATCATAGGAACAATAGATAAATCAATTGTTGCTGTACGTAAAGCTTCTAATATTTCACGCTCGGTAATACTTTCTGGATCCTCGAAGAATTTCTCCATGATAGAATCATCATATTCAGAAACTGCTTCTAATAATTTTTCACGCCATTCTTTTGCTTCCTCAACCATATCCGCAGGAATATCGATTACCTCGTAGGTCATACCATGATCTTCTTCATTCCATACCATTCCACGGAAATTGATTAAGTCAACTACACCTTTGAATTTGTCTTCAGAACCAATTGGTAATTGTAAAGGAACTGCATTGGAGCCTAACATAGTTTTAACCTGCTTAACTACATTTAGGAAATCAGCACCTGAACGGTCCATTTTATTTACAAATCCAATTCTAGGAACATTGTAATTATCTGCTAAACGCCAATTTGTTTCGGATTGGGGTTCAACACCATCAACCGAACTGAACAAGAACACCAAACCATCTAATACACGTAACGAACGATTCACCTCAACTGTAAAGTCAACGTGTCCTGGGGTATCGATAATATTAATATGGTATTTCTGATCGCGATAATTCCAAAATACTGTGGTAGCAGCCGAGGTAATAGTAATACCGCGTTCTTGCTCCTGTGCCATCCAGTCCATAGTAGCGGCACCGTCATGTACCTCACCTATTTTGTGGTTCACACCAGCATAAAAAAGAATACGCTCCGTAGTGGTTGTTTTACCCGCATCAATATGGGCAGCAATTCCAATGTTTCTAGTATATTTTAAATCGCGTGACATTTATCTCTTTTTTCAAATCTTAAGCACGGAAGTGAGCAAACGCTTTGTTCGCTTCTGCCATTTTGTGAGTATCTTCTTTTTTCTTTACTGAAGCACCTTCGTTCTTGCTCGCTGCAATAATTTCAGATGCTAATCGCTCTGCCATAGACTTCTCATTTCTCTTGCGAGCAAAATTGATCATCCATTTCATTCCTACAGCGATTTTTCTTTTTTGTGGAACCTCCATTGGAATCTGGAAAGTAGCACCACCAACACGACGCGCCTTAACTTCAACAGCTGGCATTACATTGTTCATAGCTAAACGCCAAACTTCAATACCTTCTTGATCTTCAATCTTACGATCTACAATATCAATTGCATCATAAAATATTTTTAACGACAATGATTTTTTGCCGTCATACATCATTCCATTTACAAAGCGAGTTACCAAAGGATCATTAAACTTTGGATCTGGCTCGGTTATGCGTTTCTTTGCGCGCGTTTTTCTCATGGCTTATAATTCTTAGCTTTTAGCTTTTGGCTTTTTTGTTCCGTACTTACTTCTTCTTTGATTTCTACCTTCAACACCCGCTGTGTCTAATGCACCACGTACGATATGATAACGTACACCTGGTAGATCCTTAACCCTTCCTCCACGTACCAATACTATACTGTGCTCTTGTAGGTTGTGTCCCTCACCCGGAATGTAGGCGTTCACTTCTTTTCCGTTTGTCAATCTCACACGCGCAACCTTACGTAACGCTGAATTAGGTTTCTTTGGTGTAGTAGTGTACACACGAGTACAAACACCTCTTCTCTGTGGACATGAATCCAAAGCAGGAGACTTACTCTTAGTAGTAATGTCTAGGCGTCCTTTTCTTATTAGTTGTTGAATAGTAGGCATATTTCTTCCCAAAAAGGACGGCAAAATTAAGGTTATTTATCATCATAAACAACACCCAGTTTAAAAAAAATTAGATTTTCGCAAAGTTTCTCGAAAATGCCAATTTTTATAGGGCTTGAGACTAATTTCAACTCTTTTATTTAATATCATAATTCATCAACTTATATTTGAACTATGTCTTTGAGCAACTCAATTCATTCTATTGACGTCTTTTTCTTGAATCGGTCTATGAAAAAGATAATCTCATTATTATTAATATCGTGCCTTTCTCTTCCTTATATATATGTTCAAGCGCAAAATCCAACCAAAGGAGGGTTATTAAACTTCCCCATAGAGATTCACGATTTTGGAAAAATTGAAGAATCGAAAAAATTTGCTACATACAAATTTAAATACTGGAATGAAGGAGATGTACCAGTAAAAATAAGCAGAGTTGAAACCAGTTGTGGATGTACTACACCATATTGGAGTACTGAAGAAATAAAACCAGGTGATACAAATTATTTAGAAGCACGATTTGAGACTACTAATAGATTGGGGCAGTTTGATAAAAGTATTACCGTATACACAAATTCACCCCAAAATCCTGTATTCTTTTTAGGTATAAAAGGTGAAGTAATTAAACCCATTCCACAAGTAACTAACGGAGCTTCTATACCCCATTTAGGATCCCTAGTATTTAGTAGTATGGCTATTCAATTCGATACACTGTGGGATAATCAAAATATGACTCAATCATTTAGAGTTACAAATAACTCTGATTTTTCAGCAAAGTTTCAGAGCCTAGAATCTACTAATTTACCTAACTACGTATCCATTACAGGTTATCCGGAATCAATGGAGCCCGGTGAGTCGGTGAAAATTACCGTAACATTAGACGGGATTGAAGCACCGGGATATGGTTTTGGTGGATTTGAATTACCATTCATTTCTAACCATCCCGGAAGTCCTTATATTTCGGTGGGTATTTCTTATTCAAGGAAACAATATTTTCCTAAAATGAGTAAAGGTCAATTGCGAAGGGCGCCTCGTTTATCTGTTGAGCCAGCAATCCATAATTTTGGCAAGCAGCGCCCAGGAGGATTTCTGAAAACTAAGTTTATCTTTAAAAATAAAGGTAAAAAACCTTTGGAATTTAAATCAATTAATCCTGACTGCCCTTGCATAAGGTTAACCATACCGAAAATGGTTTTAGAGCCTGGAGATAGTATGACTATTGATGCCTTATTCGATACCGTTACTAAAAATGGAACAAAGTCAATGGGGATAAGGATTGTTTGTAATGATCCAACAAATCCTGAAAGCTATGTTTGGCTAAAAGCAGACTTTGATAATAAATACAATATAGAGTGTGCTACATGCCCAAAGTAAATAATATTACTTATTGGAGATTATGATAAACATTTTGTACGTCATCGTCACCTTCTAAACGTTCAACCAGTTCAAGAACTTCATTGGCCTGATCTTCGGTAAGATCTACGTAGGAATTGGGGATATATTGTAATTCAGCGTTACTCACTTCAATTTTCTTTTCCTCCAGATCCTTTTGCATTAAACCAAAATCTGAAAACTCGGTATATACATAAATGTGTTCTTCATCGATTGCAAAATCCTCAAGTCCAGAATCTATTAATTCTAGTTCTAATTCATCTATATCCATTACTCCCAATTTCTCTTTTTCAATTTTAAATACTCCTTTTCTGGTAAAGTTGAAATCTAGAGAACCTGTTTTACCTATTGAACCGCCGCCCTTGTTAAAATGCATTCTAACGTTTGCAACAGTTCGGGTGGGATTATCTGTTGCTGTTTCAACAATTATACCCACACCATGCGGTGCATATCCCTCATATCTAACCTCTTCATAATTACCTTCTGTTTTACTTAATGCTCTTTTTATTGCCGCATCAACTCGGTCTTTGGGCATGTTCACAGCCTTTGCATTTTGCATTGCCACACGCAAACGAGGATTATAATCAGGATTTTCCCCGCCCATCTTAACCGCAATTGCTATTTCCTTACCTAATTTAGTAAACTGCTTTGCCATGCGGTCAAAGCGAGCAAACATCTTGTGCTTGCGCTTCTCAAACATTCTTCCCATGATGCAAAATTATCATTTTTATTTTCGATTCATGATTATGCTTGAATTTTAATTTAAATTCTAAAACTAGGGCACTTGACAGGTTAATAATAAATAATTGTATAATCGTATTAATGTTTGATCTTAAAACTTATAATTCAAATTAATTGAAATGTTCCTACCCGATGCGCTTATGCCACTAGCAAAGTATCTGTATCGTAAATCGAGTAAATTTTCAGCCGAAATTTGAAGACTTAATCCTTTAAAAAGTCTGAGTCCGCCTCTTAAATTTAGAATACCCCAAGCTGGATTTCCTAACTGTAGGTTATAGTACCCCGGCGACTGATTTAGGTTATCCTCCCCACTTGGTGAGTAATCTTCCCGTTTCTTTTCACCATTAAACAAATATTGAGTCTCCAACCAATATGGGTCTGATTTCCACTTTAAACTTAATTGTCCATACATAGGGGGAATGTGATCCATGGGTAAAATCACCTTTTCTTGCTGAGTCGAGAAAGTTTTGTACGACACATTTCCTTTTGTATAAGTAGTAGATGCCGATAAGAACAACTTCTTCCAAACATTCCATTGAATTGTTGCAAAAAACCCATAAATGCTTCCATCTCCTACATTTTTTATTTGGTATATTGGTGTTAATAATCCATCCCACTCCATACTATCTTCACCTGCAATCGTACCATAGACTTCCGACATCAAATCGTTGACTTTTGAATAATATCCACCAAACTCAACATATACATGCTCACTGACTTTCCAATTAAAATTCAAATCATAAGTTAAACTCACCTCAGGTTTTAAATCGGTAGTTGGTACAAATACTTTTTCACCGCGTATGGATTCAAACACTTTAGTCATATCGTCGATATTGGGATTCCTGAAGGCTTGATTAATTGATGATTTTATCAGAAACCCTTTGAATAGTTCTTGCACTACCCCAACATTAAAAGTTGGTGCAAGGTGGTGAAATTGAATATCTGAGAATGGTAAATTCCATGGATTTGATTCTCTAAATTTGGCATCTAAAGTATAATAATTTAATCGCCCTCCAAATGATAAATGAGTTTTCCCAAAACCTCGATTCCAATGAGAATATATAGCATAAGACGCTGTTTTTGCAGTTGAATCTGCATATCTAGATTTTGCTAATTCAGTTGGAGCATTCAAAATTGTTATTTCCCTTTGGGATCCCACACTTTCAACTTTGTTAAAGTTATATTCCAAACCTGAACTTAGGTTAAATCCAAGCAACTCATCTACTCTATCATACATTAAAGTGTAAACCCCAACTCTATCTTTTTGCGTCCTTTCAATTTCCATATTGAATGGTCGAGTTACACGTGCTACATCAAATTGTTGATAAGCCATACGTAATCTTTGTTGATGGATATCTTGTGATTCGTAAGTATAACTTCCAAACCAACGATTTTGAGGTGAATAATTCCAGGTTCCATACCTGAACGCTTGTCGCGGATCTATAGTGGGTCCAGTTGGAAATGGGGGCAGATATTGCAATCTATCAAATCTAGGAACACCCTGATTAAGCGACCCTTGAAGGTTAACCGTGTGTATTCCCTTCCAATTCCTTTTGTATTTAAGCATCCAATCTGTTTGAGTGTATCCTGAATTTGGCTGTAAAAAAGGATCATCGTTTTTAAGGATAGTATCAAAGAGTAATCCATTATTAGAGTTATTGCTGACATAATAGGGTTGAAGTCCAAAACTATCATTGGATTCAACATAGGAATTAGAGCCCATTCTCAAATCTCCATATTTTGAATGTGTGACATTAAATAGAATAGCATTTTTTTCAGATTGAATTTCCAATGATGCATTACCAATAATGGAATTACTCGCAGTCTGATAGCGTAAATTTGCTTGTGTCAGAAGTTTTAACTCTTTAGAAAATTGTGGCTCTCTTGTCTTGAGATATAGAACACCACCTAATGCATCTGAGCCAAATAAAGTGGATCCTGATCCGAAGTTCACCTCCATTCGATCCAATCCGAATTGATCAACGGTAATTATATCTTGTAGATGTCCTGCTCTAAAAGTAGAATTATTCAATCTTATTCCATCTACAACTATTAATACTCTACTCGCTTCAAATCCTCTCAAAACAGGACTCCCGCCTCCCATTTGACTTTTTTGCACGAATACTTTACCTGTATTAACAAGAGTTTCAGCAAGAGTTGCCCCTTGAAGTTGGTACATTTTTTTTGAACTTATTACTTCAATTTCTTGAACCGATTTATTTCTTGTGGTTTGATAACGATCAGCAGATATTAATAATTGATCGAGGGATTCTATATCTGTGGTATCATTATCGCCGTTTTGCTGGGCATGCACCATTCCAATGCACAGTCCCAAAAGAACTATAATTATTTTTTTCATTTTGACTGATTGTAAAAAGAAACTATTGGCATAAAACCAAATAACTTTTATTAATCAACCAAAAATTGGAGGCCTGAATATCGAATGATAAAAACCAATTGAAATATATTCCCACGGGTTACACCAAACTGTTGAATTTCCTTTAAAACCTATATATAATTTAGCAGACTCTTCATAGTACCACTTACAATTGAGGATACTAATTTTAGAATCATCAGAATTTGGGTTTTCCATTTGCTTAGATAATGCAATGAGTAATTCTTTCTCAAATTTATCTTGAACTGCAATCAGTTGAACTTTTCCATTATCCAATTCCGTTATTGTCACTAAATCATATCTATTATTCAAAAAATCAAACTCATCACCAGCTTTTTTTATCTTCAGCTCAACTTGAAGTTGTTTAGATATCATTAGTGTATCAAGTGTCAAGCTAGATAGTTTATTCTCACGTAATTGTTTTTTCATGTAGTGACGTTGCATATTAACGCCTATACCCTCAAATAATGGAATAATCATCAATAAAACAGAAAGCATCAATAACACTAATGTCTTTACAACTCTTCCCACAGGGCAAATGTAAATAAATTTCTTTTTTTGCTATAGTTGTATTTTGCGACCTTTGTGTAATGAAAGAAGTATATATTGTTGATATCACAAGAACAGCAGTTGGTAAATTTGGAGGTACTTTAGCATCCACGCGTCCTGATGATTTAGCTGCACGTGTAATCACTTCTTTAATTGAGCGCAACCCAAATTTGCCTACAGATAAAATTGATGAAGTAATTTTAGGGGCCGCTAATCAAGCCGGTGAAGACAATAGAAATGTAGCGCGTATGGCAACTCTACTTGCTAAATTGCCTATGCATATTCCGGGGTATACTGTAAATAGACTATGTGCTTCTGGTTTACAATCCATTCAAAATGCATTTATGGCTATCAAAAGTGGACAAGCAGATATCTTAATTGCTGGGGGAACAGAATCAATGACTAGAGCGCCATTTGTTATGCCAAAAGCAGAGACTGCCTATTCGAGAGTTCCTGAAATACACGACACAACTATTGGCTGGCGATTTACCAATCCAGCATTAAGCACTTTGCATCATCCTTTTTCAATGGGAGAAACCGCTGAAAATGTTGCTGAAAAATATCAGATATCTAGAGGTGACCAAGACGAATTTGCATATCAATCTCAATTGAAATGGAAAAATGCACAAGAGCAGGGCGCATTTGAAAATGAAATAACACCAGTTTTCATTCCTCAACGCAAAAAGGAACCAATTGAATTTAAAATTGATGAACATCCTCGATTAAGTAATGTTAATGTATTATCTACCTTAAAACCAGCATTTAAAAATGGTGGGACAGTAACTGCCGGCAATTCATCGGGAATTAATGATGGTGCGGCAGCTTGTATTGTGGTTAGCGAAACGGCACTAAAGGAATACAACTTAACACCAATAGCAAGAATTGTATCAATAGGGGTTGCAGGAGTTGACCCAGCATATATGGGAATTGGTCCAGTGCCTGCTACACGAATTGCACTAAAGAGAGCAGGTTTATCAATAAGTGACTTAGATATTTTGGAACTAAATGAGGCCTTTGCTGCTCAAGTACTTGCATGTGTAAAGGAATTAGAGGTTGATTTGAACAAGGTAAACCTAAACGGCGGAAGTATCGCTATTGGACATCCATTAGGTGCAAGTGGCACTAGGATTAGTGCAACATTATTACATCAAATGTCAAAAAATGATAATTTTAGATATGGTCTTGCAACCATGTGTATTGGTGTAGGACAAGGTTCTGCGATAATTTATGAAAGGTGCTAAACCTTGAAATATAAAGTAATACTAAGCTATAATGGCTCTCCGTTCTGTGGATGGCAAAAACAGCCAAACGCAAAAACCATTCAAGGTGAAATTGAATTAGCCTTGAACACCCTGTTACAAACTAAAATTGATTTAGTAGGTTGCGGCAGGACCGATACTGGAGTTCATGCTAAAAACTACTGCGCCCATTTTGACACAGAAATATCTATTAATTCATCAGATTTAGTTTACAAATTAAATAAAATCTTAGCTGCAGAAATTGCGATACACTCCATTGATAGGGCGCCTGAAGATTTCCATTCTAGATTTAATGCAATTTCCCGCACTTATCACTATAAAATACATCAACAAAAAGATGCATTTCTTGTGAATTATAGTTGGTTAATTCCCCAGGAATTAGATATTGTTAAAATGAATGAAGCTTGTAAATTACTCATAGGGACAATGGAATTTGGTTCATTTTGCAAAGGTGAACCACCCAATAAAAATTACAAATGCACAGTAACTCAGGCAAAATGGATCAAATCCGATTCTAATATTCAATTCCAAATTACAGCAAATCGATTCCTGAGAAATATGGTTCGTGCTATTGTGGGTACTTGTTTAGAAGTTGGTACGGGTAAACTCACAGTTTATGAATTTCAAAAAATAATAGATTCAAACTCTAGAAATGAAGCGGGTATTTCCGTTCCCGCTCATGGTCTTTATTTAGTGGATATTAAATATTCCTAATCAAGTCCTACTTTTCTTAAGAATTGTTCAAGTCTTCTTTCTGAACTTAATGAAACACTCCAATTATCTACTTTTACTTTGTTGTTTGTTTCAGACATAATTTTCGTAAGCTCCGGATCATTGGTAAAAATAGATACATTGTAGGGCGTTACATAGAAATAAACCATATTTGACCCATCGCTGATATAAAAGTGCATCCTTTGCGATCCCCTTCTTGCTTCTAGATACATGGTGGTCGTGATACTTTTATTTATAGGTGTACCACACATTGAAATTAACTGTGATCCACTTTCTCCATACATTCCTCTTGCCTTATAATCCCACTTCAGATCTACACCAGAAATAATAAAATTCACATCACGCTCGTCTTTAGATCCAAGCAAACTACCTCCTGATTTAATCCTATTGGTAGTTTCTAGCCCACCTACAAGTTTCTCTCTTGTTTTATCATCTTTGATCATGCAACTCAAAGCGTTAATATTGAATAATGTATTTACTGTTTCATTACCTTCTTCTTCACCAAGAAACATTTCTACCATTCTCTTTTTAAAATTATCATGTAATGGAAAGTTTAACAACATGGCTAATTGAAATTGGAATGCTGAATCTCCTTTTTTCAAATCGGCAGTCCCAGCAGTTCGGAAGTCTACATTTTTTGATACTACGCCAAACTCCATTTCACCCTCTGCATGTATCTCATGATTGGATTCATTAAATTGAATAAAATTACCATAGGCCTTCCCATTTCGCAATCTTTCAACATCCCCAGCAAAAAAACTGTTTTTGTCAGCATCCCAATAGAAAACACCGGTATCATAGGTAATTTCGTTATCACTTAAACGACGTTTACCTCCAAAAAGCACTGCATATACGTGAGATGAATCATTGGCAGCTGCTAATCCAACAAAAAGGTTTTGACCATTTACTGCTTTTGGAGGTTTCATCTCTATAATAACATCTTGAGGATTTACTTCTTGGTTAAATCTTGCCCACTTAGAATCAACTTTTTCTCCAAAAGTATGATTAGCAATAACATATCCTTGGAAGTCCAATCCGCGTTTTACAGATGTTAAAGAAACTTCTCCGCGGTAACCAATTTTTGTATCTAGTGTAAACCCCTGCCTTTCATCAATCTTACCTTCTCCCGCTAAATGATGATCCATATCAACACCAATAGCATCTAAGAATACTTCTTGTTTCTTGCCTGTTCTAGTTACATAGTTTACCTTACCTTGACTCCAAACTTGGTATTTCCCTAACACTTTTACCACCGACTCGGTAATTGTATGAAATGAATCATTGCGATTTGCTATCCATTTACAAGATTTGAGAGTATCCATGTTAGCGTTTTCACGAATCATTGCAATTCCATCTTTAGTATATAATCGGGAGTCTGCAATATCAATGTAAGGTATTTCTGATACTTTTAAGGTGTAATCCTTCATATCATATAAACCCTTTTTACCAATGAAATTTAGACTATCCTGTTCGTTATTTATACTCATCCAATCCGGAGTAATACCTCCCATACTTGATCCAATTGTAGCCGCAATTGTTTTGTCATTCATTTTCCAAACGTAATTGCTCAAATTAGTTTGATAACTATTAAATGGGAAGTAAGTTAGTTGACCTACATCATTCGTATTGAACTTTCCTATTCGAGTTTTAAAATCTAAATCAGCAGTAATATTATCTGTTGAAAATGCCATTTTACTTGTATCTAATGTATAGATATCTAAACTACTCTTACTAGCAGTGGCCTTTCTAGGCTTAAGTAACATTTCTTTACTTCTAAACTTTGCTAAGTCCCAACTTAACTCACCATCGCCTATAATTTTTGAAGGAGATTGAGTTGTCGTTCCTCTAAAACTAAGTTGATCCACAAAGGTTGCCATTGGGTATTTTTGTGTTGTAATCTTAAATTTATCATTATACGGAATCCAATCTAAACGTGCATCATTCACTAATACTTTCGCATATTTGGAATTGGCTTTTAAATCATATGAATTTACAGGTCCTAAGGTTTTCTCTGGCAACATAAGGATCCGAGTAAATCGGGTTTCACTGGTTTCATAATCGATTTTACCTGTTTCCCCATAAAATCCTACCTCACTTAAATTCAAAGTCATATCTCCATTTCCTTTACCTTTATACATTGGCAAACCTCCAGCTGGAGTTGGTTTCACAAAACCGAGTGAGTAATCTGGTTGTATATATACATAATGCCTAAAAACAGGAAAAATATCTGCCGAGTAAAAAGTACCATCAAATGTCAAACCATCAATGGTGAAATCATCTAAAGAATCAATTGTAAATGGATCTACAGTAAACTTAAACCTATCGGCAATATATTGCCCTCCGTGTATACTCGGTTTATCATATAAAATGTCTCCCCCTCTGTTGGATGTGAATATTGGATATTCCGGGTAATGCTTATTTCCAGATTTGTTATTGGGCTTATCAATAAATAAAGTTCCACCAATATTTCTAAATACCGATTTTATCGGTACCAGACGACCAGTTTTTTCTTCAGGAAAATACATCTTCATCGAATCAATCACCTCAAATTCAATCTGGAATTTACTGTAATCAAAATTGAAATTCTTTCCAAAGAAATCGAATCTTCCCGCTCTCACTCTACCACCAAAATGAAGTCCGCGATCGTTTGTTACAAGTACTTTCTGATCGAATGGCACTACATAGACATTTTGAGAATCTGAGAAGTGGAAAGGTGCAACCCCTTCTAATTGAAGTTCATTTGATTTTAAATTCAATGTCCCATTGGGTTTTGCACTTATAATGGAACCTAATTTAATAACGTCATAATCACGGAATTTTCTGGACATAAAGTAATGGGCTGTTAGCTTATCCAATACCTTAACTTTGCCATTTTTAAAATCAAATTCAACATATCCATCGTCGTGCAAATCAATGAACATATGTTCTAGATACCTTGGTTGGCACTTGTAATATTCACAAAGCTCCTCTATTGTAAATTCCTTGCGGCCTTCCGTTATATAAATTCGTTCCAGTTCTGATTTACGCTTAGAATAAGCTTCAGCTATCGGATCGTATTTTGATCGGTCTACAGGGGTTTTTTCAGAAAGTCCCTGAAGCTGTCGATATAAATTATTTAGTAATTCGTCATTAGGGATACGGGTATAATAAGTATATACCAGATCAATTGGATTACTTGCTAAAACACCACGGACATCATCATATAATTGCTTTCTAAAATAGGATTTAGACGTAAAAAATGCAGGCTTTTCATCATTTAGGTTATCAAAATCCATAAAAGGCTCATCCAATTTCCAACGAACAGATTGAACATCGATGTCCATATTATGATATTCATCCCTAAATACACCTCTCATCAAGCCATCATCACCTTTATTTATAAAGAGTGTATTTTTCTCATAATTAAATGACAAATTAACTGAGGGATGCTTTAAATATTTCCCTGAGTCTAATTCTACTTGAAATGCACATTTCTCTCCATTAACTAGACCCTTGTATATAACAAAACCTCGATTCTTGATAACCACTTTATCCTTTCCATCGTATGGTATTGTGGCAATTGACTCCTTACTATCTACCGTTGAAGTATTAAAAACTAACCCTTTAAAACCAAGTCCACCCACACATTTAGAATTAGGGCCGAGTATATTGTTTAAAGGAATATTATTATCAAATGAGTTAAACCTTGGAAATTTAGGCTGGGTTAATGGGGTTAAAGAATCAAGATAATCTACCAATTTATCATGGAAACTACCAGAAATCGGTTTTTCAGCAAATCTTGGATAATGAAGAAATGCTGAATCAACAATAATTTGATGGGATTGTAGTTTAAGTTGGAATTCGTCAAAAGTTACAAATGCTGAATCCTTAGGGTCTGTATTTCGCAAAAACACCTTTCCAAATTCACCATCCCAAATTTTCTCATGTGCATAATACCTTCCCTTAGTTTCCAGAATTACAGTATCGTATTGGGCTTTTCCTGAAAGAATAATATTTGAAAAATCAGCATAAAACCGACCACCTTGCATACCTAATTTAAATTCCGCAGTACTATCAAATTCCCATCGTTTTAAACTATTTGAAAAAAGAGCATGATTGTATAGTAATAAATCAGTAAACTCAAGAAATTCTTGAAACCTCACAGGATTTCCACCTACCATTTGATTCGCAATTTCACGCCATTGGTTAACTAAATCTTTATTCCCCTCATACGTTAAACTTTTAGTGTAATCTCTGTAGAATAATCTAAAAATTGGATCCATCGCATAATCATTCTCACGCATTTTTTGCGAAATTTCAATAAGATAACGCTGTTGGTCTGGGGAGAATAAACCAGTATTCCAATTGTTTTTAAATTCTGTAAAATCTGCAACTGCCTCAGCAGAAAGCCCTTTGTATCGATTCTCTAATTGTACAATGAATTTTTTTGGATCATTACTAAATCCACTAAACCACTGTCCTAATAACAATGTTTGAAAACTAATTAATCCGAATAATAAAATAAACTTCTTCAATTTAATTTGAATAGAATACTCAAATGTAAAACGGAGAAGTGGGTAATTCATTGAATTACCGATAAAAATAAAAAAAGTTAAGTTTTAATTACTGAGCCGCTCTTACGATTTCGGCAAAATCCCGAGCTTTCAAACTAGCACCACCAATTAGACCGCCATCAATATCGACTTGAGAAAACAATTCTTTAGCATTATCTGGTTTAACACTTCCACCATATAAAATGCGCAACCTTTGAGCAACTGCCTCACCATATTTTGTGGTTATTTCCTTACGCAAAAAAGCATGTATCTCTTGAGCTTGTTGTGCGCTTGCCGTCTTACCAGTTCCAATTGCCCAAACTGGTTCATAAGCAATCACCAAGTTATTTAATTGTTGTGCATTAATCTCATTCAATCCTTCAATAAGTTGTGATTTCAAAATATCTAAATGAGTATTTGATTCTCTCTCTTCTAACGTTTCACCAATACAATATAAAATTGTTAGTTCTTGCTCCAGCCCAGCCTTTATTTTTGCGTTACAAATTATATTATTCTCTCCGAAATATTGTCTCCTTTCACTGTGCCCTATTATTACATGAGATGCTCCTAAAGCTTTAACCATTGATGCAGAAACCTCACCAGTAAATGCTCCTGACTTTTCTTGATGGCAATTTTGCGCGCCAGAATAAACGCCAGTTCCCTCTAGTAAGCGAATACACGATGGCAATGCAAAGTATGTCGGAAACAGTATTACATCTACATTGTCTAATCTAAGTTCGTCACGTATAATTCCTCTAACCTCCGTTATTAATGATTGACTCTCAATTAAGTCATTATTCATTTTCCAATTACCTGCAACAATTTTTTTTCTCATTACTTTACAAAATTAGGCATTTAGTTTTGGTTGATATAGTGTAACGCCCAACTTTTTGCAATTTCTAGTTGCTCCGATCTACTCAATTTGGTGTTGTCAAGAACTTTATAATCCTCTGTCATTCTCAGTGGACTATCATCTCTGTTTGAATCAATTCTATCTCTATCTATTAAGTTAGCCATTACTTCAGATAGGGTAACTTCTTTCCCATCGCTTATTAATTCATTGAAACGTCTTTCTGAACGCACTTCAACACTTGCGGTCATGAAGATTTTCAACTCAGCCCCTGGAAAAACAACTGTTCCAATATCACGACCATCCATTACTACCCCTTTATCCTTACCTATTTTTTGCTGCATTGAAACTAAATATTTACGAACCTCCGATTGGGCAGCAATTTCACTTACTCTAGAAGCTACCTTCATTTCTCGAATTTCTGACTCTACATTTTTACCATTAAGCGTTACCTCGAAACGTTCCGTTTGAGTATTAAACTCAAAGCCAATCGTCATATTCTTTAATGCAATCGAAACTAAATTTTCATCTCTAAGATCAATTTCTTTTTTGATACAGTAAAGTGTTACTGCTCTATACATAGATCCAGAATCGATAAATTTATATCCAAGAAATTTAGCGAGTTGTTTTGCTAGTGTTCCTTTGCCGCAACTGCTGTAACCGTCAATTGCAATATTTATTTTTTTCTGATTCATTAAAAGAATTGTGGTATTAAAGATAAACTTAATGTATTTGAATTCTGACCCGGAAAATATGCAACGCTACTGTATGTAAGATGATATCTCCACAATTTCATTCGAATACCCCAACCCATTCCTGATAACCCCGGCTTAATGCTAGGTGCCATTTCTTTTCTTCTTTGGTAATTATATCCCAATAATACACTCATGTGTTTACCGAGTATTAATTCACCTCCGAAATTAACATGTCGAAATGCTTTTTCTATAAAAGTAGCTGACGGGTTATACTTTGTATTCCCATTTAAATCTACTTGATTAGATTCTAAATATTGATCATATGTCAAGTCCCATCTTTGTAATGAATGCAGTGCTACGTGAAACCTAAATGGCATATGTAAAGGTTTATAAGAAGCTCCAAGCTGAATTTCAAATGGCAGAGACTCTCTTTCGGCATTTTTAAATTCTGCTACCTGATATCCTAAATTCTTTATTACTCCTCCTATCTGAATTCCAGTATCTGTTTTAGAATACTGAAACCCAACATTTATAAATGCCCCATTCGACACATATGGACCAAGAACCGCATAAGTGTATCCTAATTGTGAGCCAATTTGCAATCCCTTCCAATTAAATGAATGACCTATTCTAAAAGCCATTTCATTTGCAATCATCTGACCCTCATAATTTCCACCTGCATCTAAACGTTCCATAGTACCGTAATCTATATAAACTCCGGTAATCGAGAAATTATGCTTCCCTTTTGACATTGAATACCCAGCAGCGCCAAGTTTTATTCCAGGTAAAACAGATCCATATGTTGCTGCATATTGGCCAGTAATTTTAGAATTCAACAAACCAGGATTATTGACCGTATACAATACATCGCTTTGACTTTCTGGTAATGCCAATAATGAATTACCCCAAACCATTGGCCGTGAGTGCGCTGGAACCTGTAAAATTTGGAATATTCCGGATCCACCACTCTGCGAATATCCACGAAGTGATAATGATATTAGAAAAAACAATAAGTATTTCCGACGGGTCACTTTGCAAAAATATGGTTTATTCCGAACTTTGCACCTGAATGAGTGGCCTTTATTTTGGTTTCGACCAACTTCCAAACATAGACGCTTGTGTTCTTTCACAAGGAACATTTGATGGGGTTCATAAAGGACATCAAAAGGTATTACAATCTTTAGTAAATAAAGCAAAGTCCTTAGACCTACCCAGTGTACTCTTAACTTTTCATCCTCACCCGCGCAGTGTTGTAAAAACACATACAGATAAAATTGAATTGATTAATAGTATTGAGGAAAAAGCTAATCATATACTTAATATTGGTGTTAATTTTGTATTAGTTCTAGAGTTTACAATGGAAATCTCACAATTATCGCCAGAACAATTTGTTACGCAAATCCTTGTTGATAAACTTAATACTAAATTTATTCTTGTTGGATATGACCACAGATTTGGTAAAAATCGTGCTGGGGGATTCAAAGAATTACTTAAATTATCATTAAATCATCAATTCCAAGTAGCGGAAATTGAGGCTAAAGAAATCGATGAAATTGCTATTTCCTCAACACAAATTCGTAAATATCTGAAAATCGGTGATATAGACAAGGCTAATGATCTGTTGGGCTACCACTACCCAATAACGGGAAAGGTGATACATGGGAATAAAAATGGAAGAAAGTTAGGATTCCCAACGGCGAATATTTCGGTTACAGAGAAAGATAAATTAATCCCAAAAACAGGTGCCTATTTTGGGTATACCAGTGTAAATGGGCATTCATATCCGAGTATGATTAATATTGGATATCGACCTACAGTCGAAGGCTCAAACCTAACTATTGAAAGCCATTTAATTGGAGTAAATATTGATTTATATGATCAAACCATTCAAATTGAACTTACGGGTTTCTTAAGAGAAGAAATCAAGTTTGGTTCATTGGATCAACTCAAGGAACAATTAAAAACAGATAAACAAAAAGTTCTAGAAGTTCTTGTATAGATACATCATTATATTGTTTATCGGAATTATATTTTGTAATCCAACATTGGCTCAAATTGAGGCGGATTCATTTGAGTTGATTGAAGATGATACTTCCGATATAGTTGAAGAGGATTCGATTGAAACTTTAATAACTTTAGACACAACACAATTTATTCCTGGATGTTTCCCAGATTTTGATTTTTACTACAATTGGGACTCTTTAAGAATTGATCCATTCAAATTCGATCTAACCACCTTAAGCTCCAATTTACCAATTTCTATTCTGAACATTGATTGTGGCTATTCACCTCCACTAGAAGGAAGAATAAATTCAACCTTTGGTTGGCGCAGACGAAGGGTTCACTCGGGTATTGATATTAAATTGAATCTAGGTGACTCAATTCATGTATTATTTGATGGTGTAGTACGTGTAAGTATGTACCACAGAGGTTATGGAAACTGTGTCGTGGTTCGCCATTACTCTGGAATAGAAACCTTATATGCTCATCTTGAACAACGGAATGTAAAGGTTGGAGAATTAATTAACGCAGGGCAACTTATTGGTCTAGGCGGAAATACTGGTAGAAGCACAGGACCACACTTACATCTTGAAACGCGATTTTTAGGTCGACCATTTAACCCTGAATTTTTAATTGATTTTAAAACTGGGGAATTGAAGTCATATTCATTGATTGTAAATAAAGAACTATTTGATATCCCTCGTAGTAAAACTGTAAGGAGACGCAGACGTAGACGCTAAAAATAATTATTATCGTCTAAAATAGTTTTCGCATTCAATCGTTTATCATTTGAAGTACTTGTTCTTCATTATTAATAGGTATTTTTGCGATTCGTTGTGAGTATAAACGTCAATAATTTAACTAAGATTTACGGAAAACAAACCGCCGTAAATTCTATTACATTTAATATACCTTCAGGTAAGGTAGTAGGCTTTTTGGGACCAAATGGAGCCGGAAAATCTACCACTATGAAGATGTTAACAGGCTATATCCCCCCAACTACAGGTTCGGGATCAATTTGTGGAATTGATATTATGGAAAATAGTTTAGAAGTAAGAAAAATCGTAGGTTATTTACCTGAAAATAATCCTTTATATCTTGATATGTATGTTACAGAATATTTAACATTCATGGCAGGTATTTCAGAAGTAAAACAAAAAAAAGAAGCTGTAGAAAAAGTTATTGAAACTACTCAATTACAAAGGGAAAGACATAAGAAAATTGGTCAACTATCCAAAGGATACAGGCAACGAGTTGGACTCGCACAATCATTAATTCATGATCCAAAAGTATTGATCCTTGACGAACCCACGAGTGGTTTAGACCCTATTCAAGTAGTTGAAATACGAAACGTCATCAAGTCATTAGGTTCAGACAAAACGGTACTCCTAAGCACTCACATAATGCAGGAAGTTGAAGCAATGTGCGACAGAGTAATTATTATTAACAAAGGTAACATTGCAATGGATCAATCAATGGAGGAATTGAGGAATGATAATTCTAACTTAGAACAAATCTTTAGAAAAGCAACAAATCATGTGGACACTTTATAAAAAGGAAATTCGAAGCTTTCTTGGTTCCCTCATTGCATACATTGTAATGGGAGTATACTTGATAATGACAGGTCTGTTTCTGTGGTTTGTAGATGGTAATAATTTATTTGATTTGGGAGTAGCAAGCCTTCAAGTAATGTTTGATATTTCGCCATTTATATTAATCTTCCTTGTATCGGCCATCACTATGAGGAGCATCTCAGAAGAAAAAAGATTAGGGACCTTAGAAATTATTACGACAAAACCGTTAACCGATAGGTCTATTATTTTAAGTAAATTTTTAGCATCCGTCACACTAATAGCACTTACACTTATACCCACTCTTTTTTATGTCTATGCCGTTTATAATCTAGCTCAACCTTTAGGAAATATAGATCTTGGATCTGCTGCGGGAAGCTATCTTGGATTAATTTTACTCGCCGCTTGTTATGCGAGCATTGGTCTATTTAGCAGTGCAATAACAGATAACCAAATTGTAGCTTTAATAACTTCCATGGTATTATCATTCTTCTTTTATTCCATTTTAAGTATGTTAGGTGATATTAATTGGCTCGATCAAATCGGCAAAAGTTTATCTTGGTTTGGATTAGAATATCATTTTGATTCTATCAGTCGTGGCGTAATTGATACTAGAGACGTGATTTTCTTCTTAGGCTTTAGTTCAATCTTTTTAGGATTTACTCAGTTAGTTTTTGAAAGTAGAAAATGGTAATGAAACAAACTAATAGAAAACTCCAATCCTATTTAAACTTTGGTGCACTGATTATTACTGTTGTTGTTGCTAATATTCTGGGTAACTTTTATTACAAACGACTCGATTTAACTGCGGAAAAACGTTACACACTCAGTAAGACTAGTATTTCTCTAGTCGGTAAACTGCAGGAAAAACTTTATTTCCGTTTATACTTGGAAGGAGAAATGTCACCGCGTTTCAAACGCCTAAAAATGGAAATCCGGGATTTAATTTTAGAATTTCGTGAAGCAAGTAAAGGTAAAATTGAGTTAGAAATAATAAATCCGTTTACAAATGTTGGCGACAAGGAGATGGAGGAAATATTAGAGAGTTATGCTAATAAAGGTATAAATCCAGTTCGTGATGTAGATAAAGAAAACCCTGATGAAACGAGAATCAAATATCTTTTGCCAGGTGCACAATTATTTTATAAAAACCAAACTGTATCGGTTAACTTCTTTGATTATGATGTAGGATTAGATCCAGAAGAAAACATATCTCGTGCAATTGACAATATCGAATATGAAGTAGCCAATGCACTCAGACTTGTAACTACAGAACAAAAAAAACGTGTTGTTGTTGCCGACGGCAATGGGGAAATGATCTATGAAGGTTTTGAAAGTTTAGCGCAAGAATTACAAAAGTATTACGATATATCAGCACTTAATATGAATTTCAGGGACCCTAATTCTGCATTGCCTTGGGCAAAGCAAATTATGGCAGATAAAGTACATGCTGAGACAATATTTATTAATGGATTACATAGGCGTTTAAACTCAAACGATCTATTAATGGTGGTTAAACCTATTTCTGATTACACCGAACAGGAACTCTATTTAATAGATCAATTTATTATGCAGGGAGGAAAGGTAATTTGGCTGATTGACCCTGTTAGAATAGAAATAGATAGCTTCAGAAATTACAAACAAGTGCTAGCACAAAATTATGGTTTAGAGAACATTACGGCATCACTCTTCCATTACGGTGTTGGAATTAAAAACTCACTTCTTATGGATCAAAAATGCAACAGAATTCCAATCCCAGCAGCTGGTAGAATGGAACTCATTGATTTTCCGTATTTCCCATTATTCCAAGAGTCAAGTTTTTCTCATATCATTACTAAAAACATGGGTACGGTATGGTCTCAATTCCCCGCAACCTTAGATCCAAAAGTAAGACCAACACTTAATATGTATCCTCTGTTGGTTTCATCTCCGTATACTAAGGTTATTACTACTCCCGCACCAGTAGATTTAGAAACCGTATATATGAATATGAAAGAGCCTGAATACAGGCAATCTTTGCGTCAAGGTGAACAACTTTCTGGCGTTTTAATAGAAGGCCAATTTAGAAGTAAGTTCAGATTCATGAAAAAATATGGCGATATAAACCATCTTGACTCTGGAACAGGTCAAATGATAATAATTGCAGATGGCGATATTGTAAGAAATCCAAGTGGATCAAGAGGGGCTCCATTCCCAACTGGGTATGATAAAATTTCAGGATTAACTTTTTCAAATAAAAAATTCATGTTGAATTGCATTGATTATTTGTTAGAAGGAAAAGGACTTATCGAAATCAGAGCAAAAGAAAGAAAACTTAGGCTTTTAGATCCTGAGAAATCACGTGTTGAAAAATCTTATTGGCAGTGGTATTCAATCCTGGCTCCAATAGGAATCATGTTAATTTTTGGATTTATAAACTATTTTATTAGAAACAAGCGTTATACTTAATCAATTATGTTTGAATTCATAGAAGGCAACATAGAAACATTAAGTCCCACTCATGTAATTATTGAGAATAATGGGATAGGATACATTGCACAAATAAGCTTGAATACGTTTGAAGCAATCAAGCAAAACAAGCAAGTAAGACTATTTGTAGAACAAGTATTTAAGGTGGAAAACCAAAACCCTGTTAGTACTTTGTTATTTGGTTTTGCTGATCCTGATGAGAGGCATATGTTTAAAATGCTAGTTTCCATAAGTGGCGTTGGTTATAATACGGCTATTATAATGCTCTCCAGTCTTGACCCAAATAGTTTGACATCTGCAATAATCAATGGCAATGTTGGGCTAATTAAGAGTGTTAAAGGAATTGGAGAAAAAACAGCTCAACGTATTATTCTAGAATTGAAATCTAAATTAAATAGTGTTGGGGGAACACTCTCTTCAAATCTAAGCAAAGGTGCTACAGACAATGTAACTGAAGCTTTAACAGCACTAACGGTTTTAGGATATCCTAAAGCAGCTGCCGAGAAAGCTATAATAAAAATCAGTAAAGAATTAGGAGGCGTTGCTACAGTTGAGGAATTAATAAAGAATTCCCTAAAAATATTGTAACTTGCAAAGTTTGAAAGATTCAAGTATATAACGGTTTGGAGCAAGGACAAATGTCAAAACACAGCGAATTTTTTTCACTTAATTACAGTCAAAGATTATCATGCTTAAAATGGGTTTTTTCAATAATATTGTGTTTGAAATTTAATGTTGGAATTTCTCAGGTAGATTCGACAAAAACACCTTTCAAAATTTCTAATAGTAAAATAAACGATCCGAATAAGGAGAATTCAAGTAATGTTGATTTGGAAGACCCTATCAATACTAAATGGAAGTACAATCCAAAAACTAACAGATACGAGGCATTCAGAGAATTAGGAGGATTATCCTACCCTACTGGTGAAAACTTATCGGTAACAGAGTATTTTCAAAAAATATCAAAATTAGAAAAGTCACTCTACAACAGGACAAAAACTCAAAATACAGACTATTCTCAAGCTCTTAATAAGGGAGGAATAACAGAATATATCAAGGCAGAGCTTTCAAACCCTGCCATTTCCAAAATTTTCGGTGCAGGTGGAGTTGATTTTCAACTCACCGGTTCAGCCATGATTAAGTTGGGTGGAACTATTAACGAATATAGAAATCCAAACTATAGTAAACGTCAACAGAAATATTTTGTACCTGTATTTGATCAACAGCTTCAAATTGCAGCAAACGGAAATATTGGTGAATTTGTTAAGTTGGGAATTAACTATGATACAGAGGCACAATTCGACTTCGACAACCAAACCAATTTAGGTTGGAAAGGTAAACCAGATGGGATTTTAAAAGATGTTCAAGTTGGTAATGTAAATCTTAACCTTCCCACTCAGCTTATTAAACCTGCTAACAACTTATTTGGATTTGCCAATACAATGCAATTCGGGAAAACTACCATTAAAACGGTGTTTTCACAAAACCGAGGTCAAAGTACGGAAACTGTTCTCAGAGGTGGCGCCCAAATGAATGAGTTTAAAATTAGTGCCGATGAATACGATCAAAATCGACACTTCTTTTTATCGCACTTCTTCAGAGATAACTATGATAAATCATTAGAAAATTTACCCATAGTTGCATCGGGTGTTATTATTAACCGAGTTGAAGTTTGGGTAACAAACAGAAATGCAAATGTGGAAACTCCAAGAGATGTTTTATGTTTCATGGACCTTGGAGAAAGTAACCCTTATAGAACATCGCTTGGTTCAGACCCAAATCCAGCATCAGATAACACAAGAAACTCTATTTGGAATAATATCCAAAACAATACATCTATTCGAAATACAGGAGCTGCGATTGATGAGGTGTACAAAGTTTTTCCTGATTTCGAGCAAACGCTTGATTTTGACTTGTTAAATTATGCTCGTCAGTTAAAAGAAACTGAATATACATTAAATTCTCAACTTGGATATATATCCCTAAACCAACCGTTAAATAACGACGAGATTCTAGCTGTTGCCTTTGAGTACACATATAATGGAGAAACATATCAGGTTGGAGAGTTTTCTCGTGATGTTCCACCAGGCGATCAAAAATTATTGTATCTAAAAATGCTCAAGGGGAATACAATACGTACGCGTATTCCAATTTGGGATTTGATGATGAAGAATATATATTCTTTGAATACTTATTCATTATCCCTAGAAGATTTTAAATTGAATGTAATTTATGCCGACGACACTTCGGGGGCTGATTACAACTACATTCCTGTGGGAATAGCTAATTTGCCCAAATTGGCAAATGGCAAACCATTGATACGTGTTCTTGGTTTAGATAAATTAAATCGCCAGCAAGAGGCGAAGCCAGATGGAATTTTTGATGCAATTGAAGGTATAACTATTCAGAAGAAAAATGCCCGAGTTATATTCCCCGTAACTGAACCCTTTGGGGATTTTTTGAAAGACCAATTTGATGGAAGAAGTGACTTATCTGATTACTACTGCTATCAAGCCGTTTATGATTCAACAAAATTCTTGGCAAAACAGGATGTTAAACATAACAAGTTCTTTTTAACAGGGAGCTTTAAAAGTTCAAATGGAGCTGAACTATTTCTTGGTACCACTAACCTCCAAAGAGGATCCGTCCGTGTAACTGCAAATGGAAGACCACTTCAAGAAGGCATGGATTATGAGGTTGATTATGCAATGGGAAGGGTTAGAATTATTAACCAAGGCTTACTTCAAGGAGGTGCCGAAATTCGTGCCTCTGCCGATGGACAAAGTTTCTTCAACATCCAACAGAAAACACTATTAGGAGGTAGAATTGAACACAAATTCAATAAAAACCTAATTGTCGGAGCCACGGCCCTTCATATGTATGAAAGACCACTCACAACTAAGACAAATTTTAACGAAGAACCTTTACTAAATACTATTTTTGGGGCTGATTTAGCATATTCTTCAAAGTCTAGATTCCTGACTAAATTAATAGATAAACTTCCTTTCCTTGAAACTAAAGAAGTTTCAAATATTACGGCTTATGCTGAATTTGCTCAGTTAATACCTCATAATCATAAATCTCAAGGTGATCAAAGAGGAGTTTCAAATTTAGAAGATTTTGAAGCTGCGGAATTACCTAATGATTTTAAAGCGGTAAACAGTTGGGTGGTGAGTTCAATACCGCAAAAACAGCTAAATTATTTTCCCGAAACAGGCTTAATTGACAAACGTAATTGGATGAATAAACATGGTAGATTAAGTTTTTACACTATCGATCAGTTGTTTTATCGTGATGCAGATATGCCTCCAAATATTCAAAATCGAGTGGATGAAATTTTAAGTAATCCATACATGAGACAAGTAGACCAAAGAGAGGTATTTCCAGAAAGAAACTTTCCTCAAGGAACTCCAACCATACTTCCTACCCTAGACCTCGCATTTGATCCATTCCAGCGTGGTCTATATAATTACAATACAAATCCATCTGAATTAAATCCAGATGGAATTTTTATTGACCCTACCAAAAGTTGGGCTGGTATAATGCGCAGAGTAGACCAAAATGATTTTGAAGCTGCAAACATTGATTATATTGAAGTTTGGTTAATGGATCCATTAATTGACAATCCTAATCTAACTGGAGACTTATTACTTCACTTAGGAAATGTTAGTGAGGATATCCTTCCAGATAGAAGAAAATCATTTGAAAATGGATTGCCTACTACAGCCAATAGCAATGAAACGGATACGACGGATTTCGGAATAATTGCAACCACTCCGCAAATAAATTTTGCTTTTGATAATAATCCAAGTGCAAGAACTTTTCAAGATGTTGGATTAGATGGTATGAATGATAAGCAAGAAATTGCATTTCATGATACAGGTTATTTGGAAAAATTAAGAAATAACTTTGGCCAAAATAGTTTACTGTATCAACAGGCCTCAAAAGATCCTTCTAACGATAATTTTGTTCATTATTTGGAGAATGATTACACTCAAAATGATGCAGATATCATAGAGAGGTACGCTCGTTTCCAAGGAATGGAAGGCAATAGCTCTACAGCTACGTTTGGAGGGCAGTACGCCGACATGCCAAAATCCTCTACTACTATGCCCGATTTCGAGGATATAAACCGAGATTTTACAATGAATCAAAGTGAGGATTATTACCAATACAAGATAAAAATCTCTGCTGCTGATTTACAAATTGGTAAAAATTACGTTTCAGATATTGTAAATAATACTATCACTTTAAGAAATGGGCAACAAGCCAATATTAAATGGTATCAATTAAAAATTCCGATCCGTGAATTTGAAAAGGGTGTAGGAAACATATCTGACTTCAAAAGTATCCGTTTCATGAGGATGGTACTTACTAATTTTACTGATAAAGCAATTTTACGTTTCGGATACATTAATATGGTTCGTGCAGACTGGAGGAGATATACAAACTCACTAAAGAATCCTGGAGTTGTTATTCCAACTGACCCTAACGATGGAACAAAATTTGTTGTAAGTACAGTCAATCTAGAAGAAAACAGCAAGCGTTCACCAGTTGCGTACGTAACACCTCCTGGTGTACAACGTGTCCAGAACATGGCTAGCTTGGGAACAGTTCTTGAGAACGAACAAGCACTTTCACTACTTACATGTAATTTACAACCTGGAGATGCTCGAGGGGCGTTTAAAACAGTGACTTATGATATCCGTAACTATCAAAGAATGCAACTTTATGTGCACGCAGAAGAAGTTACTCCGAATACAATTGAAGATGGAGATGTGTCGGTATTCATCCGATTCGGAACAGATTTAAGCAATAACTATTATGAGTACGAGGTTCCCTTGAAAATGACTCGCGGTTTTGTAAACGCAAATCTTTCCAATGCAGACAAATTGGTGTGGCCTGATGATAATTTTATTGACCTTGAATTTCAAAAATTATTTGACCTAAAATTGGCTAGACAAAATGCGAGTTGGCCAATGACAGCACCCTACGTAAGACCTATTGAAAAAGGTAAGATCACAGTAATGGGATTGCCAGATTTATCTAATATTCGAGTAATGATGGTTGGTGTTAAAAATAATTCTAATGTCCCTCAATGTTTTGAGGTTTGGACTAATGAACTTCGCGTTAAAGATATTGCCAATGGTGGCGGTTGGGCAGCACTAGCAAACCTACAAGCCCAGCTTGCAGATTTTGGTCAACTTAATATGGCTGGTTCTATCAGAACAATTGGTTTTGGAGATGTAGATAAAAAATTGAATGATCGAAGTCTTTCTAATAATTACAACTACGATATTGCCTCTAATTTAGAGTTTGGTAAATTTTTCCCTCAAAAAGCGGGTGTAAGTATTCCTGTATATTTGGGATGGTCTGAAAACTTTATTCAACCTAAATTCAATCCATTAAACCCAGATATTGAACTAGAACCTTACTTGAATCAGCTTACGAACCTAGCAGTGCGCGATGAATTAAGAAAGGCAGCTGAAGATTACAATTCCTTATTTAGCTTTAATATTAATAACTTTAAAGTAGCCAAAACAGGCTCAGGTAAAAAATACCCCTGGGATATTTCCAATTTTAATGGAAGTTACAGTTATCAGAGTCAATATAGACGTAATCAACAAATTGAAGAATATTTTATTAATACAACACAAGCAACACTAGGTTATGTCTATTCCTTAAATACCCAATTCATTCAACCGTTTAGGAAAATAAGAAATAAACATCTACAACTATTAAAGGATTTCAACTTTAATTTAATACCGTCCTCTTTCACTTCTCAACTTCAACTGAATCGATTATACAGCGAAAACCAAGCAAGAAACAATAATAACTTCGTACAGATTAACCCTAGATTGTATGATAAAAATTTCACCTTAAATAGAAATTTCAATTTATCACTACCCTTGGCTCGTTCATTAAACATAACCTATGCAGCTAACGTAGAGGCTAGAATTCAAGAGCCTTTTGGAGCAATAGATAGTAAAGAAAAACAAGACTCAATTTTATCTGAATTTAGGGGCTTTGGAAGGATGACAAGATTCTACCAAAATACAAATGTTACCTATACTCTACCCTTCTCTAAAATTGGAATTTTGCGTTGGATTAACTCAAGCGTAAATTATACAGGTAGTTATGAGTGGCAACAAGCACCACCCGCATTTTCAACTTTAGGTAACACGATTCAAAATAGTCAGGATATAAATATTACTACCCAGTTTAATTTAACACAGTTATATTCCAAAATACCATGGTTGAAGGATTACAATAGACCAAAGAATATAAGCCGAAGATCAGTTTCGCGTGATGGGAAGGATGGTGATGCTGATTCAAAAGATGACAAACCCGTAAGTAAAAAACCAAATCCGTTATTGGTTATGGTCGGCGATTTAATTACCATGGTTAAAAATGCTAACCTTACATACACCCGAAAGGAAACTACAATGATGCCAGGATTTTCGCATACTCCCGATTATTTTGGACAAAACTTTAAACATTTACAACCTGGTTTACCATTCGTATTTGGTATTCAAGATCCTAACTTACGTTACAATTTAGCTGCAGAAAATGCCCTTAAACAAGATCCAAGACAATCCAATTTTTATAAAAATAACTTCACTCAAAATATTACGGGTAGCATAACTATTGAACCCATTAAGGCCTTTAGAATTAGATTAGATATAAATAGAAGTGAAACTAGAGGTATGCAGAGTATTTTCAAATACGATGGGTTTGAATGGATGGACCAAGGTTTAACGGAAACCGGGACCTACTCGGTTACAGGATTATTTATTAATACACACTTTGTTAAAGATATTAAATCTGGTGAGTCGAATTATCCAAACCCTGTTTTTCAAAGTTTTGTAGATAATAGGTATACAGTAGCGCAACGCCTTCAACTGGCAGATCCTAGATTCTCAGGAACAGTTATTGATACAAATACTAAGTTCCCATTGGGTTACAGTAAAGCATCCCAAGATGTTATAATTGGCGGATTCTATGCTGCATATGCAGGTTTAGATGTGGGAAGATCCGAAATTGGTGCATTCCCGAGTATTCCATTGCCAAATTGGAATATTAATTATAATGGTCTTTCACAACTTCCTATTCTAAAAGATATATTCACAAATATCAATATTAAGCACGCCTATAAAGGAAATTACAGCGTTGGAAATTATACTAGGAACTTAAAGTACGACGAAAAAGAAACTCCAGAAATTGGAAAAGATTTAATTCCTAAATATCAAATTGCTGATGTATCTATTAGTGAAGGATTCTTTCCATTGATAGGTGTTAATATTACTACTACCAATAATTGGACATTAGGTTTTGAATACAAAAGATCTCGTGTACTTAAGTTATTTGCCGCAAGTTTCAACCTAACGGAAATGAGACAAAATGATATTCAAATTTCTGCAGGTTACAGAGTAACAGGTTTAAACCTTCCTATAAAAAGAAGAGGTAAAACTTTATATCTTCCAAATGACTTTAGATTTGATTTAGCAGTGTCTATTAGTGATAATGTTACAATTATTAGAAAAATAGATGTAGATGTAAACAGATATACTGCGGGTATGACCAATATTAAAATTACTCCATCTATCACTTATCAGGTAAATCAGAAAATAAATCTAGCACTTCGTTATAACCGAACTATAATGGATCCAAAAATCAATACCCAATTCTACACTTCGTTAACCGATTTTGGTATTGAATTACGCTACACATTCAACTAAAATGAAAAAGGGAATTCTTTTTTTAGGTCTCTTATTGTTTTTAAGTATACTAACAGCACAGGTAAATCCGTTAATCCCCACGGGAAAATGGAGAACACACTTATCTTATAGAAATCCAAAGTTCTGCGAATCAACAGAAAATTTTATATATGCCTCTACAACAAATGGTTTTTGGAGGACATCAAATTCTGGAGAAATGGAATTGCTTCTTTCTTCAGCCGGATTTCATGCAAATGAGATTACCTGTTTAGAATATAATCCAAGTTTAAAAATATTATTTATCGGTTACTTAGATGGTCATATTTCACTATTGGTAAACGACAAAAAAATAAAGGATATTTCAGGGTTTAGAGATAAGTTTCTTCAAGGGGATAAGCGTATTTTAGACGTTTCATTTCATAATAACGACGCTTTAGTTAGTACTAATTTTGGCTTGCTGGTAGTTGACTTATTAAAAGAAGAAATTCGCGATAGTTACACATCTATAGGTGAAGGAGGAAGTGCGATAGCTGTACTATCAACTGAAGTTTTAAACGATTCAGTATATGTTGCAACTCCCACAGGTTTTCGCATTGCTCCTTGGAATAGATTGGTAAATCTTAATGATTATAATCAATGGCTTACACGTTTCCCTAATCTTATAGCAAATCAGCTGTGTACGTATAATGATAAAATCTACTTTGCTTCAGATAGTATTGTTTATACTTACGAAAATGGAGCCATACAGCCATTGAATGTAAGCAAAAATGCAATTGCACGAATTTTTTCAAACACAAATGGTTTACATATTGTAAGACCAGGTGGTATAGAAAACATCACAACAAATGGATCAAATACGGAACCTATTAATTTAGTGGTGCATGCAACGCAGTTTACCGATGGGGTTTATTGGTTCTGTACAGGATTGGGACCAGGAGTAATAAAGAAAGATCCTAATGGGGAAATAGCATATATGCCTAATGGTCCAGATAACCAGTCTGTTTTTGGAATGTCTAAAGGCGGAGAAACACTAATATGTTCCGGCGGTGGTTTAAGTAGTACTTTTGGTAATGCCTATAACACCTCTGGATTCTATTTATTCCGAGATTATCAATGGAAGAGTAATCCTCATGTACCAATAATACAAAATCTGTACGACTTTACTTTTACTGCCTACTCAAAATGGAATCAGCATTATTTTGTAGCTACCCATACAGGGGGAATCCTAGAAATATTGAATGGCAGCGTGATTGAACATATCAATCATACAAATTCTACCTTAAAACGCATTGGAGATACCAGTTTTATTCATATTGGTGGAATTGATATCGACGAAAAAGGGCAATTATGGGTAATTAATTATAATGCCGAAAAGCCTCTACATATGCGAGATATTTCTGGCAATTGGTACTCGTTTGATCTTCCTTATTCTAATTTAACTTCTTTAACCATCGATCAGAATAACAACAAATGGATGACTATTGCCTCTGGAGGTGTTTTAGTTTTCAATGAAGGTGAATCGTTAACCTCTCGATCAGATGATAAACAAAGAATACTAACACAATCAAATGGTCTCAATAGTAATGAAGTGCTGTCAATTGCTGTAGATAAGAACAATTATGTTTGGCTAGGGAATTTGCAAGGTTTGAATGTTTTTGCTGGTGGCGATGTGTTTACTCAACCAAAGGTAGATCGCTATATAATTGAGCAAGATGGTATCGTTGGATACCTTATGGGTGAAGAAATAATACAAGATATCATAGTTGATGGAGGTAATCGTAAATGGTTTGCTACTCAGAATGGATTATTTTGTGTTGACGAATACGGGCAGCGTGTGATACGTCATTTCACATCAAAAAACAGTCCATTATTAAGTAATCAAGTGCTATGTTTAGGACAAATAACTTCTACTGGAGAAATTTTTATAGGCACTAATAAGGGTATCATATCATATAGGAATGATGCTGGAGAAGCAGATAATTCATTTGGTAAAATTGTTATTTATCCCAATCCCGTCCCTCCTAAATATGATGGGCTCGTAACTATTGAAGGTTTGGCTTTTAATGCAGAGATTAGAATTACAGATTTACAAGGAAAAGTTGTCTATCAAGGCAAAGCAAATGGAAGCAAGGCTACTTGGGACGGTTACAGACTAGATGGTAGCAGACCGAACAGTGGAGTTTATTTTGTTTTTGGAATTAATCAAGATGGCAGCGAAACTGCAATGGGAAAATTCATTTATATCAAATAATTAAATTAAGTCCGTCATAAGCTAGATCAATACCTTTAGGTAACTCATCGCAAACCTCATCATGCAACCCTATTTGGTGACTCATATGAGTGAAATAAGTTTGTTTCGCCCCAATCTCTAAGGCAATTTTTGTAGCTTCATCAAGTGTAAAATGAGAGATATGACTTTCCCTTCGTAAGGCATTTAAAACCAGGATATCTGCTCCTTTAAGTTTAACTTTTTCTTTCTCTGATATATAATTAGCATCTGTTATATATGCAAAATTTCCAATTCTAAACCCAAATACTGGTAACTTATAATGCATCACTTGAATTGGAATTATTTCTATACCCTCAAAATTGAATGATGAATTTGCAATAATTTTAAAATCAAGTTCAGGAATACCCGGATATGGGTTTTCCATGAAGAAATAACTGTATTGTTGTTTGAAAGATGTTAGAACATTATTCGAAAGAAATACGGGAATTTTTTTCTTCTTTCTGAAATTAATAGGGCGAATATCATCTAAACCAGCAGTGTGATCACGATGTTCATGAGTAAATAAAATGGCATCCACATCATTTATACCCGCCCTTATCATTTGATAACGGAAATCTGGACCAGTATCAATTACTAACTTTTTTCCGTTGACCTCTAAGAATATACTTGATCGTAAACGCTTGTCTTTAGGATTATCACTTAAACATACCGGACTATCGCACCCAATAGGTGGAACTCCTTGAGATGTACCAGTGCCTAAAAACGTTACACGCATTCTAGTTTTTGGAAAGAAATCCTTTCAAATTCATGATGATTCCAACTTCCATGTTATTTACTTTTTTATCATTGGAAGCCCAAATACTTAACCAATCTAGTGCGTGAATCACTTCAAAAATAGACTGCAATGAAGAATCAATTACAGGATATTCATATACTTTATTTCCAAGGTCTTCAAGAACACCCTTTACAAATTGGAAACGCTTTGTTACCCTATCATTTCCTTTACTATCTAAGAATATGAAGTTAGTATCGTGTTTTTCGTAGTAGCTTTCAATCATGTTGTGATTTGCTTCAGGTAAAACAGAAACAAACCCTTCTCCTTTTCCATTTTCTTGGATTTGTTGACAGAAGCGAATTGCTACAGCCTCATATGCCATATCCGTAACAACCACGAATTTTTGAGCAATAGTAGATTTGAAGCAGTTATGCAAAGCTTTTGCTTGATCAATGGTGGATTGAGGATTCTTGAAATAATCTTGGATCCTCGCAAGATCAGAAGACATATCCTTACCCATTAACTCACCTAAAATCATCAACAAATTACCTAGTGCGAATCCCAGAGTCATTCTAGGTTGATATCCAGTAGCTATTGTATAAGTTGGGTAATTATTTTCAGAAGCAAGATTTAATAATGTTCCACCAGCTGCCATGCATATGATATCACACCCACGTTTCTGAGCTTGAGCAAACATGGTTAAAGTTTCTTCAGTATTCCCAGAATAAGAACATAGAATAGCTAAAGTTTTACTACTGGCATATCCAGGTAAAGTATAATCTGAATAGACTTCAACTGGTACGGGCATTTCGTTCCAAAAGAAAGAACGTGCAATTCTTCCACCAATACCACTACCTCCTAAACCACCAATAACGATATTATTGTAGTTTGATATACTTTTATTATGTTTTGTGTAGTTACTTAAAACGTATTCGAATTGTTCTTGGAAGTTCTCAAGAGATAATTCATGGGTTATTTCAGACATGAAACAAAAATACATTTACCCGAAAAGATTAACAACACGGAACAACAAAAAAGGCCATCAAATGATGGCCTTTTGTATATTTTTTTTTAATTGGTTGAACTTAACCTTTAAACCAAGGGAATTTATAACGGTAATCCTTAAGATTTCCTGCGCCTCTGATGGCACCTTGAATTCTATTGAACATCATGTTAACCTCAGCCTCAACATTTGTTTCAACAGGAGTATTGTATATTGATTCTGAAACCTCAACCTTTTCACCTTCTTTCATACCTACAATAATTCCAACGCTGTTATCTCCAATAATGGGCTTAGTCACAACGCCAGGAGCAACACCAAAGGCAGCACCAATTAATTTTGGCTCACGGCCTAATTGAGGCACCATGGCTTGATTAGCACGGAAACCATCAAGATTCACAATATCAGCTTTCAATTCTTTCGCCGCAGATTCAACATCAGCTTCTGATTTAATAGCAGCTGCCAATTTCTCAGCTGCAATCGCTCCCTTTTTCAGTTTACGAACAATTGGTTCGATTTCACTTCTAACCATATCAATAGTAGCTTCACCTTCGTTCTTTACGTTATCTATTTTTACAACTACGTGCATATTTGGAAAAGCGAAAATTTCAGATACTTCATTATTCAAACGTTCTTCATTGAACAACCAGAATTTGATATTCTGCATAGATGAAATATCTTGTATACCACCTAGATAGGTTTTATCTTCTGGTACATCAGTTTCCACACGGGGCACTAAACTCAATTTCGACAAAGCATCGTCAAACGTTTCTGGCTTCTCAGGATTTACTTGATTTTTAAATTTGCGACTTGCAGTAGAAACTTTCTCAATTGTTTCCGTACCTGGTAATACCTCATAAGATTGTATCACAAACTTTATCTTTTTAAAATCTGGTCCTTCCACCATCTTCATTACATGGAAACCAAATTGAGTTTTTACAATACCTACTTGACCAGATTTAGCTGTCATACAAAACTCCTTGTATTCAGGTACATAATTTTCAGCTGCTGGATTCACCCATCCGTATGATCCTCCAGTTGAAGAAGACCCCTGGTCGGTTGAGTATTTAGGAGCAAGCTCATCAAATGACTCACCCTGCATGATCATACCCATTACCTCGTTAGCTTTTGCATTTGCCATTAAAGTATCAGTAATATTTTCTCCATTTGGCAAACTGCCTTTGAAAGGTATCAAGATATGAGCCACCTTAACTACAGGAGTTGTATCTTCAGCTTCAAAAACTTTCTGGTACACAGAATAGAAACCTTTATCGTATACTGGTCCAATTACATCTCCAACCGCTGCGCCCCAAAGAGAATCCTTAACTATTGCGTCTTCCACTTTTTCAAGATCAGACTTGCGAACAAAACCAATTGCACCGGTTGTATCAGGTTTAACTTGTTTACCGATGCTTGAAGCAAAACGCTCCGCTTGTTCTTTGGTATCCACAGTATCTTGAGTAGAGGCCGTAATAGGAAAAATCACATACTTCACAGAACGCTTGTTCTGCTTAATTTTATACTGAGATGAATGTTCATCCAAATAAGCTTGTAAATCATCGTCAGTGACAGTTACATCTTTATCAGCAATATCACTGATTTTTGTAACTACCATTTTACCATTAATGCTCTGTTGAGCTTTTACGAAGTTATATTTCTGCTCAACTTTAGTGGTAAATACCTGAGATTTTGCGAAATACAACGAATAGCGGTTTCTCAACTCACTACCATTGAATTTCTCAATAAAGAAACCTAATAAGGCTTTGTAATCTTTATTAACTTTTGCATTTTGTCTTGCTTCTTCAACTTTAGCAACGTCATACTTTCCATTGGTTTGGAATAAAGGCATGTTGGAAACTATTTCGTTTGGATGCTCAGGGCTGTACATCGCAGCTTTATCGAATTCTGATAGGTAGATTCCAGAATTTTCAACCTCTTTATCCCAAATTGTCGTTTCCACTAAATCACGCCATGATTCAGATATAATCTGGTTTGATGTTTTCTCGTCGAGTTGAAATTCAGGATTTTGGCTTCTGTAAACGCCAACCAATTGGTTTGAAATATCGATTAATTGAGATTCATGCAACTTTTCACCTGCAAACTCAGCGATTACATCTCTGTCCTCATCTGTAGTAGTATTGCCATTGCTACCAGTGAGCCAATCACCAACGATAAAAAGCACTAATGCAACAACAATTGCAACTGCTACCCAACCGGAATTTCTAAGTTTCTGTATAACTGCCATATATTTAGGTCTAATTCAAAAGGGTCACAAAAATAGGACAAGGTCACTTATTCTGCAACCAAAAAATAGGTTTTGTTTTAATTCAGTCGGACCAAAAATTAAGTTTAACTGATTTATTACTTCTACTTAATATAAAAGTTGAGGCTCCAACCGGGATAATCTTCTTTGGAATAGCCACCTCCATCAACTCATATTTACCAAAATTACTTCTGTCTGCATGCCCATAATACTTCTGCATTACAGTCTTATTTCCCATCTTCAATTCAAATGTGCAAGAACTTTCAAATGGAATACATAATGCCACCCAAACAGAATCTGAATTTCCATTCAAATTTATCGTTATTGAAGGTGGAAAAAGATTTCTTTTGGGCTTTTTACCAAACCATTCCAATATAAGAACCCCATTAGTTTTTGATTGAGAATTTATTGAAGTAACACCAGCAAAACCTCCTTCATTCTTTACGGTAGAGAATCCTATATAATCACCCATAAAAGCATCTCTTCCAGGAAGGGGAATTGGTTCAAGCGTTAAATTCACATTATGTTGAGGACATTTATTTTTTAAAACTGATGTGTAAATATGAGCAAATCTTCCTGTTTTGCTATTTCTGGTGTCGTACCATATTACACGAGGAAATCCCAGGTTCTTATCCATCTCCATATAAGGCATAAATTGATCACCATTACTATTGTCATCATTTACTTTAATCGGGTTAGTAAAAGACTTTCCATCTTTGGAATAAAGATAAAATACATCCCAATCACCTTTGTTGTTTTCTGTAGCATAAACAATATAAACTCGTCCTTTTTTATCTAAACAAATGAAAGGGAGCCCATTAGCTCTTGACATACCTGGTATTTCGGAATAACTCCAACCACCTTTCATTCTGCACAGAGCTTGGTCTTTCCCCCATGTTTTACCTCCATCCATGCTCCTATCTAACCAAAGAGTATCATCTCGAGACCAAACACACAATACCGTTCCGTCGTGCAACGAAGTTATTACAGCTCCTTCGGCAGTTTGATCATCATCTTGGGCATCGCCCGATACATCTGAAATAGTAATAGGTTCAGTGAAATTTGCGCCAAAATCACTGCTGCTCACCAAGCGAATTCTAGAACTATCTGAATTTGCATCACTTCCGTATTTATCAAACTCGGTCCATGCTAAATAGATATTCCCATAATATGGACTTTCAGAAAACTCATCGACAGAAAACCAAGGCTTATCCTGCATTTTGTTTCCATTTTTACCAATGCCTTTAGAATGAAATTCAACTCCATTCGTTGAGCGTTCAAATACAATGCAGTCGAATTGTTCTGGCCATTTTTTCTCTGGATTTTTAGCTAAATGAGCCAGATATATTGCGCCTTGCTTACTCTTGTAAATTACAGGGTCACCATAAAATCCTTGAACTGGATTTAGTTTTATGTTCAACCATTGCTTTCCCCCATTTAAAGAATGTAAAACTCGACTATTATTAAACGCCATCCAAATATCATCTCTGTCGGTTGTATTAAGTGAGATACTGATTTCCTCACCTGAGATTTCAGATCCCCCAAGAAAATAATTCTTCACTTGTGCACTTAATGATATAGTCACAAAAAAAAGACACCATGCAATAATTCGCATGGTGTCAAATATAATTAAATTAAAATTTTAAACTGACTCTTTAGAAGCTAACCAACGTTCAGCATCTAGTGCGGCCATACAACCTGAACCTGCTGCTGTAACGGCTTGTCTATATATTTTATCTTGAGCATCCCCAGAACAGAAAACACCTTCAATATTTGTGCGGCTTGAACCTTTTTCAGTGATAATATAACCCTGTTCATCCATGTTCAAGAATGGTTTGAATATTTCAGTATTCGGAGTGTGTCCGATAGCTACAAAGAATCCGGTAATTGCCAGTTCTTTCTTTTCACCAGTTGTATTATTAAACACTCTAACCCCGTCTACTACTTTATCACCTAAAATTTCATCAGTTTCAGTATTAAATAAGACTTCAATATTTGGAGTGTTAAGTACTCTATGCTGCATAGCTTTAGACGCTCTAAACTCATCTTTTCTAACCAACATGTAAACCTTATTACAGATTTTAGATAAATAAGTTGCCTCTTCACATGCAGTATCTCCCGCACCTACAATTGCAACATCTTGCTTTCTGTAAAAGAAACCATCACAAACTGCACATGCGCTAACACCACTCCCGTTTAGGCGTTGCTCTGAAGGCAAATTCAACCATTTTGCTGAAGCACCAGTTGAGATAATTACTGATTTAGCTTCAATCTCATGTGAACCATCTACAATAACTTTTTGTGGACCACCATCTTTGAATTTTACAGAAGTAATTAATCCAAATCTCACATCTGCTCCCAAGCGAACAGCTTGTTTTTTGAAATTCTCCATCATTTCAGGGCCCATAATACCATCCGGATATCCTGGATAGTTTTCTACGTCAGTTGTTATGGTTAACTGCCCACCCGGCTGAAGCCCTTCATAAACCACTGGCTTCATATCCGCACGGGCTGCATAAATTGCTGCAGTATATCCAGCAGGACCACTTCCAATAATTAAGCACTCTATTTTTTCTATATTCTCACTCATTTCTATTTTTCTGCAAATTTAATTTCAAAAACCTATTGACTTAGTGACGATACTCACAAATTCCTCAAATTAATGAACGCTTAGTAACTCTCTATACTTAGGTAGAGTCCATTCCGTATCATCACACAAACGTTCAATTCCGTCACAAACTTCACGTAATTGTTCAAAATATGGGCGAACCTGTTCGTTGTATTGAATTGCTCTCTCTTTGGCACCTTCAATTTCAATAACACTCTCATTTGCCGCTTCCATTTCACGATTAAGTTTCTGAGCCATATTTATTAATGCTCCTAATTCTTTGACTAAATCTAATTGTGAGGAATAAGTATCTTCTCCCAGACCAATTTGCTTTAACTGGGCAATATTTTGAGATACTTTACTTTGATAACGTATACCTGCAGGGATAATCATATTCTGAACCATCTCATTTAAGATTTTTGCCTCAATTTCAAGACTCAAAACATAATTTTCATATCTAATCTCTGTACGTGCCTCGAGCTCCTTCATAGAGAAAATGTTATTCATAGTAAATAACTCAACACTCTTTGCATCTAAATATGAAGCAAGTGCTTCAGGAGTATTTTTAATGTTATTTAACCCTCTGGATAATGCCTCAGTCACCCATTCATCACTATATCCATTACCACCGAATAATATATTTTTAGATGATGATAATTCATTTCTTAATATTTCTTCTATAATATCTTCCTTACTAGCACCTGAATTAGCCGCTAATTTGGAATCAACCTGTTTTTTAAATTCCAATAATTGATTACCAACAATGGCATTAAGCACAACCATTGGTGATGCACAGTTGTCGGAACTTCCTACAGCTCTGAACTCAAACTTATTGCCTGTAAAAGCAAATGGAGAAGTTCTATTACGGTCTGTATTGTCTAATAAGATTTCTGGAATATTTGGGATATGAATTGACTTTTGTCCGTGATCTGAATTCGAATCAATGTTTTGCTCGAAATCTTCTAAAATCTTCCCGAGGGTATCTCCAATAAATACGCTCATTATTGCCGGAGGTGCTTCATTCGCTCCCAAACGATGATCGTTACCTGCAGTGGCGATTGAGGCTCTCAATAAATCAGCATTATCGTATACCGCTTTAATTACATTTATGAAAAACGTTAAAAATTGAAGGTTTTGCTTTGGCGAATTTCCTGGTGAAAGCAAATTAACTCCTGTACTCGTAACCAAGCTCCAATTATTGTGCTTACCGCTTCCATTAATCCCTTTGTAAGGTTTTTCATGTAGCAATACTCTGTAGCCATGTTGATGAGCTACCGCTTGCATAACATCCATTAATAAGGTATTGTGATCTACGGCAAGATTTAAGCTCTCAAATTGAGGTGCGCACTCAAACTGTGCGGGAGCAACTTCATTATGTCTGGTTCTCAATGGAATTCCCAAACGATGAGCCTGTTGTTCAAAATCATTCATGAACGACTGAACATTCGTTGGAATTGCGCCAAAATAATGATCCTCCATTTGTTGTCCTTTTGCAGGTGAGTGTCCTACTAAAGTTCGTCCAGCATACATCAAGTCTGGACGCTGATGGAATAGATCTTCTTTTACTAAAAAGTATTCCTGTTCTACGCCTAATGAAACGGAACAGTCGGTAACATTTTCATCAAAATATTGGCAAATATCAGTAGCCGCTTTTCTTACAAATGCTAAGGTCTTTAATAATGGTGCCTTGTAATCTAAAGCCTCACCCGTGTACGAAACAAAAATGGTAGGAATGCATAGGGTTCTAACACCTCCTTTTTCTATAATGAAAGCTGGTGAACTAGGATCCCACGCTGTATATCCGCGAGCTTCAAATGTATTTCTAATACCTCCACTTGGGAAAGAACTTGCATCTGGCTCTTGCTGCGCCAAGGATTTTCCGCTGAAACTTTCAATTCCTGAATCCACCCCAGTTGGCTCGAAAAAGCTATCGTGTTTCTCTGCTGTTGTACCACGTAATGGCTGAAACCAATGTGTATAATGGGTTGCCCCAAGATCTAAAGCCCACTCTTTCATTCCATTAGCAATTTCATCTGCTGAATTTCTATGGATGGCGTGACTTTCGTTTACAGCTTTATGAATTTCATCAATTGCAGATTGCGATAAATAACCCTTTTGGGCGTTTGGACCAAAAACCAACTCGCCATAATAGAAAGAAATTCCGTTCATGTTAGATTCCGATTGTGGTTTAGAGGATGATGCTCCTTGTAAATGACTCATGATGTTGTGTGAATTCGTAATTGTTTCACAAATTTACTCCTACATGATGGTTATACATGAATTTTTCGTTTACTTTTAATTCAAAACCTTTCAACAAGTGTTAAATTGACACTTTTCAAGGGTTTTGATAGATTGGTAAGGAGTTTTCAACAGAAATAAACATTACGTTATCAAAATTTCAAATTTATCCCCAAAATACAAACGTAGTTCTTAAATTCGCTTCTCGATTCGTAAATGGGAGAGACTAGAATTAATAAATTTACCCCAGCAGGAGTATTAATTACACTGGGAATTATTTTTGGAGATATTGGCACATCGCCACTTTATGTAATGAATGCTATTGTAGGTTCTAAGGCAATTAATGAAACCTTGGTTCTAGGCGGTATTTCTGCAGTTTTTTGGACCCTAACTATTCAAACTACGTTAAAATATGTGGTTATGGTTTTAAGAGCCGACAATAAGGGGGAAGGTGGAATTTTTTCCCTTTATTCTCTACTAAGAAGACGTTATCCCTATTTGGTTGTAGGGACAATGATTGGTGGGGCAATGTTGTTAGCTGACTGTATTATCACACCTCCGATTTCCGTTTCCTCAGCGGTAGAAGGACTGCGAAATATTAATCCCGAAAATGGATACAGCATAGATTGGAGCGACATACAAACAGTTCCAATTGTGATAGGCATACTTCTCGCTATTTTCTTATTACAAAGAGTGGGTACCAACTCCGTTGGAAAATTCTTTGGACCAGTAATGACAGTATGGTTTATCATGTTGGCAGTTCTAGGAGTAGGACAGATAATTTATCATCCTGAAGTTTTGAAAGCTTTGAATCCTATTTGGGTTTGGAGATTTCTTAACATGAGTCCAGATGCCTATTTACTGCTTGGTGCTGTATTCCTTTGTACCACTGGAGCAGAAGCTTTATACAGTGATTTGGGACATTGCGGAAAGCAGAACATAAGAGTTTCGTGGGGTTTTGTAAAAACATCGCTTGTTTTAAATTATTTTGGACAAGGGGCATGGTTGATGAGCAAACAAGGTGAACATTTAATTGATGCATCTGCAAAAGAGGTAACGAGAACCTTTTATGGGATAATGCCCGAATGGTTCTTACCTGCAGGTATTTCAATTGCCACACTTGCGGCAATAATTGCATCTCAAGCCGTGATTACCGGTTCATACACCTTGGCATCCGAAGCAATTCGTTTGCATTTTCTACCAAAATTTACTGTAAAATTCACGTCAACCATAAAAGGTCAGATTTACATCCCTGCGGTTAATAACGCATTACTTTTTGGAACCATTGCTATTACACTTGCTTTCCGAGAATCGGTGGCTATGGAAGCTGCATACGGGTTGGCCATATCATTAAGTTTTTTGATGACCAGCACACTCCTAACTTATTATTTAAGAGTAAAAAACTGGCCAATTCCAATAATTGCATTAATAATGATTGGATTATTCACGGTGGAAATTGCATTTTTAACGGCGAATCTTTCAAAATTAATGGAAGGTGGTTGGGTTGTTCTGCTTATTGGTGCCATTATGATTGCCATAATGTATGTAAGTTTCAGAAGTGGTAGAATTAAACAGCAAATGGTGGCAACGGAGAAACTGACGAATTATAGAACTCAACTTAGAAGTTTAAGTGAAGACACAACTCTTCCGAAGTTTGCAACTCATTTGATTTACCTGAGTAAAGCTCCACTTGATGATGAAGCCGAATCTCCCCTATTCTATTCAATATTGCAGAAACGGCCTAAACGAGCGGACTTTTATTGGTTTGTATATGTAGAGGTTACCGATGAACCATACACATCTGAGTATAAGGTATCGGTAATTGAGAAAAACGACATTTACAAGGTTCGTTTCCGGTTAGGTTTTAGAATGCAACCCAAGATAAACTTGTATTTGCGCAAGGTAATTTCTGAAATGGTTCAAAACAAAGAAATAGACCTAGAGCCATACTATCATGGATTCTCCAAACAACATCAAATTGGGGATTTCAGATTTGTATTGGTTGAAGAAGAAATGAGTGCGGAAAACGAACTTCCAATTCTCGATACACTTGTCATGGATGCCTATGGCTATTTAAAAACATTAGCAGGGAAACCAGAAAAATGGTTCGGGCTAGACGGTAGTGTTGTTACCAAAGAATTGGTACCGATTGTTATCTCTCCACGAACTGATATTAAACTTAAAAGACTATCTTAAATGAATAAAATTATTGCTTTCCTAATAATGGGAATTGGGGTAATCGGGAATACGCTTTCTCAGGATTTCAACTGGGATGAAATGTATACAAATCGTGATTTACGCATGAAATTTTCGAAGGGATATAAATACAGCCCTGACGGAAAAAATTTGATTAGTAAATACACAGAAAAAAATCATTGGTGGATCAATTCAATTAATCCAACTGCAACGACCTCTGAAGGAGGACATGAAGATTCAATTTCTGTATTATTTGATTCAAAATGGTTTGGAGATAGTATGGATGCAGGATTTAGTTATTCATTTTCTAAAGATGGGAACTACTTATTACTGATGAAAAATCCTGAATTTATTTACAGACATAGCTATTCTAGCGAGATTGAAGTGTACAATCTCAAGAATAAAACGTATCAGTCAATTCCAGGTAGAGTTATGTATCCAGAGCTTAGTCCAAATAATGATTGGTTATCTTATGTACGAGATAATAACCTTTTTATTTACAATTTGGCTTCAAATAAGGAATCAGCTATTACCAATAGAGGTGAGAAAAATAAAATTATTAATGGTGCCGTAGATTGGGTTTATGAAGAAGAATTCTCCATGAGCAAGGGCTATGAATGGAGCGCTGAGGGGAATTATATTGCTTTTTATATTTTCGACGAATCCAAGGTGAGACAATTCTCAATGGATTTATTCAAAGGCCTCTATCCAGAACAAGAAGTTTGGAAATACCCAAAAGCAGGTGAAGATAATTCAACAGTTTCAGTAGGTGTTTACAGTATTAAAGAGCAAAGCACAAGAATTCCAAACTTAGGTCAACAGAATGACCAGTACCTTCCTAGAATACAATGGTTACAAACAGATAATTTATTATCTATTCAACGGTTAAACCGTCATCAAAATCACTGGGAAGTATTACTGTGGGATTGGGAAAATCAAAATCCTCAAGTGATTATTGAAGAAAAAGACGATGCTTATGTAGAAGTAAATAATGAGTTTAAATTAATACCTGATTGTAATGAATTCCTATTTACAAGCGAAAGAAGTGGCTTCAACCATATTTTTTCCTTCGATTATAAAAAGAAGAAATTAAAACAAATAACAGAGGGTGATTGGCAGGTTAATTCTGTTTTAGGTTATAATTTAAAAACTGAAAAAATATATTACACTTCAACGGAGAAAAGTACCGTTGCCGATGCATTGTATGAAATTTCCTTAAAAGGGAAAAACAAGAAATTGGTAATTGAAAATGCGGGTGACGGAAACCAAAATGCATCTATCTCCTCTAATGCCGAATGGATGCAAGTTACTATTAGTAATTTTTCGCACATCCCCACCGCTGAGAAATATATTATTCATAATGGATCTGTGGTTAGCAAAGAAATTGACCAAAAGTACATAAACAACGTAACAGAGAAGAATCCTGGCAAAGTAGAATTCTCTGAATTAAAGCTTGTAGATGATAATAATGTAGAATACACATTAAACTACTGGATGATGTATCCTAAGGATTTTAATCCAAATGAAAAATATCCTTTATTAATGTATGTTTACGGAGGACCAGGAAATAGCGTTTGTAGAAATTCGGCAAGTAGTTACTTTTCCTGGTATCAACATTTGGCTTCACAGGGATATATAATTGCTTGTGTAGACAATAGAGGCACAGGAAATAAAGGAGCTAAATTCAAAAAATCCACTTATTTAAATTTGGGTAAATTAGAGCATCAAGATCAAACAAAAGCAGCTCAATTCTTTGGTAAATTAGAACATATTGATGAGTCACGTATTGGAATCTGGGGATGGAGTTTTGGAGGTTATATGAGTAGTTTATGTATCTCAAAAAGTCCGGAAATTTTTAAAACAGCGATTGCTGTAGCACCAGTTACTCATTGGAAATTCTACGATAATATTTATACTGAAAGATATTTGCGTACACCAAAAGAAAATCCAAGAGGTTATGAAGATAATTCGCCATTAAATTTTGTTGAAGGCATTCAGGGGAATTATTTGATTGTTCATGGCACCGCAGACGATAATGTTCATTTTCAAAACGGTGTTGAAATGATCAATTCCATGATTTCAAAAAGAATTCGTTTCGACAGTGAAATTTATCCCAATCGAGCGCATGGTATTTCAGATTTAAATGCCAGATTACATTTGTTTGATCGTTTAACTAGATATATAAAATCAAACCTTTAAGGTTTAATTGTTGTTTACATATTATGAATTTAGAAATAGGAACCAAAGCACCAAATTTTTCAGCTCCTAATCAAAAAGGAGAAACCAAATCTTTAGCTGATTACAGCGGTAAAAAGTTAGTTTTATATTTCTATCCAAAAGACGACACTCCTGGTTGCACTGCAGAAGCGTGTAACTTAAGAGACAACTACAAAGAATTGTTAAATCAAGGGTTTGAAATTCTTGGAGTAAGCCCAGATAATGAAGCAAAGCATCAAAAATTCATTGATAAATATGAATTACCATTTGATTTATTAGCAGATGTAGATCACAGTATTGCAGAAGCCTATGGCGTTTGGGTTGAGAAGAACATGTATGGTAGAAAATACATGGGTATTGCCCGCACAACCTTCATTATTGATGGTAATGGCAATATTGAAGAAATTATCGCCAAGGTTAACACTAAAGAACACAGTAGTCAAATCCTTAAATAAAAAATCTTGTCTACCCCAGATAATAGAAAACAAGTAGCCGTAATTGGCAATGGAAGTTGGGCGACAGCCTTAGTTAAAATCTTAACTGAACACCCTGAAGTATACATTCATTGGTGGATGCGAGATTCTGAAACTGCAGAATACATCTCCGAACATCACCATAATCCAAAATATCTTTCATCGGTAGAACTTCACCCACAACATTTTAAAGTTCATACAAATATGCAGGAGGCCATTGATGCTGCTGAGATAATATTATTTGCTGTTCCATCTGCTTTTTTACACCAATCAATAGGTACCACTAAATTACCTAAAGAAAAAACATACATCACAGCAATAAAAGGTATTGAGCCTAAGACTAAATCAGTAGTCGCAGGCTATTTGAATCAAGAACACAGTATCTCAATGGAGAAAATAGTTCTGATTTCTGGTCCTTGTCATGCTGAAGAAGTTGCTTGGGAAAAACTAAGCTACCTAACTGTAAGTTCATTAAACGAAGATCAAACTTCAAAAATTGCCGAATTAATAAATTGCAAATTTATTAAGGTCTCTCAAACTAAGGACCTAATTGGTGCCGAATATGCGAGTGTATTAAAAAACATTTATGCAATTGGTGCGGGTATTGCACACGGATTAGGATATGGTGATAATTTTCTAGCAGTATATGTTTCAGCTGCAATTCGTGAAATGCGACATTTTCTTCATGACATTCATCAAGAAAATAGAGACGTTAAAGAAGCGGCATATTTGGGAGATTTATTGGTAACTTGTTACTCACAATTCTCTAGGAATAGATCAT
>JAURFW010000094.1 GCA_030834125.1 Bacteroidota bacterium | reverse complement strand
GCCAATTAGACGACCCGAACCGTCATAAATGCGTTGAGCATCGACACGGCCTATTTGTTGTCCTGAAGCATTGTAAAATCGATCCCCATCGATTCTTCCCAATTGCCGACCCGAGCCATCATACATTCGTTGGGCATGAATAGAGCATATTGAAAGTAGTATGATTAATAAGGAAAGTATTTTCTTCATCACAATAATTTACAAAGGTCTGTATTCGCCAACTTGACCATCTTTGATTAATTCAATTGTTTTACCATTGAAATTGATTCCGAATTCAAATATTTTACCCGAAGAAATTCCAACAGTGGAGCGCTTTACACGGATTTTAAACTCATTGTCGGCAAGCCAATAGTCAAATGTAGTTGGCATTTCTTTATGACCATTATCTAAGTAAGAGAACATTACACCTTCAGCATTCCATCCTGGTTCAATTAGGCCCTCTGGTGGAAGCAGTTGGAACACTTTCATAGGTGAGCCATCTAGTGTTATTGGATTTCTCGAATTATAGTCGCGTTGAAAATCAATGAAACTATTTGAAAAGCCGGGGCTCAAACATATCAATAATAAAATACCAATTCCCGAAAAACGAAATTTATTTAAAAATGATTTCATTGTTTAATCGAAGTTGATAGATTATTTGTGCTTTTAAATCACAAAATATCAACAATGAATTATAGGTACTGTATACAATGATCGCTAATAAAGTAGTGCTCCATATAGATAGGAGGCCATTAACCCCTGCAGGACAACGGTTTCAAAGGAATGGAAACAATGTGAAATTGAATCGGGCGGAGAGGGAGGGATTCTAACCCCCGGACTTGTTTATGATTGGTTAAAATCCCCTTCCAAGAAACTGAATTTCAATCACTTTGAAAGGGGTTTAGTGGGCTCACATGGCCCCCCTTTTATTGAATGAAAAAGGAAATTATTCGTTATTCTCTCGTTTCTTGAGGATGCCTTGAATTGAGAATAAAAGCAAAATTATTGCAATGATGACTACAGTCATGAAGCCTGCAACCATTGCCATAAGTGACACCATGCGATTCTCTGCTTTTTCAGCTTTTTCCGCCATTTGTTTGTCAATCGCGCGATTTAGTTTTTCTTCATACAAAGACATGTATTTTTTGTATGAACGAATCAAATCATTTTCATCATAAAACTTGATTCCAATAAAAAAAGAAGACTTTTATTTAGGATAATTATATTAAAGAAATTTTATTTCTATCTTCCAAACTATCATGAAATTTAAAATCAAATTATTATTTGTTGCACTGATCTTATCAGCTCAAACAATTTCTGCGCAAATTTGGACTCAAGTAGGCTCGGATATTGAAGGAGAAGGAGAACGAGGTAAATTTGGGAGGCCTGCCTTATTGTGTAGTGATGGAAGTGTAGTAGCTGTTCATGGGCGTGGTAATGATAAGGCTGGACATGGAAGGGTTTTTCGAAACATTAATGGTATTTGGACACAAATAGGCTCAGATATTGTTGTGACTGAAGAAGGGTCTGATTTAAGCGGAAATACTATTGCACTTAGCAGTGATGGAAGTACGGTTGGAATTGGAGTTCCTGGTTCTTCGGATATTAACGATGAGAGAAGTTTTGTAAGGGTTTATCAGAATATTAATGGCACCTGGACACAAATAGGCTCAGATATAAAGGGAGAAGATTCACATAGTGTTCTTGGAAATTCGGTCTCATTAAGTAGTGATGGCAGTATTATGGCTATTGGAGGGACTGAATTTAATAATAAAGGCTTTGTAAGGATTTACCAAAATATTAATGGCAGTTGGATGCAAATAGGCTCCGATATTTACGGAGAAGATAAATATGATAAGTCAGGGTGCTCTGTTTCACTGAGTAGTGATGGGAGTGTTGTGGCTATTGGAGGAACTGGACTTTATGATTCAAAAGGTTATGTTAGGGTTTTTCAAAATATTAATGGCGGTTGGATACAAATAGGCTCTGATATTTATGGAGAAGAACAATTTGATATGTCAGGATACTCTGTCTCATTAAGTAGTGATGGGAGTACTGTGGCAATTGGAGCACCG
>JAURFW010000039.1 GCA_030834125.1 Bacteroidota bacterium | reverse complement strand
TGGAATAGCCAATGTTAATATTGGAACTTCTGGTGCCGAAATTGGTGGAGCTTTTGGAGGAGAAAAAGAAACAGGTGGAGGTAGAGAAAGTGGATCAGATGCTTGGAAGGCTTACATGCGAAGACAAACAAATACAATAAATTACTCAACAGAACTTCCTCTTGCACAGGGTATAAAGTTCAATCTCTAATTATCTTTTTAAAAATTCGTTAAAATCTTTAGTTAATTTCCATACTTCTATCAAAGTAATAACGAATTCCGGCTTCATGGTATCTTCAGGTTCAAACTTATGGAATATGTAAAATTGTTTATTCAAAATTAACGGTTGTTTTTCAGCAACCTCCATGAATTCTTTTTCTATTCTCTTATTTTTTTCACCCTGTATCTCTCCAAATACGGTTTTAAATCTTTTATTATTAATAATTTTGTCGAACTCCTCAAGATTATGATAAATATTACCCCTTATTTTTTGAAGTAACTCTTTTTCGGGCATGTATACACCTGAATAAATTGCACAGTTTTCAGGTCCAATTTCTAAATACATTCCCCCAGGATACATTGTTTTTCTTCCACCTTTATGAATTGAGGCAGAAAAAAATGTTTTATAAGGTGTTTTGTCCTTTGAAAATCTGATGTCTCGATTAATCCTGAACATACAGTCTTTTGCGTTTAATCCTGTAAAATCAGCAGAAACTTTTTGCATCTCACCTATTAATGTGTCCACAAATTCCTCAAACATAGGTTTAATATCCTTGGTATAGGTACCTCTATTTTCGTCGAACCATTGTTTATGATTATTCAGAGTTAATCCAATGAAAAATTCAAAATAATCTTGCTCAAAATGCGTTCTACTCATTGAACAAATATAGAGGTTAATTAAGTTTAATTAATTAGTTTTACCATATGCGATTATTACTGACAATTTTAACTTTTACATCAAATGCATTCATTTTTAGTCAGGATAATATATTGCAAAATCAAGCAATTCAAATCCTCAAACAAGAAAGTCCAGATGAATATCAAGTACTTGCTTGGCATCAATCAACCCCAACAATTATTGAGTTCCGCGGAAATAATAATACAACTTGGAAAACCTATAAAACAGGTACAATATATCAATATTTAAAGTGTAATCACATTTTGGACTGTCTGGAAGACTTGAGCACAAATGTGCATGAATTAAACCATGGCATAAGTCAATACAGAGCATTTTAGAAGTTGAAAGTAAGCGACCAAAACAAAAAGAAGCTTGTTTATAATTTTTATATTACTCCAGATAAAGTGTTCTTATTCAATGAGGATATTGAACTTTTCCCTTCATCTTCGCTCATTCCTCATATTGATGAGAGTTCACGATCCTTCCGATTTTCTACCTATATAGAGGGAAACTCATCTACACAAAGTGACGGTATTATTGGTTTATTAGACGAGTATAACTGCTATTTTCATTCGGCAAAGACCCACTGGGAGTTAAAAAATGCATATATAAAAAATGGCAGGAATCAAGCCGCAGGTTATCAAAGATGGCTTAACACTATCTACTCATACATGACCTCACACTGGAAATTTCAGTACTTTATTTACGAGTATTTACAATTGTTAAATAAAACCGATCAGGTCACGTACAACCAACTTATAATGAGCACCAACTTCTCGACTATTTTCAGAAATATTCACTACGAGTTCAATGAACTTTATGAGTCATATGAGCGCGAATTAGGGTCTCTAGATAAAACGGCTGAAAAATATAAGGTTAGTTTAGAATGTAATGGAGAGTGGTGTTTTTTCGATAATCATGGTATTCACGTAACCGATGCGGAACGTGATATGATAACAGTGCTCGCAATCTCCCCTGAATTCAGAGACATTCGTAAAGACCTAGGTATAAAATATTAAAAGGCCTCTCCTATATAAATATATAATCCATAACCTTCTGGATTGAATCCAATATCAACCCTGCTAAAAATATCCTTTTTGGGAAATAATAGAAATCTCAAACCCGTTCCTATTGCCCATTTCCAATCAGTACTTGCTTGCGTATTTAATTCTTTTAAAAATACTTCTGCTGGATTTTCTGCTAATGATGCTAGTCCTCCAAAAACAGTAGCTCCAAATCTCTTGCTAAACTTAAAAGGCAACCAACGAAATTCTGCCTGTGTGGCAACGTATTGTTTATCTCTAAATCTACCTATGTAATAACCTCTCATTATCATAGGACCGCCAATAACGGCCATTTGATTAAAAGGCACATCGCCCCAATTAAAATTAGCATATACTTGGGCCGCAAAAACCTTATTACCAGAAATAGGCTGATACCACCTTCCATCAATATAAATACTTTTCATAGGGTGTGACCTTGCAAATATTTTTGGGTAAAATAAGTATGCAACCTCAAATAAAGAGCCCTTCCTTGAATTTATCGGATTCTTTCTTGAATCCCAAACCAAACCTAAACCCGACCCAAGGTTATTGCTTCCCAAATAGCCATTAGGCAAATTAGGGTTTTGTATACTACTCTTCCAATCAAATTGTGGATTATTAATTTGTTGGTAGTCGATCTCTAGACCAATAAATAAATTATTATAGGTCCTTTTCAACAAACGTTCTCGAATATTAAATGTATTTGAAGAAATTACTGCAATTGGTTCCGCTTGCGTATAACTACCCACACCAAAATAATCTAAAGGATAGTTTTCAATTTTAAACTTTCCTAATAAATACCAATTAGCCGAAGGACCGTAAATCACATGATCACCAAGTACGCCTAATTGTCCATTTTGAGTGTAAAATGCATAAGTAGCTATTTCACTTAATCTTTGGGAAGTATCATTCTTGTAATGAAATACAACGGTAGAGCTTAGTCCAATTTCCCATTTAGTTTCTGGAGTGTAACCTACTGATGGAATTAAAACAAATCTTGGTTTATCTGCACTCATGGTGTCGTTTACAATATTCTGAACCCATTGCGGTAGGTTCAGAGTATCACCGAAAGCAGTAATTTGTGCTTTTAAATTGACCGAAGGTAGAAATAATATTGATGCGTAAATATAACGCTTTACCCTACTCAAAAATAACATGGGTAAAAACCATTACTTGATAATAATTTTATACTGTTGGTCACTCGAATCCATCTTCACATTTAATAAATAATTACCTGCACTTATTTTTTCAGTTTTCATAATAAACGAGCTATTTCCTACCGTCTGGGTTGAAACTTGTTTCCCAGTCATATCCAATAGAACATAACTTTTTATATTTTGATTTGCATTAAAAGTAATTTCTTGACCAACTAATGCGGGAATGGGATAAATCTCAATATTGAGATTCTCATTGGTAATATTGAGTCTATCCATAATCAAGGTTAAATTACTCTTACAAACACAACCATAATCTGCCGTTGTAGCAATTAAACTTGCATCATATGAACCATCTGATGGCAACGTATAGTGAACTTCTGCATCTTTATCGCTTGAAGCTTTATTACCAATTCCTTTAATATTCCATTGATAATTTACTCCTAATTCACCTCCAATTTTTACATCTCCTTTTGGTTCCAATTTCGCACCGAAAAATGAGAACGCATAATCAGGAGTATACTCTATTTGACAATGATTTGGCAACGGATAAATCTCCATTTCTTTAGTTAAACTAGAAGCACATGCGCCATCAATAGACGCAAATAATGTAACCGGAACTTTAGTAAATGAATCTACTGAAAAACGTAAAGCTGGTTCTTCAGAAAATGATGAATCAATATTCCCAAAATACCAAGAGTATCTTAACGTATCGAAAGTGGGATTTATAGTTGAATTGGAGAAGTTCACAACTTCCCCTTCACACTTATTTTCCAATTCAAACTCTACTAATGGCTCTGCAAGTATTTCAACCTCTTTCTTTATTAAATTGCTACAACCATTACTCAACACCACATTCAATTCAATATTCTGTATACCAACTGAACCCCATTTTTTGGTGACTGTATTACTCGATCCAGCACTTGCAGAATTTATTGTCCAATAATAATCTGCAATTTCACCGCTTGGTATTGTTGAAATACTACTAAACTTTGTTTCACTTTCAGCACAAAGTCGATCCCATGTAAAATCAGCTACCGGTGAAGCCTTTACTAGTAGGTTCCCCGAAGTTGTGTCTGAACATCCAAATTCAGAATTTACTATGAGCCTAATGGTTTTATTTCCATCTTGTTTAAATACGTAATTAATATTCTTAAGTGTACTTTCAGAGTTAGCCTCGTCAAAATCCCATACTACACCAAACAACGACGACTGCATTGTTGTAGTAGCTTTAAAATTGACATTACCACCTACGCAATCATCCGTTCTGGTAAAGGTATAACTTGCAACAGGCCGTTCAAAAACGGGAGTCTTTAATTCATATTTTGTACTGCACGTTGAATTACTTGCAGTTAATGAAACCGTATATGTTCCATACTTGGAAAATAAATAATCAAAACTTAAATCAGCCTTATTTAAAGAACCCGAACCATCGCCAAAATCCCAAACCATATTTGCAGATTTTACATCAGTAGTATTTGTAAAACTTATCGGAATTCCCTCACAACCAACCTTCCTAGTGAAAGCAGCAGTTGGGGTAGTTAATACCTTGATCTTTTTGGCGCTTTGGAATTTAAACCCTGTTACTGGGGTGATTATAGTTAATGTAATTGTGTAGTCACCACCGGTGGAGTATTTATAACTTGCATCCCAATTTTCAGAAACGGCACTAGTATCGTTTTCATCAAAACTCCATTTAGATTCAATATAATACTTACTTCTTGGCTCATATGAAGTATTGATAAAATTAATTAATTGTTGTGAACAGTAGGCTCCTTTTAGTGAAAAATCAATAACTGGATTAGGGAAAATATAAATATCTCTAACCAAAATAGTATCACATCCATTAACCATATCAGTTACTTTAATTTTCAGCTGTAGTACACTATCTTGAACCGCCGAATCAAGGGACTTATAACTAATTTTATATGAGTTTCCTGAAGTTGGTATTTGTGTACTTAACCCAGTTAAAAGCTTTCCGTTATAAGTATATATTTCACTTGAAATTTTCCATTTTGAATTATACTCGTTGTTTATAAAACCTCTAGGTGCTGAAATTTCGTATTGAGCTTCAGAACCTAAAGCCACTGTATCCCTCAAATTAGTATAATGCGGTTTATTTAGGTAACCTGAAGGAGTTATTGGTGTTATTATGCTTCCACCGGGAGAAGCTTTAACAAATGTTTCTGCCCAAATAGAATCGTCAGCGTGATTATCATTTTCGCTCGCAATAAAAATCCCTAAATTTTGATCTCCAACAACATTAATTTTTACGGGTTCTCCCAAATCTAAAAAGACTGTATCATTGGGCGCAATTTTTACAATAAACGATTCTGTATTTAACTTATTATTAGCCCAATAAGACAAATGAACTTCTTCAACAGTATCACCGTAATGATTAACTACAGGCCATAACTCATCAATCTCAAAACCAGAACATACCGAGTCGCTCCATGAGGTGAATGGGATTAGAATTTGCAAATTAAATGAATCGCAAATTGCACCGCGATCGCAATACATCTCGTTGCGCTTTTTACCATATAAATCAGAAATAATAAAAGATTGCTTTTTGATATTATTCTGGTTTTTCCATTCACGCGAACGATAATCGCCAGACTTTTCGTCAACAAAACGGGTATTTATATAATAATTATCCTTGGAAGATAAGGTGCTATTATACCAACCCGTAAAATTGGTGAATGTATTATTTGCAAGTGCCCAGGTTTGAGATAGATAGTTCTTTAAATATATTGAGTTTCCTGATATTTCTCCAAGTGTAGCAAAACTTGCAATATATGCTGGGAATATTCTACCTCGTCCATCACCATCCAAAATGTTTCCAACTACATTTACATCACCATCATCATCTAAATATATTAGTGCACTACCATGAGATGTTGATGTCGATTTTCTGTCGACCACTGTATTATGATAAAAGTCTCTCTTGTAACTGACACTGTAATTAGCACTGTAAATGCCTATTGTCTCAGAATAGCCAAAATTACTCGCAACTAGATTTTGAGTTACCTCTGCATCTAAAACAAAATCTAAATATACCCCTAAAAAGAAGCCATTCAATACATTGACCTCGTTATTTAGAATGATATTTTTATTTACTAACCAATCGCCATCTTGTGAGGCAATCACTCCATATAACTCATTTCCTGCAACTGTTGAATCACCAAAATTTCCAGAAATAGAATTTTGAGTAAATTGAATATTCCCCACCTTAAATGCATAAAACATTACACCTGCTCCAGCACCTGTTGTCTTACCAAAATCACAGTTTGATACTTGGTTTGAATCAATTATTAAATCATTACCAGAAATTCCGTAAAAGCCGTAAGAGAAAACCGGTCCCTTTTGAGGACCATATATATTAGCCTTTTCGATGAAATTATATTTCATTGAAACCACAGAAAAATTAGCAGTATAAACTCCAAAAAATCTGGAATCCGAAGCCATATCATGGATATAGTTTCGGGAAATATTTACCGCCTCAACTGAGCTTGAATTCACTAATCCAGAAATGGTTAATATATCCATGCCGTATAATGAATTGATAAATCCTCCACCGCTAATTAATCCAGGACGAGAATACGGAATATTACAAATTTCATTTTGAGTAATAACAATTGGTTTTGATGAACTAAAAGCATTTGTAATTTCTATAGCTTTGAATAACGTATCAACGGGCGAATCACTGCTAGCCAATTCTCTGCTTATATAGTTCCCATAAATGATTTCACTATTAATGTTTTTAAAAAACATCCCCCTTGAATACACATTTCCAATGTAATTATTGATAAACTTATTGTGTGTACTGATGGAATCAATACCTTTCTTTTGCACCTCAATAATTCCGAAAAATGGTCCAGGAGAATTTTTATTTGAAGTAATTAAACGACAATTAGAAATTGTATTTCCAATACCCGCCAAAACCGCCGGCTCTCTGGAAAGCACAGAACCTGTATCTCCAATTACAATGTATGCACCATCAAATCCAAGCCTTTTAGTTAAACCATTTAAATCCACAGTTATACTATCAATTACATTACTATCAGATCCTAAACTCATTCGAATACCCATAGCAAAATAGTCGGTACTTGAATTTATTATTTTTAGATTACTAATGCTTATATAATCCACTCCTCGCATCGAAATCACTTCTGTACCTAAAGCTGCTTTGAGGATATGTCCATTACCATTTATTTTCAAATTGTTGGATATAGATGTAGGAAACTTTACATTACCTGAAAATATTAGTCTTTTTTTAGCACTATCATCAGACCTCATATTCACCACTACCCTACCACTGACCCCATTTTGATTAAAGCTATCTACAAATTCATTCCATGAACTAAAGTTTTTTGTACCACTCCCTCCAATTGTGTAGTTACCGTTTAATTGTGCATTCAAACCAACCCCAAATATCAGGGAAAGCTTAAAAAGAGCTATTGATTTAGTTATTTTACTAAATGACATATGACAAAAATAATGAATCTTTAAAAGTAATTATTTTGACAATAATAAATTGTATGCTGTGGCATACGAATTATTTTTTGACAAAAAATAGAGATTATCTCGTTTCAAACCAAATTATTAAACATCCTTCGCTAGAATGCGTTGTAGAAATTTCAATTTTTTTATTAAAAATCGGTTGTGAAAAAGTCAAAAATAAAAAACAATTTTTCTAATTGAGCTTCAAATGAGCAAAAGTTCTATTCGAAGGGTTTTCATATATTTCTAAATCAAAATCTGATACTACTGAAATTATATGATCAAAAATATCAGATTGAATTCCTTCAAATATTACCCATGTTTTTTCTTTTAAAAAACAATAAACTTGCAATGGAACACCTTTTTCATTTGGGGCTAATTGTCTAACGATTAAAGTAAGATTTGTATTAACCTCAGGCCTATTTTCTAAATATGCTTTTATATATTGCCTTAATAACCCAAGATTTGTTAATCTCCTAACAGTAAGACCATTTGGTATAGCTATATTTTCGTTGTAATCTTTGATTTCGTCCATCTTCTCCTTAATATACTTATTCAATAATGGATCAGAAATGAGTTTATGTAGGAGTTCATCAGATGCAAATTTCACACTTCCTAAGCTGATGCTAATTGATCTTATGATTCTTCTACCATCGGATTCTTGCATCCCTCTCCAATTTTTAAACGAATCGGAAACAAATGCGGAAGTAGGAATTGTTGTGTGCGTCATATCAAAATTCTGAATTCTTACGGTTGCCAGATTAATATCTATGACAGTACCATCGGCACCAAATTTAGAAAATTCAATCCAGTCTCCGTTTCTTAGCATATCGTAGGTAGAAATTCTTATAGAAGCCGCTAATCCAGATAGGGTATCTTTGAAAACCAACAACAAAACCGCACTCATTGCTCCTAATGCAGTTAACAAACTAAGTATAGATTGATCTGTAAAAACAGTAATAGCAGATAAAATGACTATTATTGTTGTAATTATACTTCCAACTTGAACAAATGCAGCTACCGGCTTATCCTTTAATGCCTCAACCTGCATCAAAACAGATTTTACAACTTTTAAGACCGATTGTATAAAAAAGTATATTGCCAACAGCATTACCAATGCCAAAAACTTCTTTATTGGATCAACAAAAGTTTCAAATCCATTTAAAACCACAGGTAGTGAGATATAGGCAAAAATTAGAGGTATCAAATGAGCCAAAAATTTAAATGTTTTCTTCTCAACTAATTGAATTAAAATTGGTTGGTCTACCTTTTTTGAGTACTTTTTTACAGTGGACAAAAGTACTTTTCTCGAGATCCAATCTAAAATAATAACAACAATTATCAAGATAACTGATAATACGGTTGCTTTGACCCAATTGGCAGAATTCTCATCAATGCCCCAAGACAATATTGAATTATATATCCAAGATGCGAATTGTTCTTCAAAGGTTAAAGTTTTACTCATAATTCATACAAAGTTACAAACCCTTTACCAAAAGCCTAAAATACAAACTATTCATCGATACAAATATCAAAATCCACGGCTAATTTGTATTTTTGGAAGATGCGCGTGTATTTACCTAAATGGGTATTACTTTCATTTTTCGCACTCCTATTATCTACCGGTGCTAAATGGAGTGAAGACTTATTTGAATATTCTAAAAATATTGAAATCTTTTCCTCCGTTTATAAAGAGGTAATAGAAGCCTATGTTGATGAAATTCCACCGGCACAGCTCAGAGAAGCCGCGGTTAAAAACATGCTTAAGTCTCTAGATCCATACACGGTCTTTTTTAATGAATATCAAGCAGAAGAAGCACTAATTGAACGATACGGGGAATATGGAGGAGTTGGCTGCCACGTCATTGAGCGAGATGGATTACCTATGGTAAGCCAAATTATTAAAGGATTTGGGTTTTATAATGCCGGAATTCGCCTAGGAGATAGAGTATACAAAGTAGGAAAAATGGACCTCACAGATCAACCGGTAGATGAAATGATGCAATATTTCAGAGGTACCCCGAATTCAAAATTTAAAGTAACGA
>JAURFW010000035.1 GCA_030834125.1 Bacteroidota bacterium | reverse complement strand
TTGGGTAATATCATATGAGGTACTCCCTTGTGCGTTGAACCCAGCAGTAAAGTAGGTCTTATTATTATCTCCAACGTTTATACCAATATTGGTAGGTGCAGAAATCACCTCCGACTCTACTAATTTCAACAATGATGCTTTAAAGGTTACTAGTGAAGATGGATTCATTAACATATGGTTCCCAGATTTGAAACTAGAAAATGAATATGTAATAGTATCGTAAACTACCGAACCTAATATATCAAGTGATGAAATTTTTGAAGTAATGGCACCTGCAGAATTCGCTGAGATTATCCCCTCCACGGTTATACTTGGACGATAGAATTGTGTGTTTGTTCCATTATTTGCTGTAAATCTAATATTTACTGTATTTCCTTTATCTGCGCAGTTTGCGGCTACAAAATAAAATGCAGTTCTAGTTTCACCTGCAGGGATTTTACCTAGAATATATTCTGCATTATTAGGCCCAATTACGCGCCATCCGCTTGGCATAGAATCTAAACCAAGGGTTCCTGCATTTATCTCAGTGCTGCCATTATTTGTTGCTGCAACTGACACTAAATATGCGGTAGGAAGTGCTACTCCACAACCATTGGCGTCAACCGGCAAAAATGGACCAGATGAAAGTGAAAATGATAAATTGGAACTTATTTGTGAGACTCCTGACCTTACCCCGAGAAAGGATAAAAGTAATACTAAAGTAAGTTTTTTCATTTTAATAAAGTTCAAAATTCGTAATTTTTTAACAAAAAATACTAATGTCAAAAATTTAGTAGATTCACTATTGCTAATTCTAACAAAAAGTGACAATTATTTAAAATCCTTTATCCTCAATTGCAACTTTGTTATTCCGTTAAAATGGTTTTCCTCAACGCAATAACAACAAGAAAATTCATTCCCATTTGAAACGGTGGGTAAGTACTCGCTGAGTCCAAAGGCAATTGAATCATAAAAAGGACCACCCTGTGATACTTGAAGTTTTAAGTGCTTATCCTTTAGAACACGCACGCTATTTGATGATCTTAAACCAGATGACATAAATACAGGAGTGGGGTTTCCTGGGCCAAATGGCGCCATTCGATTTATTATTTTTACGAATTCAGGTGTGATTTCTTCTAAGTTGATTTCAAGGTCGTATTCAATCTCTGGTGATAAAGAACTTTGAGCAATATTACTAGTTACTATTCCTTCAAATTTCTCGCAGAAAATTTCAAAGTTTTCTTCTTTAATTGATAGTCCAGCAGCATATTTGTGTCCCCCAAATTGTTCAACCCATTCAGAACATAAAGAAATGGCTTCATGTATGTCGAAATTCTTTACGCTTCTTGCTGATCCGGTAAGCATTCCATCATTAAGAGAGAAGATTATGGTTGGCTTATAATATTGTTCAACCATTCGGCTAGCAACAATACCAATAACACCTTTATGCCACTCTTTACCCATGATTACTAAACTTTTTTTGCTTTGTAATACTGGGTCGCAATCAACCATTTCAATTGCGGTTCGGGTAATATCTGTGTCAAGTTCCTTGCGTTCGTCGTTTTGATCATTAAGTACTCTTGTGAGTTGAACCGCTTTTGTGTAGTCACGTTCAATCAAAACACTAACAGCGGCTTTCGCATCTGAAACTCTACCTGCAGCATTTATTTTGGGTCCAATGCCAAATACAATATCTTGTACTGTGTACGAAATTTTTCTTTGGTTACTTGGCATTAATGCTTGTAATCCAATTGATGGATTTTCATTTAGTTTCTTGATACCATAAAACGCCAAAATTCGGTTTTCTCCTCGCATATCTACCAAGTCTGCAGCTATACTCACAGCGACTAGGTCAATATATTCCATAACCTTATCCTCGTCAAAACCTTCTTTTTTAGAATACCCTTGAATTAGTTTGAATCCAATTCCCGCACCGGATAGTTCTTTGTAAGGGTATGGACAATCATTTTGTTTTGGATTTAAAACCGCTGCCGCCGCTGGAATTTGATCTCCGGGTAGGTGATGGTCACAAATGATAAATTCAATTCCCAGTGAATTTGCATAATCAATTAACTCAACAGATCGGATTCCACAGTCTAGAGCAATTATTAAAGATATGCCTTGTTCTTTTGCGTAATCAATTCCAATTTTACTAATTCCATATCCTTCTTTATATCTATGGGGGATATAATACTCGATATTATGATTTAAGGTTTGAAAATATGAGAATACAATGCTAACGGCCGTAGTTCCATCTACATCATAGTCACCATATACCATCATTTTCTCTTGAGAATTTATTGCCGATTTAATTCTCTTTATTGCCTTATCCATATCCTTCATCAGGAAGGGGTCGTGCAATTCCGAAAGTTGGGGTCTGAAAAATGCTTGTGCCTTTTCTTTGTTATCAATATCTCTTTGCAATAAAATGGCACTAATGGAGTTCGATATGTTCATATTTTCAGATAGTTGCGATATCAATTCTGTGTTTGGTAATGATTTCGCTGTCCATCTGTTTTCCATAGACTTGCAAAAGTCGTTAATTTTCAGGATTTAATAATCATACACAAGATATTTTTCTTACTTTCGATGTATGAATTTTGCAAAATATTCGGCATTTCTAATGTTAACCCTTGCAACTCTTAACCTTTTCGGTCAAATAACAATAACTAATTCAGACATGCCTGTGTCTGGAGATACTATCAGATACTCTTCAGCTAGCGCTTTGAATTTAGGTTCACTTTGGATGAAAAAAGGGGGAAGCCAAAGTTGGGACTTCTCTAAATTAACCCCTACTGCATCAGGGCTATATGAATACCAAAGCGCATTAAAAACTAAATATGCCTTTTATTTTTTCGGTCAAACAGGGCTTTTAACTGCGGATACTTTAGGTGGAGGACCGTTAACCTTTACAAATGTTTACACCTTCTATTCCAATTCAAAATCAGTTTATAAAGCGGAGGGTATAGGCTATACAACCTCCGGAATCCCACTGGCGGCAAACTATAAGGATGAAGATGAGATTTATCAGTTCCCGTTAGAGTATAACGATAGTGATGTGACTGCTTTTGATTTTCAATTTTCAATTCCAGGTCAAAACGCCTTTTCTTTCAAGCAATCAGGAAAAAGAACGAATGTTGTTGATGCATGGGGTAGTATAACTACACCATTTGGTATATATAAAGACGTAATTAGAGTTAGAACATTTGTAGATGAGGTGGATACAATAATTTCTATTTTTGGTAAAACTCCAATTGCAAGAAAGCAATTATCGTTTAAATGGCTATCTAATGAAGAACATATACCTGTGCTTGAAATACAAGGTCAATTAGACAACCAAGGAAGATTTACACCTGTTACTATATTATACCGTGATAGCTTTAGAGGGCTAAATACGGGTGGTTCCGGTGGGAATCAACCCAATTTCGTAGCAGATTTTAAGGTAAATAAAGTTAAAGGAGAGGTGGGGAAAGACACATTTAAATTCACCAACCTTACAAAACCATTTGCGGCAACTGCTCAATGGCAATTTAATCCGGTAAACGGTGCTCAATTTGTTAACGGTACTTCTCAAACATCAATTAATCCAGAAGTTATATTTACTCAGGCCGGTACTTACACTGTTAAACTTACCAGCGGAGGAGGCCCAAATAGTGATGATACTACCTACAACGATTTGATATTTGTCGGATGGGGAGTTGGAACTGAAAAAATACAGAACAATCAAATTGGGGTTAATCCAAATCCAGTTAAGAATGAATTAACGATTACATCTTTACAAGCTAATATCTCAATTAATAATATTCGTTGTTACAGTTTTTCTGGCCAAGAAATAAAAATTCAAACAATGGCGGTGAAAGAAGGATTTCTTGTTAATACTTCTGATTGGGCTCAAGGAATTTACTTTTTGAAAATTGGGAATCAAATTAATCGAATAATTAAAGAATAGTATTTATTGACAAATATCACATTGTCAATTTAATTCAATATCTATATTCGCAATCTAAATAAATCTATATACGTGAAACTTGCTATCCTAAAAGAGCGTCGAAACGATGAAAGTCGAGTAGGTATGACGCCAATTATTGCAGGTAGTATCATTAAAATGGGTTTTGAGATTTTTGTTGAATCTGGTGCAGGACTTGCTGCAAATTTTACAGATGATGCATATACTCAAGCCGGTGCTACTGTGCAAACTTTTGATCAATTAAAAGGCTCAGACGCCTTTGTGCATATTAATATTCCAACAGGAGAATTAATTGATTCGCTTCCAGACGAAATTTATTGGATCTCTTCAATTTACCATAGAACAAATGCAGACATTGTGGCTAAAATGAACGCCAAAAATTGGAATGCAATTTCTTTAGATGCGATTCCTCGTATATCTCGTGCACAATCCATGGATATTTTGAGTTCTCAAGCAAACTTGGCAGGATACAGAGCTGTAATTGAAGGGGCATATCACCTCGATAAAATATTTCCAATGTTAATGACAGCTGCTGGTACAATTACTCCCTCCAAGGTTCTAGTTTTTGGAGTTGGTGTTGCAGGTTTACAGGCAATTGCAACTGCAAAGCGTTTAGGTGCAGTAGTTGAAGCAACCGATGTGCGTCCTGAAACAAAAGAGCAGGTTGAGAGTTTAGGAGGGAAATTCATCGAGGTTAAAGGTGCCAGCGTTGAAAGTGAAGGAGGATATGCAAAAGAAGCCTCAGACGAATATCGTAAACTTCAAAGGGAAGCCGTTAATAAGTCATTGTCGCAAGCGGACCTTGTTATAACCACAGCACTTGTTCCTGGAAGAAAAGCTCCCGTGTTAATTGATGAAGAGCAATTGTCGCTTATGAAACGCGGTTCAGTGGTTGTAGATATGGCAGCAGAACAAGGTGGAAATTGTGCTAAAACAGTAGCCAATAAAATTACAGAAGTAAACGGTGTTCGAATCATTGGTTCCGTTAATTTACCTTCAACCCTATCAACTAATGCATCTGATTTATTCGCCAGAAATATTTGGGAACTTCTAAAATTAATTGGAAAAGATGGTAATATTTCTCTTGACATGGAAGATGAAATTATTCAGGGAAGTTTAATCTGTTCTAACGGAACAATTCTTAAATCAGAATCATAAATTATGGAATCTATATTAACTTTTATTGGAGAAAATATATCATACATTTACCTAATCATATTAATGATTTTCGTAGGCGTTGAATTGATTTCTCATGTCCCCAGTGTTCTTCATACACCACTCATGAGTGGAGCAAATGCCATTCATGGCGTTGTCCTAATTGGAGCAATTATTGTTCTAGGTAAGGCTCAGCCAAATGATTATTTTTCATTAATCATAGGTTTTGTAGGCGTCGTGGTTGGAACATTAAATGTAATCGGAGGCTTTGTAGTTACCGACCGTATGTTAGAGATGTTTAAAAAGAAACCTAAAAAATAATCATGGAACATTTACAGGAAATTGCATACCTAATTGGTTCCGTAGGATTCATAATAGGTTTGAAAATGATGGGGAAAGCAGATTCTGCTAGAAAAGGGAATTTAGTAGCTGCTTTTGGTATGGCCGTTGCCGTTTTAGGAACGCTATTCCTAAACGAAAAAGGGTTCCATGTGATTGATAATATTGGATATATTTTAGCTGCTATTGTATTTGGCACTATTGTAGGTACCATAATGGCTAAACGTGTTCAAATGACAGCAATGCCAGAAATGGTATCCTTGTTCAATGGTATGGGTGGTTTAGCGGCTGCTCTTATTTCTATTATTGAGTGGAAACATATCTCTCATGTGTTGAATGAATTTGGAAAGGATGCCAGGGCAATGTCGTCCTCAGAAATAGATATTACTGACACTTTTAGTTTAGGTCTGTTTATCCCAATTATTGCTGGTTTAATAATTGGTACAGTATCTTTTATTGGAAGCATGGTTGCTTGGGGTAAATTAAACGGAAAAGTAGGAGACTTCAGATTTCCAGGTCAACAATATATCAATATGATATTCCTGATTGGAATTATCATTGCAGCTTATTTTACATATGATGCTGCTATACAGTTAAATGATACCATAATTTGGTTCTATGTTACGATGGGATTAGCGATAATTTATGGATTGCTATTCGTATTCCCAATTGGTGGAGCAGATATGCCTGTTGTAATTTCATTGCTGAATTCATTTACTGGTGTTGCCGCTGCTTGTGGTGGATTCCTGTATGACAATAACGTAATGTTGATGGGCGGTGTATTAGTGGGTTCAGCCGGAACGATACTTACCGTTGTAATGTGTAATGCAATGAATCGTTCACTTACTAACGTACTTATTGGAATGGTTGGTGGTGGTTCTAGTTCAGGTGGAGGTACTTCCACAAGTGGATCTGTTCGTGAAGTACAAGCTACAGACGTAGCAATTATGATGAAGTACGCATCTAAAGTAATAATTGTTCCCGGATACGGATTAGCAGTTGCTCAAGCACAACACGTTTGTCATGAATTAGAATTATTGTTAGAAGAAGAAGGTGTAGATGTTAAATATGCTATACATCCCGTGGCAGGTCGTATGCCTGGACACATGAACGTGTTATTAGCAGAAAGTAATGTTGAATACGATCGATTAATTGAGATGGAAGATATCAACTCGGAATTTCCAACTACAGATGTGGTGTTAGTTGTAGGTGCAAATGATGTTGTTAATCCAGCTGCTAAAAACGACTCAACTAGTCCAATTTACGGAATGCCTATACTTGATGTAGATCAATCGAAGCAAGTAGTTGTTCTCAAGAGAAGTATGAAATCTGGTTATGCCGGAATTGAAAATGCTTTATTCTATGATCCAAAATGTGGGATGTTATTTGGTGATGCTAAAGACAGTCTGCAAAAATTGGTAAATGAGGTTAAGAGCTTATAAGTGCTGAGAAAAGTAATTATAATAACGCTTATATTTTTAAATGCTGGGCCTTCTAAAGCCCAGCATTTATATTTAGGAGGGCAGTTTGACTTCGCCTCCGTGAGCGTAACACCAGAAGTAGCATTGAATAATGATTATCGATTTGGTTCATTTTTAAAAATGGGCTATTCTAAAAATATCTCTTACACTATTCCAGGGAATCAGCTAATATGGTTCAATGAACATTTTACCTATGGTGGATTCATTCAAAAAATAATCAGACAAGACTGTAACATTTGGGGTAAATCAAAGCACAAACCAGGTGATATTGTAATTTCAATTCTTCCGCCCGTAAAATGGGTTTGGGAGTTAGGGTTTAGAACGGGTTATGTTACGGTGGAAGACGATAATCCTAAACATGGGTTTTCCCATGCCGAAACTGCACATGCCTATTTAGCTCTGCGTAGAGCGTTAAATCACTATTCTCAATTGGGCGTAGAAATTGGGGGCGGATACAATGGTATAGGTATGATTTACCTAGGTGGTTTGCATTACCGAATGCAGTTTTATTTGATTTAGATTACTCTATACCTAAAGTGTAATAGTCGGCTATTATTTCTGCAGCAGAGTCATCATCAGTAACGCATTCAAAACAAGTATCACCAATACAGGTGTAAATTCCAGCACTCTGATTATCGGTATATTTTAACCAGAATAATTCTGAAAGAGAATTAGAATTAATAATTGTGAACCAAGATGGAAGTTTACCTTTTATCTGCAACTTCCCATTCCAATTATGTAAAACTGCGTGACCGTTCCCCACGGTTTCAATCAAGAATAATCTTGCCCAACCCGTATGCCAAGAAGGGTAGGCAGTTGTCATTTCTTTGGTTTGTGGAAGTAAAATATTATAGTATTTCTTAAATTTAATATCGCCAGTGTAATTAAATAAACTCTCTAAACATATTGCCATTAATGTACTTGAACTAGGAATCACATCGTCGGTAATATCCGGTCTTTGAATAATTAGTGATTCATTTTTTGTACCTGAGAATAAAAATTGATTTCTATCTTCATTGAAAAATTGTTCTATTGCCGAATTTATTATTTCTACTGCCCAATTCAACCATTTTTCATCTTCGGAGGCTTTAAATAAATGAATTAACCCAAGTCCAACAGCCGAATAATCCTCTAAAAACCCTGCCGTGTATCTTTTATTATTTGAAAAGGTTCGGAATAAAATCTTTTGATTATAATCCCACAAAGTATTTATTATGAAATTGGCCAATTCTAGAGCTTCTGTTAAAAAGTTTTCATCTTCTAAATAATAGGCACAGTCACTTAATCCTTTCAGCATTAATCCATTCCAAGAAGCTAAAATTTTTGTATCACATGATGGTCTTACTCTTGGTAACTGTGCTTCAAAGAGCTTAGATATTACTAGGGATTTGAGTTTGTAGAAATCTTCTCCTGAAATGCCTAAGTCCTCTAATACTTGAAGAGGTGCTTTTGAACCATATATTATATTGAAACCGTCCTCCCAGTTCCCATTTTCTTGTATGTTTGACCAAGATTGTATCCAATTAAATTCATTTTCTGTTAAAATGCTTTTAAGATCAGCATATGTAAAAACATAATATTTTCCTTCTACTCCTTCGCTATCAGCATCCAATCCCGAATAATATCCTCCCGAAGGGGATTTTAATTCTCTTTGAATAAATTCCCATGTTTTGAGAGTTATCTCTTTGTAGATGTCTGCTTTTGACCATGCGTGTGCTCTTGAATAAAGTGAAAGCATTTGAGCGTTATCATAGAGCATTTTTTCAAAGTGAGGAGCAAACCAATATCTATCTGTGCTGTAGCGGTAAAAACCGCCTCCTACTTGATCGAATATCCCACCGTTTGCCCATTTCAATAAGCTTAAATGTAAATATTCTTTGGCTTTGGGATCCTCAGTAAGTAAATAATAATCTAGAACATATTCAAATTGAATCGGAACCATAAATTTCGGTACCCTGGTTTTACCACCTTCTTCCCAGTCAACATCTTCAATATATTTTTCAAAAGTTTCAAATAATTCACTGCGATTGATATTCAATTCTTTAGAAACATTTTCTGGTTGTGCCATTCTCAACATCTCTTTTTGCAGGTTTTCTGCATATTCCTCAAACTTTTCAGGAGATGAAGTAAATTGTTGAGATAACTGAATGATTAGGTTCTGCCAATTAGATTTGGGAAAATATGTGCCCGCATATATTGGTCTGCCATCAGGTAGGCATATTGCATTTAATGGCCAACCTCCCTTTTGAGTCATTAATTGACATGCATCCATAAAAAACATATCTATATCCGGTCTTTCCTCACGATCAACTTTTATTGAAATTAAATGTTGATTCATAATCTCTGCCGTTTCATAATCTTCAAAAGACTCTTTTTCCATTACATGACACCAATGACAGGTGCTGTATCCAATGCTTACTAATACTAATTTATTCTGATGATTTGCCTGGTTCCAAATTTCTTCAGACCATTGGTTCCATTCTACAGGATTAAATGCGTGTTGCAATAAATATGGGCTTGATGATTGAATTAATTTATTTGGAGGATTGTCAAATGATGCCATTATGTGTTACTTTAGTGGAACATGTTCAAAGTTCGGAACTTTGTTTGGATAATAGTGTGGCTCATATCGCTTTTTTATTGTGATAGAACCAAATCACAAAATGTCTTAAATTCAGATACGTTCGATATTAAAAAAGATACGGGTTTTTCAAGTGTTGAGGTTGCAATGGATAGCCTATGGTGGTGGTCTTGTAATCCGAAGACCACAAAAAGCGAACAACTAATGCCGGAAAGAATATTTATTCAAATGGCAAGGGTGAATGATACTATTTCTCCAGTTATTATATTACACGGTCAGTATATAAATTATAGGTATAGGTTTACCAAAGGGATGGAATCTCTGCATAAAGCTATGCGGAATAAGCGAATCAAATCCTCCAATGTTGAATTTAAAAAAACAGAACTCATACATTATACGAATACAGGCGGAGCACCAAGTGTAAGGGCAGAAATTCCTGTAATTTATAAAAATAAAAAGTATCTATTTCGGACAATACTACTCATATTCGGAAACGTTTATTACCCTTCTGGAGATATTGAAATTCGATATGTTGGCGAACTACCTAAAAAGAAAAAAGGGAAACGCTAATCCCAGTCCGAATATCGAACTGATTTTTCAATGTTAAACTCAACATCATCAGATAAGTTGTGAAATAGATCTCGGCCTAATACAATTTCTAATGAGTCTATACTAACAACAAAATCTGAAAGAGGTTGGTCAGAACCTCTATTTGGTAGAATGAATGCAATTGCCTTATCCGTTCCCGTTGTATCTAATAGCGCTTTGTAAAAATAATTTGGTACTACAACTTTTGAAGTCCTCCCAATAAAATCTGTAGGATTATCAGTAAGTACTGGACCTGTAACAATAAATAGATTGCCTTCTTTTTCTGCCCAATTTCTGACATTTTCTTCGAGTTTTTTCCATATTCCACGATTGAATTTTGGCCTTTGTGGTGATATATTACTCATGAAAAAACTCTCTTCCATAGCAGTAATTGAGAATGCCATGTCTGCGGCAGGCGCTAAGTGTCCTCTATCAAAACCTGTTTTTGTATAGTCTTTAGTATTGGCTGATTTAGTTTTTACTAAAGGATCTGGTTTGAATCGATTGCTCCTTTTCGCGGCTTTGATTAGCTCTGAACTCTTCAAAGAATATGCAACCCAATTAGCTTGTTCATATTCTTCATTGTAGCTTAGGGTATATGCATAATGTTCGATTATCTGCTCTCCTTCAATTATTTTAGGTATTTCTAATTTCGTTTGGGTACTTTGACTCACCCATGAAATTAATACAGTGGCAATTAGATTTAGTGTAATTAATCGAAATCTCATAAAGCCAAATTACAATAAAATTATCAGCAGTCCTATTGCTTTAATCCATTAAGAATTGATTTTACAATCCAAGGACCTTGGTAAACAAATCCTGTATAAATTTGAATTAGTCCAGCTCCCCTGTTTATTTTTTCGTTCGCATCGTCAGCATTAAGGATACCACCAACTCCTATTATCGGGAAATCATTCCCCAATTCAATACTCAATGTAGATTGTATGGTTGTAGAAGTATTAAATAAAGGTCTACCGCTTAATCCACCAGCACCAATTTTTTTAATTTTCTTTTCCGAAGTTTCTAAATCATCACGAGATATAGTTGTATTAGTTGCTATGATACCTTGAATTGGTAATTTTTTAATTACTCCAACTAACCGTTTCAATTCAGACATCTGTAAGTCAGGAGCTATTTTTAAAAAGAGAGGTTTGAAAATCCCTTTTTCCTCTCTGATTTTATTAAGTTTCTCAAATAATGGAACTAAAAAAGATTCATTTTGTAAATCCCTCAGTCCTGGTGTATTGGGACTAGATACATTTACTGTGATATAGTCAACGAAATCATAAAGTTCGTTAAAGCAATGTATATAATCATTCTCAGCATCTTCATTAGGAGTAATCTTATTTTTTCCGATATTTCCACCCACAATTAGTCCTTCTGGACGCATTTTTAATCGTTCAACCATAGACGATACTCCGTCATTGTTAAAGCCCATTCTATTTATTATGGCTTCGTCAGATACTAAACGAAATAATCTTGGTTTAGGGTTACCGCTTTGTGGTTTTGGCGTAACTGTGCCCACTTCGACATGACCAAAGCCAATATCTTTCCAAAGTTTTAAGTGTTTTGCGTCTTTATCAAATCCCGCAGCGAGTCCTATGTGATTTGGGAATTTAATTCCACCAAAATTTATTGCTTTGATTATTTTATTTGAAGGTTTAAATGAAGACTTAAGTATTTTTCCGATAATAGGAAGTCTCAACGTTGTCTCTATTAATGATAGTGCAACGAAATGAGCTTTTTCAGGATTAAGTTTAAAAAGGAAAAATTTTATTAAGTTATACATTCTACTATCATGGTATTACACCAAAAATCATACCCAACTTTAATGTTTGAAATGACGAACGCCAGTAAACACCATAGCCATTTGATTATCATCACAGTAGTCAATACTTGCTTGGTCTTTTAAACTGCCTCCGGGTTGAACTACCGCTGTTATTCCACTTTGGTCTGCAATTTCAACACAGTCTGGGAAGGGGAAAAAGGCATCACTTGCCATTACCGCACCGCGTAAATCAAAACCAAATTTATTTGCTTTTTCAATAGCCTGTAATAGGGCATCAACACGACTAGTTTGCCCTGTACCACTGGCAAGTAACTGCTGATTTTTAGCTAAAACTATAGTATTGCTTTTTGTTTGTTTTACTACTTTAACGGCAAATTCTAGATCTTTAATTTCATCTTCTGTAGGTTGGGTTTTCGTAATGGATTTCATTTGTGATGATTTCTCAGTTGAATTGTCACGAACTTGAACTAATTCTCCGTTTAAAGCTGTTCTCACCAATACTTCATTCATTGATAATGTAGGTTGAATTTTCAGAAGTATACGATTCCCTTTTGCTGCTAATATTGATTTTGCTTCCGTAGTAAAATCGGGAGCTATTAAGACTTCAAAAAATAATTTATTAATCTCGGTTGCAGTTTGTCCATCGATGGTATGGTTGCATGCCAAAATACCTCCAAAAGCAGAAACTGGATCACCAGCGAGTGCATCAGTCCAAGCATCAAAAACAGTTTTACGTGTTGCCAACCCGCAAGCATTATTATGTTTAATAATAAGGAAGGTAGAACCATCATTAGCATCAAATTCACTTAGTAAACTAACAGCACTATCTACATCTAATAGATTATTATAGCTCAAATCTTTACCTTGGATTTTTTCGAAACATTCTTCAAGATTTCCTTTAAAGTATGCTTCTTGGTGGGGGTTTTCACCATATCGTAATGTTGTTTTGGTTTTTCCGTCAAACCAGTCAGCTATATCTCCATCATAATTGGAACTTACAAAAAATGCTTTTGACGCAAACGATTTTCTTTGTTCCATGTTGAGTTCACCTTTTTGTGAAATTAAAATATTTCCCAATTTCGAATAATCAGACTTATCAGAAATTATCGTCGTGTATTTAAAGTTTTTTGCAGCCGCACGGATTAATGAAATACCCCCAATATCAATTTTCTCAATAATATCTGATTCAGTTCCTTCGTTTGCAACGGTTTCATTAAAGGGATACAAATCAACTATTACAAGATCAAATGTTGGAATTTCATACTGTCC